>CALGTK010000358.1 GCA_937904325.1 uncultured Planctomyces sp.
GGACGCGGTCAAGTCGACGATTCTCAAGCTGGCTTACGACTCCGTCAGTAGAATCTTAACCATTTTCAATGGGCTGCTGAATTCACCGCTCAACCACACACCGGTACACCGGTATTTAACTACGAGTTCAGTCGCCACACCTGAATCAGCCCGGCAATGTCTGCGGCCGCGACGGACTGTTCGTCTGGGGAAATCGCGATGCCGTAAAACCAGTCCTTGAACTGACCGCCTCGTGCCTTGCCGAGGGTTGCGATTTCTTTGCCGTCCGTCACTTGGCAAACCCGCACGACGGTGTCACGACCGCTTGACAGAACGAGCTTGCCATCCGCAGAGAACCTGACATCGCAGGCCCCGGTCTGATGGCCAGAGACTGTCCGTTCAATTTTTCCGCTCTCAACATTGACCAGGTGAACCTGACCTTTGTCTGTCTCACCGCCCTGGCCGACGGCCAGCAGCGTTCCGTCGGGAGAAAACTGAGCACACACGAGGCCTCGCTTGAGCAGCTTGCCCCATTCCCGACCGTAGCCATACGAGTCAACTCGGTCTTCATCCTTAACCTTCGGCGTCCAGATCTTCAGTAGGTCGGACGTCATCTCCCCCGTGTCCGCATTCCACAACCGAGCCTGCGCGGCGGGAACGTCAAAGCTACTGCGTCGCCCGGCGAACTCGCCAACGAAGGCTGTCATTCCGTCCGGTGTGAGGGCTGTCGAGGAAACCCACACCCGCTCATGCCCGTGCCAGCTAGCGATCTGTTTCCGAGTCTGCAGTTCCCAGACGATCGTCCGGCAGCCATCGTCGCCACTGATCAGTCGCCGCCCGTCGGCACTGATGCCGAGTGCCTTGATCCAGTCTTTGTGCCCCTCGAGCGTGTGTTGACTGCCGACCGTTTCGACGGAAACGCCTGGCGCTTCGAGAATCGCTTTCTTCTCAGCCGCCGGTTTGCGGCGGGATCGCCGTTCCCTCGCCGGTTTGTCGAGGATCACTTCGTCTTTGCCAGTGGCCTCGGCATTGACGTCCCAGATTCGGATCGTGCGATCCAGGCTCGATGAGATCAGCGTTTTGCCATCATCCGTTGCAATGAGGTGCGTGATTCCGTTTTCGTGTCCGATAAGTTGCCGGACCGGCGCCACATCGGGTGGAATGTCTTTTTCCTGACTCTCCGGCGGTGTCTCAGGCAGATCCCAGATGAAGATCCGCCCGTCGCGACTCCCCGCCGCGAGCTTTCGGCTCCCACCCAGAAACGCGACCGACGTCGGCCAGTCGCCGTCAAAGGAAAGCTGCCAGGTGTGTGCTGGTTTGCCGATTTCCATTGTCAATCAATTCCTGCGAAGAATTTGGGTGCTCACACGAAGTCACATAGAGGTTGTCCTGTCTTCTTTGTGGCTTCGCGCGTTCGTATGACATTATTTGACGATATCGTGAATCTGCGCGGGGTCTGATCCCTGACCCTTAAAGCGCGATCTCACGCCAGAATATCCTCGACGACTGAGTGCCCGAACGGGGCCAGAGGAATCGGCCGGACGCCCGCATAATTCTCTTCGAGCGGGTCGATGCCAAGCGCCGTGTAGACCGTCCCGAAGAAGTCCCCTTCTGTGACGGGTTTGTCTTTCACGTCGATGCCGTCCTCGTCGGATTCTCCGTAAATCAGTCCGCCTTTCACCCCGCCTCCCGCGAGAGCCGTCGACCAGGACCGGACGTAGTGATCACGACCGCTGCGGTTGTTGATCCGCGGCGTTCGACCGATTTCACCCATCCAGACGACGAGCGTGTCCTGCAGCAGCCCTCGCTCGCCGAGATCGTCAAGCAGCGCGGCCCAGCCGATGTCCATTGTCGGAACGAGAGATTTGTGTCCCTCAAAATTGTCAGCGTGAGTGTCATAGCCGCTCTGCCCGACTTCGACGAACGACACACCCGACTCAACCAGGCATCGAGCGGTCATGAGCCGTCGGCCCAGTTTCGAGTTGCCGTACTTCTCCCGGTATTTCTCCCATTCGGAATCGACATCGAAGGCCTGCCGGACGTTCTGCAGACGGCGGGCCCGGGCGTAGGACTCACGGTACATCTTTGCCGGCTCGGCCTTGTGAGATTTTGCGTATCGCTCTTCCATGAAATCCCGCAGCCCGTGCCGACGAGCCTCGATCGGAGGCGCGAGACGCGATTCAGAAAACGTCGGCAATCGACCGTCTTTGTCGAGGCTGAACGGCGAGTACCGTGGACCGATGATGCCCGCTCCGGCATTTCCGTTGGAGGAAATCTTCACAAAGTTCGGCAGGTCGGATTCCGCGTCGCCGCAGTACTTGGCGACGATCGCCCCGATCTCGGGAAAACGGACGGCGGCGGTCGCCTGATAACCGGTATGCATCAGGTAAATCCCGCCGGAATGGTCGATCTGCGACGTCTTCATCGAGCGGATGACGGCCAGCTTGTCCATGCGCTGAGCGATGTTCGGCATCAGCTCGCAAACTCGGGACTCACCGGTGTTCGTCGAGATGTCGCGAAACAGCCCGCCGGTCGGTCGGCCGATTTTCATGTCAAAAGTTTCAAACTGACTACAACCACCGTTAAGCCAGATCAGAATGCAATGCTTGTTTTTCTTGCTGGCTTCCGCGGCGTGCGCGTCCGAGCCGAACAGCCCACCCCAGTTCATAAGCGAAGCGCCAGATGCGGTCGCCAGGCTGCTCTTCAGAAGCGACCGACGATTGAGATGTTCGTTGCGAGGACAGTTGAAATTCACCGATGTGGCTCCTTACATCGCTGCGGTGTCACCGTTGAACGCCTACCCGAAACAGACCAGGCGAGACGACAATGTTCAGTGGTTAAATCGAAACTCGCTGCACGACATGAGCGTCCAGATAGCTTCGTGAATTTGATTTCGTTGATCGTCTTTCGGCGACAAATGGACGACAAACTTTTCCGTTTCTTCCGCTTCGGGTCGACGGGACAGCACCTGCAGGAAGAGTCGCTCAACACGATCTTCCATCGGCGATTTCGACGTCGCGAGATGATCGTAAAGACTGCCTTTGTCCTTCGAAATCAGCTGATGAATCTGCCCGTTGTTAAGGTAAAGATGCTCCTGCATCCCGCCCTGAAAATTGCCCATACCGTCGTTCGGCCGGCCGAAGAATCGTCGCATGTAATCCCATGTGAAACCTCGCACGTTGAAGCGGTCTTCCGGTTCCTTGCCGCTCGCCTTGCGGGCATCGTGGTAGCCGCCGGCCAGCAACCAGGACTCAAACAGCTCTTCGGCGGACAACGGACGATACCGGGCTCGCTCAAACCACAGCGGCATCGCCTCCGTGTTTTCACCACTCGCCGAAAGCTGGTAGACGCGGCTGTTGACGATTTCCCTGATCAGCCACTTCAGGTCGAAGTTGTGCGCGACGAGTCCGTTCGATAATTCATCAAGCAGTTCCGGATGGCTTGGTGGGTTGGCCGGGCTGAGATTGTCGACCGGGTGCACAATTCCTTTGCCCATCAGTTGGCCCCAGATTCGGTTCGCCGCGGCACGGGCGAAGTACGGGTTGTCCGCGCTCGTGATCCAGTCGGCGAGTGCATTTTTCCTCGAAAAATGCGGGGCCGGAGGCTGTTTCCCGTTCGGAAAATTGCGAGGGTCTTTGACGTCCACAGGCAGTTCTGGCTCGACAAGCGGGTCGCTTCCGAGAAACTTCGGCTTAACAGGCTCGCCCTTCTGCCCGCGTTTCTGTTCGGTGACCGGCCCGGTGAAGAGCACGTCGCCCGTGTTCATTTCGCCGATCGCGTACGCCTTTTCTTTGTCGACAGTGCCGACGTCAACGACCCTTAGCCGCGATAGGAATCCGGCGAAGCCGTAAAAGTCGGTCTGCTTCCACTCTTCGAACGGGTGGTCGTGGCAGCGGGCACATTGCAACTGGATGCCCAGGAATTTCTGAGTGATCGCTTCCGCCGCGTCTTCCGGATGCGACTTGTACATGACGTAAAACATCGGCGAACCGTCTTTGACGGTGTTGCCTTCTGCTCGAAGAATTGACCGTACCCATTCGTTATAGGGGACGTCATTTTCAAACTGCTCGCGCAACCACTTTTGAAAACCCTTGCGTTTGTCCGTACCGTATCCCGGCGGGTTCCGAGTGAAGTAAATCAGATCCCACACATCCGCCTGGTGAATCGCGAAGCGGGGATGTTCCAGCAGAGCGTCAATCAGCTTCGACCGTTTGTCGGGACTGGCATCGTCGAGGAACGCCGCTGCCTCTTCACGCGTAGGAATGACGCCGTGAAGATCGAGGCACACGCGCCGCAGAAACTCGGCATCCGTCGCCGATTCGGCTGATTTGACGTCATTCGCCTTCCAGCCCGCTGCAATCCACTGATCAATGCTGCCACGAAACTCGTCGGCTTCCGCGACCATCGTCGAGACGGCAATTGCCACGGCACAAACGAGGCCCGCTACAAAATGAAAACTCATCATTCGGAATCGCCGGTCATGCTGAGAAAAATCGATCATTTGAGGCGCCCTGACCTCAGTGCCACTTCGGAGATCAACGAACAATTCTAACGAGTCGTGCCTCAGATACGAAATCCGGTCTGCTTCTTAGCCCCGGTAGATGCGAAGGCTGAACGTGACTAGTGCTCTGTCAGGTGTTGATTGACGGGTAGAGTGATCTAAGTTTGATCCGA
>CALGTK010000359.1 GCA_937904325.1 uncultured Planctomyces sp.
CTCGAACAGTAATGAGACCTCTTGTTTACCGTGCTTTTTTCCACTGGGCGGATTGTAAGTAGTTGCCCATCGGGCATACCAGTTGCGAGAATCGCAGAAACCGGCGACTTATGTGAATTTCTGCCGAAAAGCCCTGGCCGATGCTCCCGAAATCACTCAGTTACTCGAACAGAGACGCATCGACTGTGATTTCGCCAAGTTTGTTCTCGCCTGGCTTGATCACCAGCTTGTAGATACCCTTTTTGTCTTCGACCGTCCCTGACTCGAGCGTCATCTTCGACAGATATCCTGCTTTCTCCTGCCAGAACTGAAACGTCCACTCGCCAGACGGTAAGTCACGGATTTTAAATCGGCCGTGTATGTCGCTCACCGCTACGTATGGATGATCCTTCACAACGACCCAGCCCTTCATCCAGGCGTGAATCGGACACGACACCTGGGCTGGACGACGCTCCGCCTTCGTCAATTGCTTCTTAACCGTTGACCCGGTCCCGATCGCCTCATTGAACGGCGTGTTGTAGAAGAGGTTCGCCAGTGTGTTGTGAGCAACCGGGTCATCGTTCCCGAGCACCAGCGTCTGCTTCGTCGTCAAGACGGCGATGTGCGGCTCGAATCGGCAATTCTTATTCGTCATCACCACTTCGGCAGCCAGCTTGCGGCCCTTCGGCGGAACAACTTCGGGCAACTTATGCCCTTTGGCAAGTTCAACCGAAACGACAACATTTGCCAGTCCGCCATCCTTCGCGTCGACGAGCAGTTCTTCGTCAACAGGGTGAGTCTTCGAACAGATGGCGAGGTCCTTATTCAGATCTAGTTTCTCGGCAACCGGAGGCTTCCCTTTGAAAACGACACGGCCGGACAACGTCCCCAGTTCGGCAGCCAGACCTCCGCGTCCCGTTAACACAACGAACATCGCGACCGCCAGCCAACCCGGAACGCACTTGAGTCGTTTCAGAATTCGGTACATGCAGGAATCAGAGTTCACCATTTGTTGTGTACTTCCAGAATTCTCGAAGGCAACGCGGCCGGCCTGAATTGGCCTGTCAGCATGAGACATCATGACAAACAGCAAACGAGCCATGCAAGCAGCCATTATAAGACTTCAGACTCCGCCACCATAAGACACCCGGAAGCAAAAGCGTCCAACCGAATCACTCGCGGGTAGACCTGTCGCGGTCGCACGGGCAGAATTGGCGTTGATGGTCGAACCTCAGCGGTGAAACCGTGCTCTTTCGTCTGCACCGATTCTCCGGAACTCTCATCGAGGCTACCCAAATGAGCACACCGGCAACCCAACGAACAGTCAAAACAGCCTGCAATCGAGATTGCGGAGACGCCTGTAGCATCGTCGCGACGGTTAACGACAACCGCATCACAAGAATCGCCGGAGATCCCGACCACCCGATTACCAAAGGTTTTCTCTGCCATCGGACCAGCAGATTTCTCGAGCGACAATATTCACCCGATCGACTATCAACTCCACTCGTCCGAACCGGCAACTGTTTCGAGCCAGCCTCGTGGGATTCCGTTCTCGAACGAATCTCGCAATCGATGCTTCAGTTTCGCGAGGAGTCCGGGCCAGCATCAATCATGCATTATCGATGCGGCGGCTCAATGGGCATGATGAAGCTGGTGACCGATTACTTCTTCGAAAAATTCGGACCGGTCACGACTAAGACGGGCGACGTCTGCACAGGCGCTGGCGACTCGGCACAGCAGCTCGATTTCGGAACGGTCGACAGCCATGACATCTTCGACCTGCTGAACAGTAAAACGATCATCCTGTGGGGAAAGAATCCATACGCCAGTCAGGTGCATCTGCTCCCAGTTCTGCGCGACGCTAAGAAGAAGGGCGCACGCCTGATTCTGATCGACCCCGTCCATCATCAGACCGTCCAACTCTGCGATCAGTTCGTGCAGCCTCGCCCGGGAGGCGACGCCGCTCTCGCACTGGGAATCGCCTGCTGGCTGTTCCAAAACAGAAAAGTGGCTGCTTCCGTCGAGTCATACTGTGACAACGTCGACGATTTCAAATCTCTGGCCTGCTCGCGAACGATCAAGCAATGGGCTGAACTCGCCGATGTGACTCCTTCCCAGGTTACACTGATCGCAGAGGCCTGTTCCGATGGCCCGGCGGCAATCATCGCAGGATGGGGCATGCAACGTCGCGCCAACGGTGCGGCAACTGTCCGAGCGATCGATGCTCTCGCAGCGGTGTCGGGCAATATCGGTGTACCCGGAGGCGGAGTCTCGTATTGCTTCGCCAGGAAAAGAGCATTTGATTACTCATTCCTGAAGGGTGAGGCGGTTGCTCCGCGAACAATCCCGGAACCGTTGTTCGGCCCCGGAATTCTCGCCGCCAACGATCCACCGATCCGCATGGTCTGGGTGACTGCCGGAAATCCCGTTGTGATGCTTCCGGAATCGGAGACGGTCAAACAGGCGTTAAAAACTCGCGATCTGACGATCGTTGTGGACTCATTCCTGACCGACACCGCGCAATGCGCGGACATCGTGCTCCCGACTACGACGATGCTCGAAGAAGATGATCTGCTCGGCGCCTATGGGCATCACTGGCTCGCAGAAATGCGTCCGGTCATCCCTGCTCCGGAACTCGTCAAGTCTGACTACGAAATCGTGCAGGCACTTGCTCCGCTCGTTGGACTGGCTGCCGATTTTTCAGACGACGTTGAAACGTGGAAGAGACGCATGCTGTACGCCGGCCAGAACAAGGGAGCATCTCTGGACGACATCCGCCACGGGCCAGTGCGAAGTCCCACTGCACCAGCGGTTATGTTTGCGGATCGAAAATTCCCCACTGAATCAGGCCGCGTTAACCTTATCAGCGAAGTTGACACGACTCCGTCATCCGTCACTCCAGATCGCCCGCTGCTACTGACTTCGCTGGCCACTGCGTCCGTGCAGGGTTCACAATGGCTTGACGGAACTCAGGACGATCATCTTCCAGCAACGGTGCATCCAGACTCCGCCGCAGGCTTCAACTCCGACGACGTCGTGAAACTGGAGTCGGCACACGGCGAATTAACCGTTCGCCTGAAACTTGAGGCAAACCAACGTCGAGACATCGTGCTCGTACCTAAAGGCGGCTGGCTTAACAAAGGCCGCTGCGCCAACGCTCTGATCAAAGCCCAGACAACAGACGCCGGCGACTGTGCCGTCTACTACGACACAGCAGTCCGTATCGTTCCTCAGCGATGAGCTGAGTCTTCTGCTTGAATCTATGGTGGTCTTGTTCTGCCACAAATCAAAACCAAAGGAATTTTTCAATGAGCAAAATGCACCGCATCCCCACCGGACTGACTGCACTCGTTGTCTTGACAATACTGCAATCCGAATTGTTGTCGGCCGCTGATCCAGTAGATGTGGACCTGCTCCTCGTTGGCGGCAAAATTCACGTTGGCGACGGCAAACCGGCACAAACTGGTAACGTCGCCATCGTCGATGACCGAATTGTTGCCGTCGGGAACTTCGACGTCAAAACAGCAAGGCTACGCATCGATTGCACAGGGCTCGTCGTGTCGCCTGGATTTATCGATCTGCACAATCACAGCGACACCCCGGCAACCCGTAAGGAAACGCGTGCGTGTGTCAATTACCTGACACAAGGCTGCACGACAATTGTGACGGGTAATTGCGGCAGCGGGCCAGTCAACGTTGGGGCTTACTATGACAAACTTGATGAGAACGGAATCGGCCTCAACATCGCACACCTGCTACCACAGGGTTCACTGCGAAGAGAAGTGATGCAGAGCGAGCGACGAGACGCAACTGCCCAGGAACTCGCTCGCATGAAAATGCTGGCAACAGCAGCCATGAACGACGGTGCCTGGGGAATGTCGTCAGGTTTACTCTACGTTCCGAGTTCCTATGCCGACACAAATGAGCTTACGAAAATCGCCAAAGTTGTTTCCGAACACGGCGGCATCTACGCCAGTCATATTCGCGGCGAAGGAAAAGGACTACTCGACGCCGTCAATGAAGCCCTGCAGATCGGGCGAGGTGCTGACTTACCCGTCCATGTGTCGCATTTCAAATCGTCGGGCAAAGACAACTGGGGGCTGGTTCGAGTCGCCATCGACATCATCCGCAAAGAGCGTGAAGCCGGCCGAATCGTGACCGCCGATCAATACCCTTACACCGCTTCCAGCACGTCGCTGGCGGCCACGTTCATTCCGTCATGGGCTCGTGCTGGCGGAACGAAGAAAATGCTCGAGCGGTTGGAGTCGGGCCCTGACACCGCCCGAATTCACACAGCAATCCAGGCAAAACTCAAAGCGACAGAGCAGGGACAACGAGTTCAAATCGCTCGTTATCGTCCAGCCCCGGACTGGGCAGGAAGACGCCTGAAAGAAATCGCTGACGAAAAGCATGTCGCCCCGTTCGATCTGATCCTGCAGATTCTGAAGAGTGACAGTGGCACGAAGATCGTTAACTTCAGCATGAACGAAGACGACGTCCGCTACGTCATGCAGCAGCCCTGGGTCGCCACCGCGTCGGATGGATCGGCCAAAATTCCCAGCGAAGAATTTCCGCACCCACGAAACTACGGCACGTTTCCACGCAAGATTGGCCATTACTCCGTCCGCGAAGGCGTTGTCCCACTGACACACGCGATTCACAGTTCGACAGGCCTGCCGGCAGAAATTCTGGGACTGAAAGATCGTGGGTACCTGCGAGTCGGTCTGAAAGCCGACATCGCGGTGTGGGGTGAACAAGAACTGATCGACAAAGCAAAATTTGACGCACCTCACCAATATTGTGAAGGCATTCGCTACTTGCTCGTAAACGGAACTCTGACTATCTGGAATGGGAAACTCACCGGTGCTCTTGCGGGCCGAGCGTTACGACACAAACCAACTTCTCGATAGAACATCGCACTCATCGAAGTAACGCCGTCAGACAACTGACAAAGACTGCAATTCAAGGACACGAAATGACCGTCGAATTTACTCCTGACAATGCCGACTCGACTTCCCCAGCAGCAAGCTCTGGCGAGTCGCTTAGTCCCTTCCATCTTGCGATCCCGGTGCGAGACCTCGCTCAATCCAGAGCGTTCTACGGCAAACTCTTTGCTTGCCCTGAAGGCCGAAGCGACACCACATGGGTCGACTTTAATTTCTTCGGGCACCAATTGGTTTGCCACGTCGATCCGACAGCGAGAAATCGTGTTGTCGAAAACACAGTCGACGGCCACTGTGTTCCAATTCCACACTTCGGAATCGTCCTGGACATGGACCGTTGGCACGAACTGGCCGAGCGATTAAAGGGGCACAACGTCAACTTCATCATCGAACCTTACATTCGTTTTGAAGGACAACCCGGGGAGCAGGGGACAATGTTCCTTGAGGACCCATCAGGAAACGCAGTCGAATTCAAAGGATTTCGTGACAGAAGCGGCCTGTTTGCAAAGTAAAATGCAGGACCGACACAACATCATCGATTCGACATCGAAATGCGAAACTGGATAGCAAAAGAAGACCCTCAACAATTGCAGTATTGAGGGCCTTCTTTTCAATTTTCAAATCAACAAATAACCAACCAGCCGCCTCTAAGAGAACAATGCTGGCACGTATTCAGCCTTGACCAGTTCACGCGGCTGATTCAGGTGATTGTAAACGAGCGACTGTGGGTTGATGCCAAACGAGTGGTAAATCGACGCCAGCAGTTGTCCCGGATGAACGGGATCACGCAACGGTGCTGAACCTGTCTGGTCGGACTCACCGTAGACGAGCCCCCGGTTAGCACCAGCACCAGCCACAACGCCGGTATAACAGTATGGCCAGTGATCGCGTCCGTCGTCCGAGTTGTTATTCCCAGACGTGCTGACTCCTCGCTGAGGACTTCGGCCAAATTCGCCGATCGCCACCACCAGCGTGTCTTCCAGCATTCCTCGTTCGTCAAGGTCGCTGATCAACGCCGACAAACCACCATCGAGCATCGGGCCCGATTCGTTCTTCATACGGGCAGACAGTCCACTATGGACGTCCCATGAGTGATTGCTGGAATTCGCAACCTTCGGCCAGACGACTTCAACCACTCGCGTTCCCGCTTCGACAAGACGTCGTGCCAGCAGGCAGGAATCTCCGAACGTATTCCGTCCGTAGCGTTCCCGCATCGTGGCTGGCTCTGAATCCAGATCAAACGCATCACGAGCACGACCGGAAACGATCAGGCTCAATGCTCGATCGTAGTACTCGTTGAGTGTGTAGTCCTTCACGGCTTCGTCGACAACTTTCATTTGCTTGACGATGCTGTCACGAAGTTTGGCTCGACGTGCCAGTCGAGTTGCAAAAACGTCAGGGCGAAGTTGCAGATCATCAACTTTGATCTGAGCCATCTTGGCCATGTTCATGTCATCGCCAGGCGGGTACAGCGTGTACGGGTCGAGTGCTCGACCGAGAAACCCTGCAGTGCCACCCTTGCCAACAACATTTGATTCCTGCAGCGGACGCGGCAACATCACAAAAGGTAACATCGGGACCGTCGGAGGCTTCATCCGAATGATGTTCGATCCGAAGTTCGGGAAGTCTTTCGGGCTAGGCGGCTCAAGCTGACCAGACGGACTGACTTTGTCCGTCGTGTAGCCAGTCATCATCTGGTAGATGGCCGCCGTGTGATTGAAGAGCCCGTTCGGCGTAT
>CALGTK010000360.1 GCA_937904325.1 uncultured Planctomyces sp.
GGAATGGACGCCTCAGATGGAAACACTATCAGCCAGACACAAAAAACAGGCATTGCGTTTGTAATGACCGATTCCGGAACGGGTGCCCTGACAATTCAAAATAATCAAATATCAGGTATCGTCGACGACGGAGATACCCAGACAACACGTGTCGGTGATGGCATTAGTATCAGTCTCGAAGGTTCGACTGCACCTGGGCTTTCTACATCTACTCTGACTCGTTCGGAAATCTCAGACAACGTGATTGGCGATTCGGACAATCCGAATCTGGGAACTGCGGGTTCCGGAATTTGGGTGAACACCGAACAGAATACGTCAGTTCAAGATCTTCTTATCGCTCGAAACTTGATCGGGAACGCAGGTAATGACAATCCAGCGGTGCCAACTGAAGACGCTAACGGAAACGGCGTACTCGATGCTGGCGAAGATACCAACCTCAACGGTCGACTCGATGTCGTTCCGCCCTCATTTATCAGCGATGCCGGAATCCGTATTGATCGCGGTGGAGATTCACGCTTTGACACTGTGAATCCGCGGCCTGGTGATCTTCGTTCCGTCGTTATTGATGGCAACGTTGTCATGAATAGCGGATCAGTTACTGCCGACTCGGCAGTCGACGGGTTGCAGCTAAACGTACAGAATGGACTGCTTGACGAGATCGACTTCGTTGTCAGAAATAATACGTTTTCTGGCAGTACGGGTGACGGAATCCAGTTGAATGCCCAGGGTGATGCCAGTCTTGCGACTGATTTGACGAACAATCTGATCGAGAATAACAGATTGAATGGTATCGGTCTCGAAGGCGTCGAACTTGTTCTTGCCCAGGATCTTGAATCGCAAGGTGGAACGTGGATTCAGAATACAATTCGTAATAATGGGCTAAACGGGATCTTTGTTGCTGGCGTCAGTGGTGACGGTATCCCACTGATTATTGGTCAGAATGGAACCGACCCGTTTACGGGGCAGAGCCTCGGTAACGAAATTGTCGACAATGGGCTCGATGGTATACGAATTCTTTCTGGCGGTACGGTGCAGATTAACAACAATACGATTGCTCGTAATGGTGAAGAGGGGATCGACATCGAGGCCGCAGGGGGCGGGCTTCGCACGGCCTTGATTCAGAACAACGCAATCACGAACAACAGTGGTACAGGCATTGAATTGTTAAGCAGTGTCGGTGACTTGATGACGGTCGTAGCCCTTGGGAATAGCATCACAGACAACCTCGGACGAGGTGTGGATATCTTGAATCAGTTCGACGCTACTGCGAACATTCAGTTTGGCGATGGCACAGCAGTGGGCATGAATTCGATCACCGGAAACATGTTTGAAGGCTTCTATGTGGTCAACACGGCGTCTGCAACGCAGCAACAATTGAGCCCGTCTATGCCTGGTGGCGTAAGGTCTGACGCGGCGCTCGCAGCGGATGGTGATCTGTTTGTAGACCCGGATATGGTTCTGGTCCTGAATCGTAATATCGTTTCCGCTAACAATAATGGTAATGTCGATTCGTTATTCGCTGCAGGTGGCTTCAGCCTGAGGGTCGGCACCAGCCAGACTTCTGCTCTTTTCGCCACTTCAGATGCGACTGGTGATATTCTGGGCCTCGGCGATGGCTTGTTCGGGCCGGGTGTCGGTTCAAATAGTGCAGTGTTCGGAAATGGTCGCGTGAATGCTCAGATCATCAACAATAGTTTTGAAGGAAACCTCGGCGATGACGTATTTATGGAGTCGTTTGTTTCTACGGCGGGTGCCGGGGGAACAGGTGCGACGTGGAATGATATGGTCTTCGATCCAATGGGCTACCAAAGTGACCCGTTGGCCAGGCTGAATCTCGTGTTTCGTGGCAATGTCGGAAACTCTCTGAACGTTACGAACGTAGGGGCATTCTACAACGACGGAGACGGCGCCTTTAAGTCACGGACAATCATGATGGCACCACAGCCTACTGGACCTTTTACGATTGCCACTCGAGGGCGTAATGCTCAGCGAATTCCTGCCCGAGGTGATATTCTAAACCAGTTGCCGCCTCTGAATGGTCCGGATCAAGGACTCTTTCAGTATCCCGGGATGGGAGCCAGCACGTTCCGGCTCGAAAGTGATTTCGATGTTTCTGGTTTCCAGGCTGGTGATTCGTTCATCCTGGATGGTGCTCCGATTCCTCCAATTTTCAACGCTAATGGAGTCTTCCGGGTCGGAGTCGACGAAATGCCATACGGTTGGGGTGCGGCTACTCCGGGAACGTTCCAGTTCGACGAGGCGTTCCTCGGTGTCGCACCGTAATCGCACTATCGAACGGCCGAAGCGTGAGCTACGTTGTTTCCTGCTGATTCAAGCGTAACTGAGATATCAGCCGTCGTCTCGAATTGTTGAGACGGCGGCTGTTTGCGTGACACTTGCCGAAGGGATGCTGTGATGCGGCGGCCTCGAGATCGAATGCTGCGTTTTCAGACGACCACGATTGCGGTCTACCTGTTTGTGGTTTCTTCTTTGTTGATGAATCAGGCGGTTGCTCAGTTTGGATCCGGCGCACGATCGTCGACGAAGAAACAGCAGACGCAAGTATCCTGCGAATTACTGATGGTCGAACGCGTGCCGCCGTTGGCTGCTCAGCGTTGGGGGGAAATCTTTCGGAGAGCCGGTGCGTCCGTTCGAGTGCGTCAGGCGATGGGCACTGATCGCGCTGAGATTTCGGAAACAAAGCGAGGAAGCCTGCGTCACGTCATGGCAACAGGTCTGTTGGAACGCGATGGATCGGTCATTTTTGAGAATCGGCGTTTTCGACAGTCGCAGGGAGCTGCGCTGGCCGAGTGGATACGCGAACTAAAGATATACGGTGCTCAAGGTAGCGACGAAGGCAAACCCGGATTCGGCTTAAATCGTGCTCAGTTTGACCGTGTGTTCCAGATCCTTGCGGCTCGAGTTGGACGCAACCCTGCCGGCCTTCAGCTAACAGAAGCTCTTGCGGCGGTTGGTTTGCCAGCGGCCTTGCCATTGCGAATGACGCCGGCGGCGACTGAACTACTGAAGAAAGATGTGAGTCACCGCGCAGCTCCGGACGGGCTGTCAGGCCTGAGCCGAGGAACTGTCGTCGCACTTCTGTTAAACGGAGCTGGACTCGGGTTTCGTCCGGGAAGAACTCCGGAAGGGGAACTTGAATTGCGTGTCAGTCCTCTTACAAATGCTGCCGCGACCTGGCCGATTGGCTGGCCGCTCGACAGACCACCGATTACTTCGATGCCGAAGTTCGTCGAGATTGTCCCTGTTGAATTTGAAGACGTAGCATTGGTCGACGTCATTCATGCCATTTCTGTTCAAACTGAGATGCCGATTCTGGTTGATCAACGCCGGGCATTTGAGGCAAGCATTCCGTTGAACGAGCTGAAGGTCAATCAGGAATACCGCAAGATGACCTGGAGCGGCCTGCTGGATCGTGTCACTTTTCCAAAGCTGATGCGCGAGTTACTTCAGGATGAAGCGGGGACCCCGTTCGTATTCGTGACAACGCGCACCGTTGCTCAGATGAACGAGCGTGCGAAGCAGGTTGAGCGTCTTCTCGATCAGAAAGCGAAATAGCTGGCATGTGCGGGTTTGCTGGTTTCTTTGAGTTTGCTCCGACTCGCTCGCTTGACGCGACGATTCATCTCATCAACGAGATGACGAATCGGCTCACTCATCGAGGCCCGGACGATCGCGGGCACTGGGCTAATGAATCAGGCACTGTCGCGTTCGGGCACCGCCGACTGTCGATTCTCGATACGTCGCAACATGGCCACCAGCCGATGACTTCGCCCTGCGGTCGGTTTGTGATCGCCTACAACGGAGAAGTCTACAATCACGTCGATCTGCGGCGCGAGTTACTGAACGGCGGCATGACATTCAAGGGGCAGTCTGATACCGAAACCATCGTTGCTGCGTTCTCTAAGTGGGGCATCGCCGAAACCGTTAAACGATGCATCGGCATGTTTGCGATGGCTGTTTGGGATGCTGGCGAACAGTCTCTAACAGTGATTCGCGATCGGCTTGGCATTAAGCCGTTGTACTACGGAGTAAGCAACGGGTGTCTGCTGTTTGGCTCAGAACTTAAGGCGCTGCGCGTTCATCCAGCGTTTGATACTGAGCTGAATCGAGGAGCGGTTGCTCGGTTTCTGCAGCACTCGTATGTGCCGACGCCTCATACGATCTACGCGAATTTTCGCAAGTTGCCTGCTGGTTGCTCATTGACGATTCCAGCATCGCGAAAGATCAGCTCAAGCACGGAACTTCCGGCTGTCGACGTCTGGTGGGACGCGAAGTCTGTAGCCGGTAACGCGAGATCAGCTCCATTTGCAGATTCGCGGGACGCGGCGGTTCAGCGGCTTGATGACGTTTTGACCGACGCCGTACGACAAAGGATGTTGTCCGATGTTCCGCTGGGAGCGTTCCTGTCGGGTGGAATCGATTCGTCACTTATCTGCGCGATGATGCAGAAGCAGAGCGACCGGCCAGTTCGGACCTTCACCATCGGTTTTGAAGAGGCTGGTTACAACGAGGCCGACCACGCGAAACGAGTTGCAGAACACCTGGGGACTGATCATACGGAGTACTATGTAACGACCGACGAGGCGCGCGACGTCATTCCACGATTGCCTGAAATGTACGACGAACCGTTTTCAGATTCGTCGCAGATTCCAACATTTCTTGTTTCACAATTGGCTAGGCAGCATGTCACCGTTGCGCTGTCCGGTGACGGCGGAGACGAACTCTTCGGCGGGTACAACCGCTACTTCCATCTTCGAGATCGGTGGAAGCAAGTGACCAGAATTCCGTGTCGCAAGCTGGTTTCTAAGTTACTTGCTGTGCCCGGGAGTCTTTCATCCGGCCGTTGGAAGGACAGGTTTCTGTATCGAGCAAAACTGCTCGGCATGAGTTCGGCAGGTTCGCTTTATCAGAACGCCAATCTGCATTGGCAACCAGACAGTAACGTTGTGCTGAATTGCGAAGGCGCCGGATCGACTTACTGGAATCAGGATGCGTGGCTGCAAACTGAAAATGAAATCGAAGAATGGATGTGGCTGGATTCGGTGACCTACCTGCCTGATGACATCCTGACAAAGGTCGATCGAGCCAGCATGGCTGTCAGTCTGGAAGTACGAGTTCCGGTGATCGATCATCGGGTTTTTGAACTGGCGTGGAACCTGCCGTTCGATTGGAAGGTCAGCGGCGACGCTGGGAAATCAATTCTGCAGGATGTCCTGAACCGATATGTCCCTCGAGCGATGTTTGAACGTCCGAAGATGGGATTCGGAGTCCCCATTGACGAATGGCTTCGCGGCCCGCTGAAAGACTGGGCCGAGTCGTTGCTCGACGAACGACGCCTGCGTGATCAGGGGCTACTGAATCCCGAGCCAATCCGCCGTAAATGGGCAGAGCATTTATCGGGAGCGACTGACTGGCACTACCACTTGTGGGACGTGCTGATGCTGCAGGCCTGGCTCGATGGACAAGCATGATGGCAACCGCGGATGCAACCGCATCCATACCACGCATGACAAGAGGGCGACGACGGTGATGGTTACCGTTTCTTCTTTCGGAGCCCCAGTTCAAAGATATCATTGCGTTCGGCGTACGGTCGCACTCGAAGATACCAGGCGCTCCATCTCTTGAGCGCTTCTTTTTTCCAGCTGGCCATCGCTGCGTTCTTTTGTTCCTGCGTGGGGAATTCGTTCAGTTCAGCAAACGGATTGGAATCCAGGCCGACGCCGTCGATCTTCCGGCTGAGATACGACAACGAGTTGTAGGATTCTGCAAGCACGTCGACATTGAAGTCGTTTAAGGCGCTAATCAGCAGGTTGGCGTCCTTTAAGTCACCACTCCGCCCTAATGCCCACACCGCGGTCCTGCGTAATTCGGGATTCGGATGATTAATCAACTTTCGGATTCGGTCGAGTTCTCCGAGCAGGTCTTCACGATTTCCAACCTGAACTTTTTCGACTATTGCCGCCTGTGCATCCGCAATCGAATCCGGGTTGAGCGCCGAAAGCTCCGTCAGCAATTCATCCAATGGGCCTTCAATCTTCCGCTTCTGTTTGACAGCCCCGCCAGAGACGTCTGCATTGGCAAGGTCAGAGGGAAGTCCTCGTCCACCAGTGAGCAGGCCACCGCCGTACTGAGCAGACAGTGCTTTCTGAGTTGGCTGAATAAAAAATAGAATTGCGAACGAAGTACCGATGTGAGTGCCGGAAAAAGTTGCCCAGCCGCCTTCCTTAGTCTGGAGTTTGATAAGCCCTTCACCTGAAGATTTGAACCAATTGATTTTACCGCCAAGGAGCTTTGTGCCTGTTAATGCTGCGGCTCGCTCCAAGGCATAGTTGTAATAGATCTTATGCGGAAGTGGGCTGATAGCAACGTACCTCGATGTTGCCCAACCAAGCCCACGGCGTCTGGCACCCTCAATCTGGCTGAGTGATGTTTGAACCGTGTACGGGCCACTTTCGCTGGCAGGCGGGTCTGGCTGTTTGGCTTCAAGAATACCAAAGGCTTTCTTCTTGGGAGACTCAGGCTTCATAGAATCCGGATAGAGTTGCGTCTGGATAATACCAAGCGATCCGGTTGCACCTGCAGTCATGTTTACTGACGACGCATTTCCTCCGGTTGCGGCACCTTTGTTGACACCCGGGTGATACTGAAATCCGCCATCGCTCCGTTGAGTCCTGATATGCCACATTGCGGCCTTGTCCCAGACCTCTTTCGGAATGTCGACACTGATTCTGGACGCGGCCCACAGCCCGAGTACACCATATTGAGCCATACTCGTGTCGCCCACGGTCCTGGCGGGATAGTCCCATGACCCATCGGCTCCCTGTTGCGAAATGATGTAGTCTGAGATCGCCTTGAGTTCATTGAAGTGAGCGTCACCCCCGGTGCTTTCCATCAGCATCGCGTCGACACCCGCCTCATAGATATGATGTTCGCCATTGCTTGGCTTGTAGACGCCATCTTTGATCCGTGCCTTTACTTCATCCACGGCCTTGCTGATTTGAGGCAGATTTTTCGGTTCCCCTGCCGACGACAAAGCGTAAGCGGGCAGAGAATGATATCCCCCATGCAAATTCAGTTGTGGGTCGAGCATCTTCTGTTTCAGAAAAGAAATCGCTTTTCGCAAAGCGGCATCGAACCTTTTGTCGCCTGTCGGTGGCGGTGCTGCTGAAACTGTCTGTGTGCAGAATGCAGCCAGAATGGCGACGAGACAAAATGTGTGCTTACGAAACATGGGCGTGTTCCAGATTCTGTCGACCGAAGAACTGAGGCGAACCGGACGCATGAGATTAGACGTGATAAGTGGGGCTGCGTGGCAGGAAGCCGCTCTTGACGAGACCTGATCGAGGCAAGTACTGAGCAAAGGAAATGTGCCGCTTGCTGCAAGAAAATATGATAGCAGACATTTATCCTATTCTGTTGATTTCCGGCCTGTCAAACTCCAATCCAATGGTCAGTTATTCCGAGTCGCCTCGTCCCAGTTACCATTCCGCCGATTGGCAAAGACCACGGCCAATTGGACCATGATTTCGACTTTTTCAGCGATTCGGCGGAAGTGTAGCCTCGGAATCACATATTCTAGAACTTTGAACATTGACGCCCGGTAGTGTGTTCGCATGTGCCCGGGTTGCTTCATTTTTGGATGATCGGACTATGAAAGACACCGCTCAACCGTTTACGTGCCTTTTGACTGGCGGAGCAGGATTTATCGGTGCCCACGTCGTGCGCGAGATCCTGGCGATCGATGAGTCGGGTCAGGCTTCTGTCCTGGTGCTTGACGATCTTACCGGAGGGTTCATCGAGAACCTGCCCGATGACCCCCGGATTCAATTCGTCGAGGGCTCCGTGACTGACGTCCGACTGGTCGATCGGCTGTTTGACGAACACAGCTTTGACTTTGTGTACCACATTGCCGCTTACGCTGCCGAGGGGCTGAGTCATTTTATTCGCCGTTTCAACTACACGAATAATCTGATCGGCAGCGTTAATCTGATCAACGCGTCGGTGCGGCACGAAGTTCGGCGTTTTGTGTTTACAAGTTCGATTGCGGTTTACGGAAGCGCTCAGGTGCCAATGGCCGAATCCACTGTGCCGAGTCCTGAAGATCCGTATGGCATCTCAAAACTAGCCGTTGAGCTGGATTTGAAATCCGCACACGAAATGTTCGGGCTCGATTACACGATCTTTCGCCCTCACAACGTTTATGGCGAGTTTCAAAATATTGGCGACCGCTACCGCAATGTCGTCGGGATTTTCATGAACCGCATCATGCGGAACGAGTCACTGCCGATCTTCGGGACCGGCGAGCAGACTCGAGCATTCAGTTATATCGGCGACGTGGCACCGGGAATCGCCCGCGCGCCGTTCGTTCGAGAATCCCGCAACGAGATTTTCAACGTGGGAGCCGACCAGCCGGTCTCTGTGAATGAACTCGCCACGACTGTCGCCGATGCGTTTGGCGTTTCGCCAGTTCTCGACTTCCTGCCCGCTCGTGAAGAGGTCGTTGCTGCGTGGGCAGACCATTCACGATTTCGAAATGTGTTTCGGCCCGGCGGTGAGGTTTCACTGGAAGACGGAATCGGTCGTATGGCTACATGGGCCAAAGAAGTCGGACCACGTAGTAGCACGGAGTTCTCAAACATCGAGGTAACGCGCAACCTGCCGGAGTCATGGAAGCTCACGTCCGATGACGCGTGACGATGATCTGAGGACTGCAGGCTGGGATGTGTCACAGTAATTTCGCAAGCTGGATCTCGCTCAGCCTATGAACGAGAAGACGAAACCAACTTCTGCAGCGCCATCTCGTAGCGTGGATAATTCGCTTCAATTGAGTATCTGGCAACGGCTGTCTCTCTGGCGGCGTTGCCGATTGACTTTCGAAGGGTCAGGTCGCTGGCGAGCGTTCCCAGGTAAGCCGCCCAGTCTTCGTCGGATTCAGCGAGAAATCCATTCTGACCGTGATTAATGATCGACGCGTTGACTCCGACCGGCGCCGCAACTGCTGGTATGCCAGCGGCCATGTACTGAATTAATTTCAGTCCGCATTTGTAGCGGTCCCAGTCTTCAGTCGCGAAGAGCGGCATGATGCCAACGTCGAGCTGCCGCAACTGATCGACTTCGATTTCCTTCTGCCACGGAACATGCTGGACCTTCACTCCTTCCAGATTTATCTCGCTGAGTGGTTCAATTTCCGGCACGATGACGTGCAGTTCGAAGTCCATCTTCTGAGCAAGTTGTCGAAGGCCTACGGCTGCAACTTCGAGGTAACGAAGGTTTCCGGATGTCCCAATCCAGCCCAGCCGAGGTACTCGACCTTCGGCGTCTGACCAGTCTTTGGCCGGGTACTGAGCCATCTCGACGCAGGTCGGAATGATCATGGTGCTCGGATTTCGCTCCGTTGACCACTCTTCGATAAACGCATTGCCGCAGATAATCAGGTCGGCAAGTCTGGCCAGCTTTTCGAACTTTTCGGGGTAACGCAAAAATACCGCGTCGTCGAGATCCAGCACAAGCCGCTGCGTTGACTTGCGAAAGCGTTCTTCGAGTTTCGTACACGGTGAATCAAAAACTTCCCGGTCGATGACAACGATGTCGTCGGCTCGAAACCGCGATTGATACCAGTGCAGATAACGAATCAGCCGCTTCAATCGCTGGCTCAGTCGAAAGCCGATCTGAGGAAACCATTCGTACTTTTGGGGGATACTGGACGCGAGTGTGCAACGGTGGCCGTTCGCCCGAAAATGTCGGATGTACGGCAGCATGCGGAACCGCGACGACGGTACACGATCACCAGAGCTGAGCATCACAATCTTCACGCGGGCTCCGATGGCTGTTTTTCGTTGTGGGTGATCGGTTTCACGGGTGGCTTGTTGCAGCGAGCGATGACTGTCAGTCGTCCACCTTGCCGAATCATGGCGAGAAAGATTGCGACCGGGGCAAGCACAAGTTGCCACCACATACTGAATCGGTTAGGGCAATCGATCAACCACGCGGCTAGTTTGCTGTTTGGACGGAGTCTTCGCAGAGCAATTCCCAGGCTGCCAATCACGTTGAGAATGTTTCTTTGGTGGACGATCTGAATGTCGTCAAAGCCACACTCTGTCAGCAACGGTCTCAAACTTCGAGGACCGAAATACTGCAGATGTCTGGGGACCTCCCAGACGTACCAGTTTTTACCGAAGACAATCGGTTCCCAACAGGAAACGTTCGGCACGCTGAAGGCGAATTGCCCTTCGTGTTTCAGAATTCGATGAAACTCACAGAAGGCTGCCTTCGGATCAGGTAGATGCTCGATAACCATCCAGGCAAACGATGCTTCGTAAGTGTTTGACGAAAGCTCGGCAGACTGCAGTGTCCCGACGTGAACTGAAAGCCCTTCTCGCTGAGACTCGGCGGCCGCGGATTCGACAAGTTCCACGCCTTCGGCTTGCCAGCCTGCTTCGACGAGTTTGGCGAGGAATCCTCCGGTAGCACAGCCAAGTTCAATCGCACGAGAGGTGCTGGTTGGCGGCATGGGTAGATAGTTGGAACGCGTGTCGGTCAGCCAGTAGTAGAGTTTTCGAAGTCCCGGAATTCGCCGGAACCCCGAACAGAGATACCAGGGAGAAGAAGTCGTCAAAGGCTTTGTTTGAATTGGCTTAGCATCGTTTGAAGACTCTGCGGGCGGCGTCGCTGAATCGTTAGCCATCTGACTGGCATGAGGTCCATAAGCCGTCGGGTAACAAGCCGCCAGACTGTCGTCGGTCGGGCATGGATTCATGAAGATGTGCCGACAATCCTGACACCGGACGATTTGAAAGACAGCGCCCACTCCGTGCAAGGGATCAGTGGTTTCAATATGTCGACGGTGTCTGGTCGAGCCACAGATTGGGCAAGCAATTTCCGCAAGTACGATCTCGGATTGGTCGCCTTGATTCATGAGATCTGCTTGCTCATAAGTCGTCGTGATGATTCAACTGTCGACAGCATCATGTCGTTACGGTGATGGTTCTGCATAATTGGCAGTCGCCTGATTTGGCGACGAAGCAACCGTATCAATGTGCCACTCTCGGTGGGCTTTTCGCCAGATCGCCGTCCACAGTGGAAGTTGAACGACGCAGATGCAGGCTGTCCAGGCAATGGCCGCACCGGCGATTCCATATTTTATCCCGAATACGGTCACCGACGTCGCGATACAGCCCGAAACAATCAGACTCGGAATCAGGAACGGCTCTCGCTTGTAAGCTCGGACGTAAATT
>CALGTK010000361.1 GCA_937904325.1 uncultured Planctomyces sp.
GGTTCAACCTGTTTCGCCTCGACCCGGATGGCACGCTTCAGATTGCGACTCAGGCAGTCGACAAGCCAAATGGAGTCATGTTGTCGCCGGACCAGAGAATTCTCTACGTCGCCGAAACAGACAACGGCAGCGCGACCGCAGACCTCGACAAAGAACCCGCCACCCCCGGCCGCATGACACTCAACGCATTCGTCGTGAATGACGACGGTTCACTCGGAGCAAAAACCGTCCTGCACAACTTCGGCAACGAAACCGGCGTCGACGGAATGACGGTCGACACGGAAGGCCACATCTACGCGGCGGTCCGCTCGAAAAGCCGCTTCGGCATCGTCGTCTTTGACCCGTTGGGCCACGAACTGGCCTGCATTCAGACACCAACTCTCCCCACCAACTGCGTCTTCGGCCGCGATGACCAGAACAAAACCCTTTACATCACCGCCGGCAGCGGCCTGTACCGCATCAACCTTGGCATCCCCGGCCACCATGCGGCACTCGTAGAATAACCTTTCTGACTGCTTCGAGAGCACCAATAATAACCTGTACAGAAGCGGACCTTGATTGCCTGTAAGAACGCTCAAAACTACTTTGTCAGCCAGCCCTCTGTTTCCTGAGTATCGTATGCATCCTTGCTCCTGGGTATCGTCTGCATACTTGCCAGTAACTGGATATTCACCCAACTGGACAAGCCCGCCGACACTCGCCTTCGATCAATCTGCGAATCCAGACTGAAGCAAATCATGATCGCCGTACACAACTATCACACCGACAATGAATGCTTTCCGTTTCCATTCAAGACAAACGACTCGGGCAAACGAATCCATAGTTGGCAAATGGGTTTTTGTCGTCATCTGGATCAACAGGAACTGTACGACAGGGTCAAACTAAACGAACCGTGGGACAGCCCACATCATCGTGAGGCAGCGGCTGCGGCCCAGCACTTCGCTCAAACGCGGCTTAAATACCGAGCTGAACCGGGCGACACCAACCGGGGTTCGCAAACCAGCTGCTTCGCAATAGTTGGTCCACGTTCAGTCTGGCAAGCAGACAGCATGGTCCGGCTCCTGGATATTACAGACAGAACTGCAGGCACGATGTGTCTCTTCGAACCGGCAAGAACCAGTACAATCAAGAGTGTCAAACGTCGGTATGATGGATGGGACGGTTCGTTCTTTGCCTGCCTCAACTTCCAGCGAACTTCTAAAACAGTTGATTGCAGTCGACGATGGATTGCCGCTGCAAGGATGGGAGGCCTGTTTTGATCGATCGAGATGAACGGCTTGCGGAACTACTCGAGCAGCTTGCGAAGGAGTCGCGGGATGGGCGACACCCGGATCTCGAGACCGTGGTCCATCAGAACTCGGACCTGGAACTGGAACTGCGTGAGCTTTGGGCGACGATGATTCTCGCTGAGGACTTTGCGAGTTTCTCGCAAGTCATTGACGGTATCGACGATGCCGGGGAAGAAACGTCTACTCACGTTGAGTCTGCTGCACGAAGCGACGTTCCGCTACCGGAACCGTTTGATGATTATGAGCCAGTGATTGAAATTGGTCGCGGCGGAATGGGCGTTGTCTATCGAGCTCGGCAGTCAAGTCTTGATCGACAGGTCGCTCTCAAGATGATCCTGCGAGGGGCACTGGCTTCTCCTGAAGACGTCGCACGGTTTCAGGCTGAGGCGGAAGCGGCGGCGCGACTCAACCATCCGAACATCGTTCAGGTCTACGAAGTCGGCGAACATCTCGGCCAGCCGTACTTCAGCATGCAGCATGTTGAAGGGACGACGCTCAGCCTGAAGATTGCGGAGGGTCCCCTGCCCTCTCGCGAAGCGGCTCGATTGTTGATTCCCGTTTGTCGCGGAGTCGCGGAAGCTCACCGCAACGGCGTCCTGCACCGAGACCTCAAGCCATCGAACATCCTCATCGATGAAGACGGCCGACCGTTCGTGACTGACTTCGGCCTCGCAAAGCGGATTCCACCGTCTGGTCAGTTGCGCGACGACGCCGCGACCCCGGATGTGGAAACGCTGACGAATTCCGGAGCGATCATCGGCACACCCAGCTACATGGCTCCCGAACAGGCTGCCGGCCAGCGCGGTCAGATTGGCGAAGCGTCCGACGTCTACAGTCTCGGAGCGATCCTCTACGCAATGTTAACCGGAAGGCCTCCGTTTCAGGCTGCCAGCCCGGTCGACACGATCCTGATGGTGCTTGAGCAGGAGCCCGTACCGCCGCGAGTCCTCAATCCTGGTGCAGACTCCGACCTTGAAATGATCGCGATGAAGTGCCTGCAGAAACCAACCGACCTCCGATATCAGGGTGCAGCCTCGCTGGCCGACGATCTCGAAGCATGGATCAATCACGAAACGATCTCGGCAAGATCATCGCAGTTTACCGACGTCCTGAGTCGGGCATTCCGAGAAACTCACCACGCTTCCGTGCTGGAAAACTGGGGAATCCTCTGGATGCTGCATAGCGCCGTCGTGCTGGTACTGTGCCTGCTGACGAACGTGTTGCAATGGCGTGACGCTGCCGCCGGAACCTCATCGCGCTGGCCGTACATGAGCATCTGGTGTGTGGGGCTGGGTGTCTGGGCGATCATTTTTTACAAGCTGCGCCGCCGGGCGGGGCCGGTGACCTTCGTTGAAAGGCAGATCGTCCACGTCTGGGCTGGCAGTATGATCGTCAGCACGCTGCTCTATTTCGTAGAGTGGCAAATGGGACTTGCCGTCCTGCAACTCTCACCGGTCATCGGCCTGATCAGTGGAATGGTTTTTCTGGTCAAAGCCAGTCTGTTGAACGGCCGGTTTTACATTCAGGCGGCAGCACTCTTCATTACCGGCGGAGTGATGGCCGTCATCCCGCAAACAAATCTGCCTGACTTCAGCATCTCACTCTACGGAGTAGTCGCTGGCCTGAGCTTCTTCCTGCCCGGCCTGAAATACTATCGCCAGCGAGCTGCCCGTTAATTCAAAAATCTGCTATCGAAAGAGAATCGACACTGTATTGACCGACGGAACATCAAGGTCGTGCAGTCGATTCGCAATCTGCTGCGCTGCCCAACCATCGACACCGTACCAGTTTCGCATTCTCTACCATGTGTCAGTGAGAACCGGGTCTAGTTCAACGACGTGAATTCGGACGTGCCCCCTTCACGAATAATTCTGGTCTTTGCATCACGGACCGTGAATTCGTTACCAGTAGCATCTGGGATAACTCTGGCACCGTGAGGTAAAGAAGCCCCTGGTTTTATTGAACTCTGTTGGTCGGGCGGTAAGTACGGGTAAAAACGACGTCCCGTTCTTTCAACGAACCGTGTCAATGAGGGCATTTTGAACAGTGCGATCGTCACCGGACTGCTGGCACAGTTCGGGCTGACGCCGAAGTCCAATCGCGGGCTGGCTGCGGAGGAGTCGGTAGATCCGCTGGTTAGGGTATGACAGATTGGCAAAAGATCAACTGGCTGAGATGACGATGTTTCAGATGTCGGA
>CALGTK010000362.1 GCA_937904325.1 uncultured Planctomyces sp.
CGATCAAATGCTCAACGACGGATTCTTTTTCTCTACCCTGCTGACTACGGACGCTCATTGAGCAGGGATGTGCAACGGTATCACGAAGCCGCACTGACCATCGTCCAGAATCCACTCAATCCCATCCTTGAGACACTCGACAACGACGACGAACTTCGAAACCCGATTCCATCTGGTCTGACGTACAACCCGCCATACGGAATTGGTCGTGCTCCCGACTATCACGTTCCGGAGCGCTCGCCACGAGGACTGCTACTGAACCCGAACCGAGTCTGTTCAACCAGTCGTGATGAGCTGTCACAAACAGTCATCGATCCGCTCGTTCAAGAAACCAGACGCGTTCCAGATCGATTATCGCGAGATTTCCTGAGTATGTATCGCAGTCATCTGGCACACATTGATAAACTTATTGAGATTTACGAGAACCCACGAACTCTACCCCCTGTTCGAGCGCAAATCTCGCCGTTTGTTCCAGCAATGAATCGAGACCGACCTGACCTTGAACAACGCATCGAACAACTCGAATCATTTCAGCAGTCGCTCTAGTTACTGACGAAGCAGAAGCCGTGCACAATAGACGAAAACAATTGAAAAGCGGCGTTGAAACAGACGCTGTCATAGCCACGAAAAACAAAGACTCTGCTCTCTATAAGACTGCACGCCAGATTTCGAAGCGAACTACCGACCTGATTGCAATCTCCATTGTCACGATTGGCGTCTTAACGGTCAGCGGGCGACTCACGGAATGGTGGAAAACAGAGCCCACCTTAATCACCTCGCCGTCCGCATCTGCCGCAATTTCGGCTGGATCGCCAATTCAATGGGGAGCAGGTGAATCTGCAGTGAGTGTTCTCTCCGGCGAACACACCGTCCAAATGGAGCGTCGTGTCCTCTTTGGAGACCAGGACCGAGTGGATGGAATCCTGAGAGATCGCCTGGTCGCGATTGCAGAATCAAAGTCTTCACGCTTCAGTCCAGCTGCCGGCAACAGGAATTCCAACCAGGCAGCATCGGATGCGACGTTTCCGAGGCAGGAAAAACAGCTTATCAAGTTGCTTGAAAATCTGGCCCCGTTTGAGAGTACGGATGGCCGGTGGTCCCTCTACCGACTCGACCAGACTGAGAATCCGCTTCCAGGTAGCTTTCTAATTGCAACTCGTATTACAACAGGACAGGCAAAGGTGGAGTCCCTTGCCGCCTGGGCGATCGCAACTCCCAGCAGCCCAACACGATGGACATCGTTTGTGCTGACTCCCGCAGATGATGACGGAGATTTCAACCAACCCGCAACACCGCTACCAGTAGACGGCCGTTTGTTGATCTCTTTACGAACGAACTCACATGACGAGCTGACTGTGTTTCAGCGAGTCGACGCGGCGCCGTCCGATATTAGCCGATGGTCTCGGGACGTCAGCGGCCAACTGACCTCGGCCGGTTGGCACGCGACCCGTCCATGGCAACAATCCGATAACTCAGCAGCAGCACGATTCGAACGCTCCGCCTTTGACAATCAAGAATCGCACCTGGCAATCGAACTGACCATCTTATTGTCTGCGGCCGGAATACTAACGGGCACCTCAAACGTATTCGCTGTTCCCGAATTGGAACTGATGCTGCCGATCACAAATCAACCCCACGCCCCCCTAGACAGACAGTAAAAATCATGAAGGGCATCGCTGGACTCATCATCGCCGCGGCCTTGGCTATCGCCGGCGGAATATGCAACTGGCTGTACATAGCCAAACAGGCCGACCGATACGAACGCGAAAGCTTCGTGGTCGTCGGCATCGATCAGATTCGAGCTGGCGAAAAGTTCAAGCGGCAGGATTTTACGAAGGTCGACATTCCGAAAAATAACCTCGGAAACCTGGAACAAATCGCTGTCCGCTGGCAGGACCTCGAAGCGGTTATCGGACTACCCGCCGTCAAAGATTTCGTCCGAGACCAACTCATCCTCCAGGATGATCTGAAAACACCGCCACAGGAAAAGCTCAACCGGAAGATCGCTGACAATGAAAGAATTATTGTCCTGCCGGTCGATCCAAGATCATTCAATCCACAACACGTTAGCCCTGGGGACCTGGTCTCGTTTCGCATCCCCCCCGCTCATAGCGGCCGCGTTCCATCGACAGCTGTCGGCGTAGACGGATCGGAACCCGCCGCGGAGATTATCGGCCCATTTCGAATTCTGGCACTCGGTAACCGCAAAGGCAGCATCGATACTGCCAAAGTAATTGGCCGCAGGCCGACATCGGAAAACGATATATCGGTGAGCGTGGAAATTCGCGGGACAGACGTTGAACCAAAGGCTCAACGAATCATGAACATCGTTGCGACAACGAACTTCAAAGGAGTACAGGTACTCCTGCACCCGGCAGTGGAAAGCAAGTAACGCTTTTGATGGTACAAGTCGTAACATCTCGCTCCTGCTCATGCTATAGAACTGCGGTTTTTCTGACCTGGTCGGTCTGTCGCCTAACGAAGCCTCGATGAGTATCATGCTCAGTTCGCGGGCACTGCTTGAACAGCCAGCAAATGGCTTCCTGAGACTCAGGTCTCTTAAGATAGATTCATGGCGAACGACGATTCCGAATTTATACCCGATGAAGATTCCATCGGGTTTGTGGAAACACAGCAGGTAACGCTGTTTGAAGCACCCAACGAACTCTGTCTCGAAAGTGGAGTTCGATTTGGCCCGATTGACATCGCCTACGAAACTTATGGCACGCTGTCGCCGGAAAAAGATAACGCTATTTTCGTTTGCCACGCGCTAACGGGCGACGCTCACGTCGCAGGCTGGCACGCAGGAGAAACAAAGAAGCCTGGCTGGTGGAACGACTTTGTTGGCCCCGGTAAAGGCCTCGATACAAACGAGTATTTCGTAATTTGTGCAAACGTTCTGAGTGGCTGCACAGGCACAACAGGGCCCAGCAGTATCGATCCCACAACCGGAAAACAATACGGACTTCATTTTCCGTTCATCACTGTCGGTGATATCGTCAAAGTTCACTCCGCATTGGTCGAGCACCTTGGAGTAAAAAAACTGCTGGCGGTCATTGGGGGAAGCCTTGGAGGAATGCAGGCACTCGATTGGGCCGCGAGATTTCCCGATCAGATTGCAGCCGTCGTCTGCCTGGCGGCCGCTGCGAAACTTTCTGCGCAAGGAATCGCCTTTAACGTTGTCGGACGTCGAGCCATCTTCACCGATCCAGGCTTCAATGGTGGCGAATACTATGACGCGGCTGAAGGCCCGAGATATGGCCTCGCACTGGCACGGATGGTCGCGCACATCACCTACTTGTCCGACGTTTCGATTGAAGACAAGTTTGGTCGACGACTCCAGAACAGCAGCCACTTCGAGTATAACCTTGACCAGGAAACTGAGTTCCAGGTTGGAAGCTATCTCCACTATCAGGGCAAGCGCTTTGTCGAGCGGTTCGATGCGAACAGCTACCTCTGCCTGACACACGCGATGGACTACTTTGATCTGACTGAAGAACACGGTTCCATCCGAGTAGCTCTCGAAAAATCAAACGCGAATTTTCTCCTGGCGTCATACACCAGCGACTGGCTCTTCACGACCGCTCAAAGTCTGGAGCTTGTTTCAGAACTCGTAAAAGGGAAACGCAACGTCTCGTTTGTTGAACTGACCAGCTCCAAAGGGCACGACGCATTCCTGCTTGAAATTGAACCGCTGGAACAGCTTGTCCGGCCTTTGCTGAAAAGAACACGATTAGAGATGGTGGCGCAACGTCAACAGAAATCTGCCGAATTCAGTGGCGGTAAACACGATGGGTAAAAAACGATACTGCATGCCCGACCCGCAGGCTGCCATCACTGACGAATTGTTGATGCAGCAAATTGATCGAGGCAGCCGAGTAATCGACCTTGGATGCGGCGACGGTCGACTACTCGAAAAACTACGCGACGATCATGGCTGCTCAGTTCAAGGCGTCGAACTGGACCTGAGTGAGATTTACACTTGCATTGGGCGTGGTGTGCCGGCAATCGCTATGGACCTCGACCAGGGATTGTCGACGATCCCTGATGATGCCTTTGACATTGCCGTACTAAGCCAGACTCTTCAGCAGGTGCGGCACCCTGCCGCCGTTCTATCTGAGATGCTAAGGATCTCTCGCCGTGCGCTCGTTGTCGTTCCAAACTTTGCGCACTGGCGGATCAGAAAACAGGTCGCACTAAGCGGGCGTACGCCTGTCACACAGTCTTTGCCCTACTCGTGGTATAACACACCCAATCTCCATTTCATGTCGATGGCTGACTTTCGTGAGCTAGCGGGGCGTCTGAACGTCCGCATCGTTCACGAAATACCAATTATCGCTGGCCGATCTCGACGCCGAGCCTGGCTCCCAAATGTTCGAGCCGAAAGCCTGTTCTACATTCTCGAACGCGGTGACGCAGACGACTCATCTACTTCTGCCTGAGTGGTGCGAAAATGCAACACTCGCGCGTAGAACAAACCCGAATCATCGCCACGTTCGGTATGCCATCAGGTGGATCATCTGTGATTCGCCACGTGATAGACGCTCCATCGTCTGTAGATTCTATGTTTAGCTAACTGTCCTCAGAATGAACGCCGTTTCATCACGGTCTCACACAATTCCCGGCCATCTTCGGCGATGCTCTGTAGAAGTAAACGACATAATGATCCTCACTGCTGTTCAGTATATGACAGGCATCTAACGACATGAACGCCTCACTCCTGAATAAAGAATCGGGTAAACAACAAACTGGCGTCAAAACACGCAGCGACACGACCACGCCGGGCGTGCGTCCGATCTCTGAGTTGTCGGATCTAGTCGACATCTACGCCATCGCCGATTTTCTGCCACCGGCTGACTGGGTCACGCGTCTAAATCTGGTAAGACCACGCCGAGACGTGCTTTGCCTAAGTGTCGGCACCCGGTTTCTGAAACGCTCGCTCGATGTCGTTGTCTCGCTGATAATGATCGTCCTGCTGGCACCAGTACTACTGTTCACAGCACTCGCTGTTCGAGTCACATCACTGGGGCCAGTGGTTTTTCGACAACAACGCGTCGGACTGAACCTTCGTGGCGGCAAGGAAACGACGAAAGATCGTCGGCAGGAATCAAAGACTGCAATCCCAGAGCCAGGTGACCGGCGTAAAGGAGTCGATCGCCGGGCCAAAGCCAACTATGGAAAGCCATTCACGCTTTATAAGTTTCGAACGATGCGGACCGACGCCGAAAAAGACGGAGCTCAGTTCGCAACAAAGGGCGACCCCCGCGTAACTTCGATCGGTCGCTTTCTACGAAAGACACGGTTGGACGAACTGCCTCAGCTCTGGAACGTTCTGAAGGGCGAAATGACACTCGTCGGTCCTCGGCCGGAACGTCCGGAATTCATGAAAGAGTTGTCCGACGAAATTCCAGATTACCTCGACCGACTCGGTCTTAAGCCCGGCTTGACCGGACCAGCACAGATCATCAACGGCTACGACAACAACATTGAAAGCTTCCGACGCAAGGTGGCTCTCGACCTCTTGTACCTTCAGAACTGCTGTCTATGGAATGACATCAAAATTCTGTTCAGAACAATTCGAGTGGTTCTGACCGGGAGCGGCGCGATGTAGAGTGCAGCCAGCGCAACAGACAGTTGCAGGCAACGACTCAACTGCTGTCTGAAGTTTTTATTGTCAACGAAAGTGGAATGAAGTAAGAGCAATCATTCAGCAGATTCAAACGACTTGATGGCCTCTTCCTGTGACTCAAAATATGGCCACAAGCGGGTCAGATTCATTGACTGCATCACTTCTTTCATCGTCTCGGAAGCACTACAGAATGCCGCCTGACCTTTCTTAGCTGTGATTTTTCGAGCCAGCTTTATCATGGCGCTGATCATGATCGATCCGACAATTTCAACACTGTTGAAATTGATGACAAGATTCCGGGCGTTCTGACGATCCATCGCGGTAATTACCGCGTTCGTTTCGGCATGAATATCGTTGTAACGAAACCCCGTCGAGTTGCCCTGTGGCGTGACTATCAAAGTCTGACCGACAAACTGAGTCGTGAATACTGTGTTCGTGTGAGTCATCATGATCGTTCTCAAGCCAGCAAAACTGGGCGTTTCTGTTTCTTAAGTGTTCAGGTGTTCTTGTTGTCTATCCTACAACTGCTCAAATCGGTTAACCCAAGTTATGCTGCGTATCACAAAACCGCCAGTCCTTCCTCACCTATATAACATCAGGCGAGTGTGATTGCTTCGGACTATTTCTCTCATATGCGCGAAAATGATCTGATTCAGTGATACTTTGAATGGTCTTGAGGCCAGCGATGCAAGAGTTAGGCGGCGACTGATTACTCAAATCTACCGGCAAAGTAAACAGCTTATCTTATTTCCTTAAGATCGGTGGCCCGCCGAAGATTATTGGCTTTCGAACGCTGAATCGCCGCAGCGGATGCGAGAGAGATGGCAGGCACCACGGCAGACCGCATACGAGCGTTGGACCAATACACAAGATGAACGAAGGTTAGTGAAAGTACCATCACTGGCACGGTCCAGAAATGCATAATTCTGTTGCGCAATCTAAGCAGGCCAACCAGCGCCAACGTAAAAACGCCAAGATAATAGGCACCAACCAACTGGACGAGCCACGTCGGCACAGTTGAGTTAGACGTTGCCGGTCTCAGTGCCCAGAAACGTTGAAATCGCAGCATGCTGCATTGAAGAAACCTAAGCGGATTACTTGTGATCCACTCTTGCGCGAAGCTTGCCAACTGACGGTCGCGAGCCGGTTCATCGAGACGCGAAATGCCCAAGGCTGACAGACGCCGCTCGTTTTCGGCCTGCCATTCAGACAACCCTGTGGCACTCCAAGTCGCTCTGCCCTCTTTTGAAACAACTTCGTCATAAAAGCTCTCGTTATTTCCGAGCAGCAACGTATACCCACCGTGAGTCGTCATAAAAATCGGTCGGCCAAACTGAATCACGTTTCGCATTACCCATGGTGAAACGACAAGCAATGTTGAAACTCCACAAGCGGATGCAAGGGAGACAGCACGAGAGCGCCTATCCGTGAAACTCGACGACGATGCCCGGCCGACTAGTGTCACAATCATCCAGATCGCGGATGCAAGGCCGCCGAAAGCCCAGATTGAAGGTCGGCACAGAACTGCCAGACCGAAGATTGCTCCGACAGCAATGCTCTTCGAAATTGAAGGCCTGCCTTTCAACGTTCTCAAGAGAAGAACCGTCACAAGGAAGGTCGACAGAGTTTCGGTCATTGGTTGCGTGGTATACTCGATTAGTAGCGGATCGACGGCGACAAGAAATGTGGCGACTACCCCCACTCTCCATGATAAACGACAAAGGCCTGCCAGTCGCCACGTTAGCCAGACAGTGATTGTTCCAAGGATTACCTGAGCGATTCCTAATACGGCGAGTCCACCGACGCGAAGGCAAATGGCGGCCATAAGAGGATAGAGCGGCGGTCGAAAGGCGGTTGGCTGCGATATCGTCGAGCAGAATCCGTGGCCGTCAAGAAGATTCTTCGCGATCGCCAGGTACGCATCCCGATCTACATGGATGTTTTCAAAACGTAGCAGAACTGCGGTAATCCTCAGCAAACAAGCCAGCAATAGAATGCCCCAAATGGCGGACGGGAGCGCCACGGCCACCGACTCATCATCCTCTTCGCGGGCCATGTCCGAATCGCGAGCAGTCACAGTGATTTCCTCTCAGCAGCGCAACAACAGTTTATTCTCAATTCTAAACGCTGCAGGAATGGCATTGCCTCAGGAAATCCTGCCAAGACGTTCGTTTCTTCTCTACAAGATGACCTGCCTCCATTTCCTGAACCATCTATGGTGAAAAGTACGTCACATCAGAGCTAATGCGAAACTCTGTGG
>CALGTK010000363.1 GCA_937904325.1 uncultured Planctomyces sp.
GTAGTCCTGCTGGCTGATCGGGTCGTACTTGTGCGAATGACACTTGGCACACCCCATCGTCAGCCCCATCCAAACCTGCATCGTCGTATCAACGCGGTCCTTAACAGCAGCAACGCGAAACTCTTCGTTGTCCGTGCCACCTTCGTCATTCGTCATTGTGCTTCGATGAAACGCGGTCGCCAGGATCTGCTCGTTCGACGCTTCGGGCAGCAGATCACCCGCCAGTTGCTCGATCGTAAACTGATCGTAGGGCATGTCTCGATTCAGAGCGTGAATTACCCAATCACGAAACATCCAGATATCACGGTGCCGGTCTTTTTCGTACCCCTTCGTGTCCGCATACCGAGCCAGGTCCAGCCACATCCGCGCCCAGTGCTCGCCGTACGCTTCCGCAGCGAGCAGTCGATCAACCACTTTTTCAAATGCGTCGGACCTCGTATCCGCAACAAAGACATCGGCTTCTTCAGGCGTTGGTGGCAGACCGGTCAGGTCCAGCGACACTCGACGAATCAGTCGATAGCGATCAGCTTTCGCCAACGGCGACAACTTGCCAGCTTCCAACTTCGCCAGCACAAAGTGATCAATCGCATGCTTCGGCCAATCGGTCTGCTCAACAGTCGGCAACTCCTTTTTCGCAGGCTGAGTAAACGACCAATGAACCTTGTACCCGCCACCTCCGGAGATCCATCGCCGCAACAATGTCTTCTCGTCAGCTGATAGTTCATGTCCGCTGGCAGCAGGTGGCATCACCACATCTGGATCATTACTTTCAATGCGAGCAACAAGTTCACTCTCACTCGGTCGTCCCGGCACCAGAACACGACGCCCTTCTCGAACCGCCGCCGCCCCAGCACCAGTATCCAACCGCAAATCTGCCTTCCGAGCCCCCTCATCCGGCCCGTGACACGCAAAACAATTCTTCGCGAGAATCGGACGAATATCCCGATTAAAACTGATCAACTGATTAGGTGCCGAGACCAACTCCGCACCAGGGCAAAGCACACAAAGCACCGTCGCTAGACAACAATACTTCATTAATTCAGACGCTCCTTCACGAGATTAAACTCCGCTGCCCCGTCTACAACGACACTTTCACAAACTCATCCTGTCAGGTAATTCGTCAATCACTGTCAGTTCAGCTCGCGGATGCGGATGCGGCGGTATTCCATCTGCCCTCGATCGGCCTCCAATCCGATTGGACCAGTGGCTGGCAACTTTTTCGGAAAGTCGAGCGGTTCGCCGTTACAAGTGCAGGTAGCCACGTCGCCTTTCACGATGACTTCAATCTCATTCCAATCCTGGGGACGGTAGTTCTTAAGATCCTTGTACGGCCCTGCGACGAAGTAATCACGGCACTGCAGTTGTGGCGTCCGAATGAAGATTCCGCTGTCAGCGTTTACTCCGGCACGAAATTCCAGCTTCAGGTGAAAATCTTTCGGGAACTCGCGTGTCGTCCAGAGCTGGGCCAGGCCTTTTCCGGGATTGACGACGATTCTACCGTCGCGACCGGTGTATCGGCCATCGCTCGCACTTTTCATTCCGTCAAACGCCGGGCCATCTTTGTAACGCCAGCCGGTGACGTCATGACCGGTAAGCAGAGATTCGAAACCTGGCTCTGGTTCGTAAGCTCCGTCTGTTTTGAATGGCGACGCGGGCAACCCCGCTTTGTTATAAAGATTGATGTCAGGTACGTTCGCCCAGCCGTATCGCACACCGATCGGGGCCGAAATTTCATCACTGGAGACGGCGATCGTGTCTCCCTCGATCTTCGCGGTACCGGCCACTTCTTTGTCTTTGTCGTAGACAAAGAACCCTTTCAACTCACCGTCTTTCGCGACCAGGCCTCCGCCCAGATGTTTAAAGTTGATGATGACTCGATTGCCCTCAACGCTCATGGAATCGTAGGTCGGCCCGGAGAATTCGATGTCCTCTTCATAGGCGAGCGAACGAGCCGCTAATGCCAGTCGTTCACCAATCGGCTGCTTCTGTTTCGGATGAATGTCCGTCGGATGCCCAATGTCCGTTGTCACAGCCATCGCTGTGTTTTGCGTCGTCTCAGTGGTCACGCGTTGTGCTTCACGAACTTCCGGAGTCATGTTTCGATGCGGGGTAATCTGCACGAAAAGAAACGGAAAGTCGCCCTGCCCCCATGCTCGACGCCAGCTTGATATCATCGCTGGGAACAGCGTTCGGTATTGCTGACCGCGCGAAGAATTCGACTCACCCTGATACCAGATCGCGCCCCTGATCGCATAAGGCTGCAACGGAGCAATCGATCCATTGTAAAGTCCGATCGGTCGGTTTTTATTGGCTGACGGATGAGCCGGAGGCCTGGGTTTCCTGGGGACACGACCTCCACTTGCCTTAGCCTTCTTAACAGCCGCTTCGTACTTCTCCAGGATTTTCGGCTCGCGTTCTTTATAAGTCGCAAGCACTTTCGAATACGCAACCAGTCTCTGCTGTTGGGCATCAATCAGCGGCTTAAGGGTCGGATTCTTCTCCAGCTCTTCGCGAGCGGTCCATGCTTCGGCAACCGTGCCGCCAACAGCAGACTTGATCAACCCGACCGGAACTCCCAGTTTCTTTCGCAACGCCTTACCAAAATAGTAGCCCACCGCCGAAAAACTGCCGGCCGATTGGGAAGAATCGACCGCCCAGCTACCACCGATGCTCTCCTGTGGTTCATCAGTTGCCTGCGCACGAGCATTGAACAGCCTCAATTGATCGTCGCCCGCCGCCTCAATAGTTGCCTTGCCATTTATCGAGCCGCCCAGACCGAAGGCCATGTTTGACTGACCGCTGCAGACCCAGACTTCTCCAACAAGCACATTGCCTAGTGCGATAGCTTCACCGCCCGACCTGGCCATGAGCGATTGCCCCTTGCCGGACGCAGCCAGCGCATCGAGGTGAGTCATCCATCGGCCATCCTTGTCGACCTTTGCCGATTTTTCCTGACCAGCAAACGCAACGACAACAGCCTGCCCGGGTTCTCCCTTGCCCCACACAGGAACGGCCTGCCCCCGTTGCAGAACGGCGTTATCCGTGAACACGCTCGCCAGTCGAAACGGCTCGGCCGCGTAAACTTTTACAGATGCCATGCCAGCGCCAATCAACGCGGCCGATGTCAGTACATGAGTCAGCAGATGAATTCTCATTAAGGTTCTCATTCAGGCAACGAGTGATGTATGTCGAAATCCAAACTGGATACATGAAGGTTACAGATTCTTCAGTGAGTTCTCACGCTCTTTCAGCGGAAACTGAACTCCCTGACTGCCAATTCGATGCGACTCGAAAACGGCACAGACCATTTCCACAGTCAAACGCCCTTCATCGACATTGCAGATTGGCTGTCGATCTTCGCGGATTGACATGATCAGGTCGTGAGCGGGTGCTCCGTGGTGGCTGACCATTTCGGAAAGGTCGTCGCGAGGTTCCGTCTGCCCAACACCCGCAGTCGAGATTGGAATCCAGGGGCGAGCTTCGGTTGTCGGCTGAAACGGGTTTCCCGGACACAGCCAGGCCAGCGGATGTTTGTCGCACTGGATGGTGACGATGCCCTCACTACCGACAAGCTGCAAACCAAAGCCGGCGTTTTTTGTACCGTCGTTGGCGATCGAATCAAAGTACCCGACGACTCCGCGCGAAAATTCATACCGAGCGTGCAGTTCGTTGCCACCCATTGACCCCAGACCTTCGGCTCCGTCGTTGACATCATGCCGGGTAATTCGTCGCCCATCCTGCAGCATCACGCCCGAACAACTGGTTGGATCGCCGCCAAAATACGCCATCAGATTCAAGACGTGCGTCCCAAGTACCCAAAGATCTTCTGCACCACCCCGTCGGTCGCCTTTGCCTCGACCGCGGATTTCAAGCAGCCGGCCTATGCCACCGTCCCGGATCAAACGGTCAATCACTTTCAGCGTCGGGTGATACCGGTTTCGATGCGCCACGGCGAGTTTCACGTTGTGTTTGTCACACGCGGCCTTGATCTGATCCGATTCGGCCGGAGTTCGGCAGAACGGCTTCTCGATATAGACGCCCTTCACCCCAGCTTCGGCACAGGCAACTACCATGTCGCGATGCTGATCGGCGTGACGAGGGCACACTGCCACGATGTCGGGCTTCACGTCCGCAAGCATCTTGCGGTAATCAGCGAAACCACGATCGATCTTCAACTTCTTCAGCTCTTTGGCCAGCCCTGCAGCATCCGGATCAGCCGCCGCGACGACTGTGGTATCCGGGTTGTGCAGCCATACAGTATCAAGCCCGTGCCCAAAGTTGCCTCTCCCGGTATGACCAATCGCTGCGACCGACAGCGTCCTGGCATCAGACACGGCTGGTTTCACCACGGATGCCAGGCCAGCCACCGCCAACGACGCCGAAGCGCCCGTCAGAAACATTCTTCGATCCAGACTTGATTTGCATTCCATTTGTGTCCCTTTTGAATTCCAGGTCGCAAGGCGAAACCAATAGCTTCAGTTCAGCCGCCACTTCAACCACGAGTAAACACTGGCGCCCACTTGTCGATATCCGAAACCGTTGGGATGAACACCGTTGTTTTCTGGATACCCATCAACAGGATCGAGATTAAGATGGGTCGGCACCACGAAGAAATGGTCAGCAGCGTCGCCGGACCCAGCCAACTTCCGTTCAAACTTCGACAGCAGCCGCTCCACGAGACGATGCTGGATCCGCTTCCATCCCCAGCGGTGATAGCGGCCTTTGTAGTTTGCTTTGAAACCTGACTCGCGCGCATTCGGAGGCGTCGTCACACAGATCGCCAGATCTGCATCCGGTGCAGCCTTGTGAAAACTGGCCAGTAACAGATCAGCCTGATGAATCATCAAATCAATCCGAGCATCAATAGCTTTGGAATCATCCGGGTTTGCTCCGAAACAATCATTGATTCCGAGTAGAAAGAAAACCACGTCCGGGCGCTCGCCATCGCAATGCTCATCAAAGTACCTGGCAACATCTAAATGCGGTTTTTCGTTTTCGCCAAAAAAAACAAACGGGCTACTCCGTTTTCTGTGAGTTCCATCCGGCTCCGGCTCATATTTTGAAACGAACCGTTGCCAGGTCCAGCCACCGTACCCTTCGTGAACGACTCCTGTAGCGGCACTCGATGGCCGATGCGTCCCGAGCATTCGCCACTCTGGATGCCCATCCTTCTCCAGCAGTCGTGCCACTTCATTCGGCCAGGCGGACGCGTGAGTTAAACTGTCACCCACAATCTGGATCTTGACTTTGCGACCATCGCCAATATCTGCCGGTACGACATGCAGCGTCGTTGCCTTTTGAGCAATCTCCTGACCACCGGAACTGCGGACAGTCACCGTCAACTTGTGCCGCCCGACGTCGCGTGCTTCCGGAAGAACCTGCCAGCGCCGCGTTTTGACAGTCCCAACATCGCAACCAAATTCAAAGCCGAATTTCTCAGGAGTCTGTGTCAGGACAATGTTGTCAAAATAGACGTTCATCTCGACACCGACTACCGCGTAGATCTCGGCTGGAAGCGTAAGCCGCAAAGCAGATGCTGTCTCGTCGGCAGCCCGAATCCCAGACGCGGACAAAACAGCACAGACCATCACGAACACAACTTGAAACCGAGATAACATATTTGATCCTGACTGGATGTGTGAGCCGACTTATTTGATTTCCCAGCCGCGCCAGACTCACCGGATTCGTTTAGCGTGTTCAAGTATTCGAGCCCAGAACGCATCCTGAATATGCTTTGGAGCGGCGTGCCCCATTAGTGGCTCGTTGATTATGCTCTTTCCTCCCTGCAAAGCGTTGTAAGCCGCGTAGCAACTCGACGGCGGACAAACCGCGTCGATAAAGCCGACACTCATAATCGCTTCCGCTTTGCATCGCGTGGCAAAGCAAACAGCATCGACATACCGAGCCGCCAGTTGAATCTTCGGATCAGGCTTTCCGTCAACACCGTTTGGAACGAGCTTCGGCCACCCGTTCACTCGGCCTGCCGACTCGCCGGAGTGATCACAGATGGCTGGCACGCCCGAAGCGATCAACGTCACACGATCATCAATGCCGCCTGCAACCAGCGACTGCCCGCCACCCTGGCTGTGACCAACAACGACAACGGTCTTGCCATCCCATTCAGGCTGCGTTGTCAAAAAGTCAATCGCTCTGACCAGACGAAGATACATGCCGCGGAAGTAGATTGTGTCACGACCTTCCCGTCCGGCGTGACGATAGTTGCTCAGCGGGCCCTTACTCAACTCCGAGTAGAATGAACCGGGCTTCCCGTTCGGACTTCCATGCGCATTGATATCCATCGACAGAAAACCTGCCTGCGCACCTTTTTGCGAATTACCCAGACTGGATCCTCGAACACCGGCACCGTGCACCCATAACACTATAGGTAGACTCTGCGACGCTGCTGCTTTCGGCTTTGAAAAATATCCCGACACCGGAGCTCCCCCCGTGCACGAAACCTGCACATCAAAACTCACTGTCGACTCCGATCGAGTCTCAACCGGGGTCAGTTTCGGATCGAGTGGTACTTCAGCCAGCAACCGTTTCTGCTCTGCCCAGAACGCATCGAAGTCATCCGGAACGGGTAGGCTCAATCCAATCTTCTCCGGAGCGAAAGCTGCTCCCGCGATCGCACGAACAGCCTTGCCTTCGTCTGGCGTGTAAGTGACCTGACATCGCAGGAACTCCGGTCCCCGTCCCTTCACAACAACTCTTGCTGGCTCCGCCCCCGGGGTAACTATCCCTTGAGGAAGCCCTGCCGCTGTTCCACCGGTGCGAAAATCGTCAACCACAAATCGAATTGTCCCGTCGGCCGCCTGGTCATTCTCTTGCGTGACGGAGATCAAAAACGTCGCTTCCTCACCCACCCGATAAATAGCGTTTTCGCGATCAGTGACAACCTTGAGCGAAAACGCCCCTTCCGCTGCATGCAGAGCTGAGGTGATCGCCGCGGCCTTTAGAGCCAGTAACAGAACGCAGCATGACAGTCTGAAAAAGACCGTTTGCATGGCAGCCACTCCCGATGAAGACAAACTTGAAGGTAAAGACGCCAAGTTATGACGAATGGCTCCGCATCTCGAAAGCCAGCTGCTGATCGCCAGTAGAACAAACTTTCCGCTGCAACAACGACGGACCAGGAGACTGTGCAGGTGATCGCGATCGTCTGCTATCACCACCGCCGGCGTTCCTGCGAACAATGCTCCGGCAGCAGTTGACGAAACGAAGTTGCGACATGAAATATGCTCAGCCATTCAATTTTCCGCATGTGAAACGTCCAAGCTGGAGTCCACGGACACAAGTCGAGTATCCGAAATTCGCCCGAAGACTGTATCACAGCGAACCAGATGCGGGTTTCTGAACGGATCGCCACAGCAAACTGTCTGTTTCCGTTACGCACCGTCATAAAAGGCTTAGCGAAACGGCAGTGATTCACCTCCGAATTCCTGCCGACCTGCCCACTGAATCCAACAGGACCGAGTTGTCAGGTAGAAACCGGAATGCCTGCCGGCATGACATGACAGGAAACGTCTGGAACTCACGCCGCAAAACTGTGGCATGTCGGATTAAGACTCGCACATTAAAATGTCGATGTCTGCACGTTTTTTAAAGCAACTCACGCCCGGATCTGAATTGAAGACCTAGGTTGAAGGCATCCATCGGGAAAGACGCCACGGTTACGTGGCATCCCATTGCGGCCTCTACTGGAAACGTCACTTCAATGCTGGAACTAGCCATGAAGATCATCTCGCTCGACGCGCCCAACGTCTGGATGGATTCGCGGCCGGCCGACTCTGGACCAAGCTTCGAACTGCCTCTGGACTTGCCGCCGGAAATCGATCAGCGCGACATCGAAGACCTGCAAACACTCGCCCAGTGGTACAAGACAACATCCAGCAAGTTTGCCGAAACCGATGAGATTCTAGCCGACTTCGACCAACTGAAATCTACGGTTGAATGACACAACGCGAATCATGCAACCATCAGCCAGCGCTGGAAACAGAACTAACCGCCACGAGCAAATCCACTACGACAGGCATCACGAATCCGATCAATCTCCGATGTTGACAGTTTCATCAACGGAGGGCGAACGTGTGCTTCATCAAACTGCCCAAGAGTCACCAACGCTTCTTTCATTCGATTATGCATGTCAAGCAGAGGCTCAGCATAAAACGCTCGTACGAACGGGTACATCTGTTCGTTCACACACCGGGCGGCCGGCAAGTCACCTTGTTGCACAGCTCGCCACATCGCCACCTGCAGATGAGCGATGACGCTTCCCGCTCCGGACAAAAGTCCGTCGCAGCCCATCACCAGTGAACCCAGCAGCCACGCGCTGTGCGTCGACAGAACTCGCACGGGACTATCCAGAGCATGCAGCTCCCGAATGTGCCGCTCGTGAAGCGGCGGATCGTTGCACCAGTCTTTGATCGCACGGATCGCCGGAAAACGATCGCAGAGCCGCAGAAGCGTTGCAAGTGGATATCCAAGCCCGCTCGAAATTGGATATTGAAACAGAATCAATGGCAGGTCCGTCGAATCCACGATCCGAGCAAAGTGCTCGATCGCCATCTCTGGCCGCATTGCTCCACCCAGAGCCATGCTCTGTGGAGGGAACACCAGCAGACAATCTGCCCCACCGTCTGTCGCCATGCGGGCAATTCGAGCAGCTTCCAGACTGCCTTCGGCATAAACCCCCGCCACAACCGGCAAGGTGTCGCCGAGTTCCTGTTTCGTAAGATCGAGTGCCTGCCGCTGCTCATCAAAACTAAGCCCATGCACTTCCGCTGCGTGCCCGTTAATTGTGATGGCCGAAATACCATCCACGTCCGCGACATGCCGAACGTGCTTCCGGTACGCAGCATCATCAATAGACAGATCACTTCGAAACGGCATCAAACACGCAGGAATAACGCCGCAAGGATCAAATGATTCCACTAGACAACTTTCCTGACTCTCAATTGAACTTTGACTGACGACTCTTGCTCCATCGTGATTCTGTTGCCTCAGCCGCAACATTCAAAGTCAGTATCCTGAGAAGCGGGCGCTCACCCCACCCGTTTGCAGCAATTCATACGTGTAACAAAGTAACCGGGCGGCAGAGTTTGAACTCTCGTCGGGCTTAGACGCCGCCGAAGCCCACTCCCTGCTTGACGCCTTTACCGGCAACTTGCGGATTGCGAACGCAATTCTTAGGAGTATTCCACGTCGAGGCTGAATCAATGACGCCGGAATCCAATTCGTCGATGACTGCCGATCTGTACTTCCCACTGACGGAATGCACCGTGAGAACCACAGCGAGCTGGCTAAAGATCTGGCCTGTTTAGAAGCCACCAAAAATATCACCGACAGCAGTTCTTACTTACTGATCAGTGTTGCCCGGACAGCGACCGATAGAACTGTCGCATTGCTTTCGGTTCAACTTTCCACGCCAGCTCCAATTGCATGTGGACTTCCCAATGACTGGTGAACAAGTGACCGGCATAGCTGATCGGCCCGTCAGGAAGTCGACACCAGAACGGAAACTAGTCGACAACCACGAGGGACACATTCTTTCTACATGGCTCTGGTGCAGAAAAACTGCTCGGCATCACAGTTCAGTTCGCATTTGAGGTGGCCCGGAAACCGAAATTCGCCAGCGGCATCGCTGTACCAATCCAGCAGTGTCGGGTTCACTGAATTATTACAATGACATACATTCCCAGCATGGAGAAAACCATGACACTGTCACGACGCATGCACGCGATCATCCGGTACTACTGCTTGCCCGCTGCAAGCATCGCTCCATCCAAACTCAATTGAGTTGATGAAAATCGAACATCACTCGCCGCTGGCCTTGCGGTAGCCTTTCACTGAAACCGTAACGAGCTTCGTTCCCGGTGGTACGTTGTTGCTCAGATCGTGGCCGCCACCGAGCACCACAATGGCGACTCCGTTGTGGTCGCGGAGTCGATGAATCATCAAGTCTTCGCGTTTCTCAATGTCTGCTACTGAAATTTTTCGCAATTTTCCGGCAGCATCGAGCGGCTTGGTGAGCCTCAGGCCTTTGTCTGTATCAAGGGCGTGGACTTTGATCTGCTGCTTCACGAAGAGTCGCGCTGCAGCCCCGACGCTGATCGGATTCGGACTCTCATACAAGTCGTTACGAGCCGCGGCGTGGCAGATGTGGATGAAGGCACGTTCAAACTCCGGGATCAGACCTTCGATCCAGACATCTCGATGACCGACCTTCACCATCGCGTTCAGAAACAGTTCCTGTTGATCCTGAACCGCTTGCACTTCGCGAGCAAAAACTACGTACTGATTTCCAATCTGGTCTGCGCCAATTTGATCCTCAACGTCAGCTTTAAATTCTGCATACTCGATGAAATGCCAGTCGCGGATGTGGACGATAGTCAGCGTCGGCTCTTTGCATTCGACGACGACTTTCACGGACTCAACGCCCGGAAAGGAGTCAAGCTTTGGCAGATCAGACAGCATGGCGGCCAGCAGAAATTCGAGCATCGACGATTTGTCCTGCAACATCACCTTCGGCGTCAATTGCGAATTTACCACCGAGTCCCATCTCGAGACTTTCACCGCTTTGCCCTACGCGAGTAACTCATTCAATGGTCCCTGCTGAGCTGACGCCTTGCCCAACGCAAAATCAGGCTGGCCGAAATGGTCCTGCGGAAACCCTGCCACGTGACACAGTGTCGTCAGCCAGTTTCCGATCGTCTGCTTGTGATCAGCAGACCCGTACCGCGGAAAGGCAAGATACCGACCGCTGGACTTCAACCGACCGCCCATGTTGCCAAGGACGACCATCGGCCACTCCGTCGCAGACGAATGATGTTTGTCCGAATTATCGCTGACATAAACGATGATCGTGTTGTCGAGCATCGTACCATCGACTTCCGGAATCGCGTCCAGCTTCGTCGCCATTTGAGCGATCAGATCGCAATGGAAGGTTCGAATGATGTCACGGCAATCCTGTGACGACATGGTCCCGCTACTGGCTCCGTGACCGACCGAATGTACTTTCGGAGTAATTCCCAACCCCTGATAGGACGAATTCAAATCATCCGTGTGAATCGTGACGACATTCGTGATGCCGCTGATCAGCGCCGCCGAAGCCATGTCAAAATGTGCTTCAAGCTGGTGAGTCGCGTACTTCGACGTGTACTTGTCGGTAACTTCCGGAGCGTGTTCCTTCAGCACATCCTGCATCGAGACCAACTTCAACCGACGATCACGCAGCGACTCGAAACCGCTGAGGTAGTGATCAAGCTTCTCCTTCCCCTGACCTGGCAGTTGCTGCTTCAGCTTTCGAATGTCATCGGCCATGGCATCAAGGACATTGCCGGTACGCTGGTACTTCCGCTTGATATCTCCCCCTGCCGCGATACTGCCAAAGAGATTCTGATAGGCCAGCTCAGGATTACACTGAAACGGAATTTGACGATTCTTTCCTGCGGCGCTGATCGCCGGGTAGGCCGTGCCCTGACTGCCGTCTCCCATTTTCAGTCCGACGTGGTTGAAGACGGACGGCAGGAGATTCGAAAGATGGCCATCCACTGTTGCAGAAGAAGGCTGCCCCTGTCGTGTCGCTTTGTAAGCCCCCAGTGCTCCGTAAAACGAAGAGTGCCCGAAGTTGCACATCTTCCCGCTCAGCCCCTGCAGGATCGTCAATTTCTCTCTGAACGGCGTCAGCGACGACATGCTTACCGCCAACTGTCTTCCTTCCAGCGAAGCATCGACGATCGAGTCGCCGCCGTGATTCAGCCCTTCCGGGTTGATGAAATCAGCTTGAAGCCCGCTCGCTTTAACCACAAATACAAACCGCCTGGGCAACTTCTGATCGGCGTCATCCGCGTCCAGACGATTGAAGTGGTTAATAAACGGCTGGAGGGCGAGGCTACCGGCCCCCAGTGCAAGGCCTTTAAGTAGTGATCGGCGACTGGTCATAAATTCTGCTCGCAGTCTTTGCTTGACGGTCAGCTGACAATCTCAAAACAGTCTCAGTAAAACATTTCAGTAAAGAATAGTGCATTGAGGCAACGCACGCTGTAGTTCTTCGACGGCGGACGGTGTTAACTTTGGGCAATTTTCAAGAGCGAGGTACCCCAGTGACTGATGCGTTTTCAGATGCTCCAAACCGGCATCGGTCAGTTGCACGCAACCACTCAATGTCAGTTCTGTCAGCGTCGGCAGGTCCGAAAGATGAATGAGCCCCGCGTCAGTAATGCCTCGGCAGTTATCAAGATAGAGGTCAACCAGTGCAGAATTATTTCTCACATGATGGAGCCCGACATCGTCGACTTTCGAGCAATTTGCCAGATTGAGCCGCGACAAATCCAACGCCGCTTCAAAGGCCTTCAACCCTTCACCGGAAATACTTTCACAATTCCAAAGGTTGACCTCTACCAGCGAAGTCATACCGGCCAGATGCTGAAGTCCGGCGGTCGAAATATTCGAGTTATCCGATAAGTCAAGATGGGTCAGCCCAGTCAATCCGCTCAGGTGTGAAAGACCGGCGTCAGTCAGGGCGCGAATGCTTCCAACATTCAACCGCTGCAGCCCGGTTAGTCCTTTCAACGCCGCAAGGCTTACGTCCGTCAGGACCAGACACTGAAACAAATTCAAACTACGAAGCGTCTCCTTATTTTCCAGACGAACCATCGCGGCATCTTTGAGACGCTTTGATTCGTGCAGGTCAAGATGCACGAGGCCACTCGGCAATTTGAGTGACTCTCCTTCGTGCCACCAGCAGAACGCAATATTCAGCGTGTCCAGTTTCGGCAGACAGGAGAACACACGATTGAACCCTTTATCCGTAATTTTGTGACACCCATAAAGCTGCAGTGACTTCAGCTGTGTCAGCCCTTCCAGATGAACGAGTCCTCGATCTGTAATTTGATCGCAGCCATTCAGATTGAGGTGTGTCAGGTTCGTAAGCCCCTTCAACCTCGCCAGACTTTTATCATCGAATGCTCCGCGACTGCACGAGACATTCAGGCTCGTCAGCCCCCCCAGCAGTTCAAGCCCTTCGCCCTTGAAAGTATTGTTGTCGCTGACGTTTAACGAACGAAGGTTCCGAAGACCCTGCAGATGCGATATCCCAGCCGTCGCCGGACCGATTCGCTCCAGTGAAAGCGATTCAAGAGACGACAGCTCCGCAAGCTGCTTCAGCCCCTGCCCGGTAATCCGACGACTGCTCGCAAGATTCAAATCCCGCAACGAAGCCAATCCCGTCAAATGCTTCAACCCCCGATCGGTTATCCGTCCACGATTCGACAAATCGAGAGTTGTCAGCTCATTCGCCGCCCCGACAAGTTCGAGGTCCTGATCCTGCAGTTCTTTGCCCTTGTCTTCAAGTAGTTTCTGCGCATCAACAACCGATACTTCTGCCGTCAATGGCCGAAGACTGCATCCAATGAACAGCCCGCACAGAATCAATCTCAGCATGAGTCGCTCTGAATTCTTCACTTGCGGTAGAGGAATGAATCGGAAGTCAATAACGCTACAAGCGTTTCGTTGAAGCTGCCTTCGTTCTCGATGTACGCCTTGTCCATGGCGATGAGCGTTTCTGAGTCACTTAGCATTTCGTTTCGGCCCATCCAGTAACGAAAGACGTGTCTGATAAACGACTGCCTGACACGCGTCGACGCTCCCAGTCGCTCCATCATTACCCGGACGTTTTCCACAGTTCCATCTAACCCATCAACATCGCTGTGACTTATTTCTCCGGTGGTGTCAACCGGCCTGTTCTTCTCCACTTGCCGAAATCTTCCGACGTGATTAAACGCTTCGAATGGCATCCCCAGAGGATTCATCTTTTTGTGGCACCGCCAGCACGACTCCTCGTGTACGACGGAGAATCTCTCACGCAACGTTTTTGATTCGTCGTCAGGAATTTGAGCGTCCACCGTGATCGGCACATCCATGATGTAGCCGGCCAACAGTTTCTCTCGAATCCACTTGCCACGACGGACCGGGTCGTTGTCAAAGTTCCCACTATGGGCGACCAGCCAGCTAGGCTGAGTCAAAACCCCGCAACGTTCTTCAGGGAGTATTTCAAGAGGCGTATTCCTGGGATGCTCGTTTTTGAACGGGTTTAGATTGTAACTCTGTGAATCGTGAGTCGCCGCGTATATTTCGCGGTTGCCCTTCCGCTTGATCTGATCTGCATTATTTGAACCGTCCCAATACGAAACGAATACCTTGTTTGTCGTCAGTAGTTCTTCCAGGACATTGCGATCTGCTTCCAGAATGTGAAGCACTAGAGCATCCGTGTCGTACATCATCCTGACGGCCGAGTGACTGTGAAAGTGTCGAAACTCCGGCTCCTTCGTAAACTTGTCAACATCTTTAAAGACCGTCTGCGCCTTGTGGTAGCCAAAGAACTCACGGAAGAACTGCAGGATCCTTGGATTCTTTGTAGACGAGATCGGGCTGTTGTGATTGGGATACAGGTTTCCCGCCCGACCGCTGAGAAATCTTCGAACAGTTGCCTCAACGTCATCGCGATTTTTTAAACCGCCGGCCTTCATTTGCTCGGCGAGCCATCCGCTCTTCGCGTACGAAGATCCGTTCTGTTCGGTCATCGCTTTCAGGATCAGTGATTCCGTTTTTTTCTGATAAGCGTCTTCAGTATCAAATTCATCGACACCGTACGCGGGCGCATTCTGAAAGGCGTATTGAATGGCGTAAACCAGCTCGTGAGGCGAGAGCATTCGGCGACCGTAATCATCCACCTCACTCAGCCCCATCTCCATCCGATAAACAAACTCGGGAGAAATCGTGATGTAAATCAAAACTGCCTGCAGCGCCGTCGTGTTCCCCAGTTCGGCATTCTTCAGAAAGACATTACTCCAGTAGTGTTCGACGTCCTCGTCCGACGGTTCACGCCGCAGAAACAAGTCGAAAGCAACTTTCAGCGCCGCCCGAAAATCATCTCTGCCAACGGCGCCGGATGAATCCATCACAGCCCGAAAGGCCACGGGAATCTTCCCGCGTCGCTCGTGGCTGATCGTCTCAACGCCGCCGACAAAGCCACCATGATTGTTTCCGTGTCGGCTATCCTTGCTCTTAACCTCTGTCACAATTGTAACCTTCGTGCCGAGCGTCAGGATTTCGGACATCGTCTCAGCATTAATCAGCAATGCTTCGAGCGACGCCTGATCAGCCACGATCGTCGCGTAGTCAGTAAAGCCAGCGGCATGATGCACGTACTCGTAGAACGGATTGGCAAATCGCTCATCAGCGAAGTAGCGGCCGCTGATTGCCTTTCCTTTCTGAGGGCCTCGCTTCACCGTGTAGAGATCGCCTTTCCGCTGCGTCCCACCGATCTTGATCGAGAACCAATGCTTGCGTCCGTAGTGCCTGCCCCATAAGCGACGATAAATATCCGGTCGTTGCCTCCAGAGACGAGCAGGAGTGAAAGCTTTTTCCTTAACCGATCCATCAAACAGCGAATCATGGTCAACTAAGTTTCCATACTCAGGCAGCAGTAGTTTGTCGTCGAGATTCAGTCCCCGTCCAAAGCGAGTCAACTCCGATTCAACCACTTCAACAAAACGCGATCGAGTCGCCTTGTCCGGCAGGTTATCACTCTCTACCGGTGGCATCTCGAGGAAAAGAACCTGCTCCAGAATTCGACGCCAGACATCGGACGTGTCCGCGTTCTGCATATCAACCGGTAAATCATCAAAGCAAAGATCAGCTTCTGGATCGTCCGCACCGTGGCACGAAACGCAGTAGATGCTTAAAAACTCGGAGGTCCGAGAGTGAAACTGGTCTGGCTCCTTTGACACGAGTGCTCCCGTGTTGCCAGCCGCCCCCTGCGCATAGACGCTGCCGCCAATTCCAGACGCAAGGAAAATCACTCGAGCAACAACCAGAATGAAAGTGAAATTTGATTTACGCATGAAGACTCGCCAGCACAATCCTTGAATTCGAAAACAACATGTACGTTACAGAATCGAGAACTGTCGCAGGTATGGAGTCTCGATTAAAGCTAATGAGCCACGTGCTGATCAGCGATAGCCGGCTGGACACTGCCTCCATGGTCATGGCGTCAGCGAACTTCAATTCTCGGATAAAATCAATAATGGCTTGATGGATCTCTGAACTTTGGCGAATAAACAGCTTTGAGCCGACCTGGACGATGACACCTTCTCCGCCTTCGGCTTCCCACAAACCAGGATACACGACGCTCGCCAAAGCTGTCATGAGAACTTCCACGGCCTCTTTGGACTCGGCGGGATAAAAGCGAGTCTCCATCCCACTTGATCTGATCGCTTGATCTGCCGACTTCGACGAATCAGCCAACGCCACCCGAAATTTCAGGTCCTTAAGCAAAAGCGGCCACATCCCCGATGGTCGCCTGCGCCAGACGAATGAATGTGAGACCTCCGACTGTTCGGAGCATCCCACCGGCTCCATCCAAATCTTCCAACGTTGTTACAAGCAGTGTGTCATGCAGAATAACCCACGTCAGTGACAGGTCTCTCTACAGTTGTTTCAGTACGACACTGGTTGTTCCAGGCATCGTCAGATTCACAGGAGCGTGATCAAGCAAGCCAATCTTGTTGAGCCTCGGAACGTCGATGTCAATCTGAATATTCAACTCTTTGGCGAGCATGGCAACCGCGTGACTACACGGAACAACCTTAAACTTAACCGGAACCTGCTGCCGCAAAACTTCCATCGCCTTGCGATTCTCCGGCCAACGGGACGAGCGGCTGCGCTCACGATCTTACGCAGTTCGCTTCGGTCTGAATGTCGCCGCGTAATCGAAATCCTGCACCCACAAATTGATAAGAAGCTGAATCTGAGCGAGGTAGACTATTCAACCAAAAGGAAGACTTCATTAAGCAGGCAACAAAAACAAAAACGGCGGCGATGCACTGACGCTTATCGATGAAGCGCTCAAGCGGCTCGAGAAAGTCGCGTCCCGGGCGAGAGCAGGGATCTGCAAAACTGTCGATGGAAAACTGCTCTTCGATCGATGTCAGACCTGCCGTTTCCGACTGATTCGGTACCTGATGGTTCTCGACAGGCATACGGCGACCAGCCTTGGAATCAGTAACAGCAAACACAAACGCTGGCCGATCCAATCGCTTCACACAACAACTCTACCAACACCAGATGAACATGCCCGTTTGCTGAAACTTCCAGGAATCATCATGCCGTTGTAATACTTCATGTAATTCCAGGAGACGCATTAAACCGTTGCGAAAACGTCACTGAAGCAATTCGCCGTCAGCCATCCAGGCACACCCTGGGCAACTGCTGCTCAATTCGAGCTTAGCCGAGGATTTGGTTTGAATATCAAGTCCGAATTTGACTCACCTCAGTACCAGAAATTCTGCAAGCGAATCAACATTCCGATTTTTAAACCTTAAGCGTCCGTCTTTCCGTGTGCGGGCCGTGCTTTATGGTCTTAAGACCGCTTTGGCTAGCTCAATCGCCGCTCTGCAGCGTGATGTCAGATCGATCACGGTCTGAGTTCGACTGATGACGCATGTTAAATCGGTTGCTGCCGCATTCAGCATGCATGCTGAATGCTAACCGCCCGATTTCTTTCGTCTTCCTTGTGAAGTGGCACACTATTGGAAGCATTTCCGGCTTCTGCAGTGTGAAACACCATGCAGTTTCGGATTTGTGGCACAGTGCCTGCCTTAGATCTGCTTCCGCACACGGGACCTTTTCCCACACAAATCAGGAGGACTGGCGATGAGAACTTTCTTCGCGACATGTGGAGCACTGGCACTGACGATCCCAATGGGACTGCTCCAATCAGAAAACACAAACGCCCAGGACGGACTCCGCTCGAATCAACGGCGAAACATCCGATCCTTCGCGCGCGTTCAAAGTCACGGGACCTGCTCATCCAGAAATCGCCCGACAGTACACATCAGACAATATGAACGCCCCGATTGCGGCGTCATCAACTACGGAGCGAGAGGCGGTGATCCGCGGTTAGCCGCCGACAATGCCCGTCATTCAGGACACTGCGGAATGCCTGGTTGCTCGACCTGTGAAACATCACGTCGCGACTTCTGCGACTCATCCGACAGCAGCAATCAATCACTGCGGTCTCACATGGACAGTGGCTCGAAAAATCGACTCGACCCACTGAATGCTCTGCGGGAAACTCCCCGCGATTTCCAACGGCACGACACCCCACTACAACGTCGTTCAAATGAGCGGCTTATTCCAAAAGTTGACCCTCGTGCTGGAGTCCGCGATCAAGGACGCGTCCACCCAAACGGCATTCAGTGGCGAAGTGACATCCGAGCGGCCTGCCGTGAATCCTCAGAAACCGGCTTCCCAATCCTGATAAATTTTACGGCCACGTGGTGTGGGCCCTGTAAACTCATGAAGGCCGAGACGTTTACGAATCCACAACTGGCAGAAATGATCAACACCTGCTTCATTCCTGTCAAAGTCGACACTGACAAAAATGAACAACTCGCTCGACAGCTCCGCATCGAATCTGTGCCGACAACGATGGTGATCACGCCGCGTGGCAAAATCGTTGAACAACGTAAAGGCTTGCAGTCAGCCGCGCAGCTTACAGGAGCCATCGCTCGATTCTGCCAACGACCGGTCGATCACCCCATCGTCAGAAACGAGCCTCGTCCATGAATCGGACGCTGACTGGCACGTAGCCTGAAACTCTGCCTTCACGCACTTCAACGGCAGCTGCTTGTTCTGAAACAATTTTGCTCCACACGGAAGAGGAGCCAGTTCGACCGAATGTTCGACGTCAACAATCTTAAGAACCATGCGTTGATTGTTGAGCGTATGCATCCTGTAGAATAAACGCGTCTATATAATCTCTGGCCAGATGCATGCCCCGGCAACTGTGCCGCCAGGGCCATTGTATGATCGACCAGATCGATCAGTTTCGTGCCACGGAACGTTGCGCGGACGCGACCACCAAAAGAGCAGGACCGAAATATGGCTATGGTGGACTGTGACGGCCACTGGAGCTGTCACGCAGTCTGACTCGTCACTCATGCGATGACTTGAGTAAGCAACATGGGAACGCCAACCCGGTAGCTGTTCCAGAAGTCAAAACAACTCAGAGATAGGTTCGCCGTTTTCGACGATGTAGCGGGGGCGGTTGCGGGCGTCATCGTAGGTGGCATCGAGCGGAACGCCGAAGTGATGGTAGATGGTTGCCGCCAGGTCGCCGGGAGTGACCGGGCGTTCGGCTGGGTGGCTGCCGTCCGCTTCAGAAGCTCCGATGACCTGATCGTGTCGCAGACCTCCGCCTGCCATGCACATAGACATGACGGATGGCCAGTGGTTGCGACCGTCGGTACTGCCTTGTGTACCCATAATCGGCGTGCGGCCGAACTCGCCCATCGAAATGACAAGGCAGTCGTCGAGTAATCCCCGTTCTTTCAGATCACTGACCAGCGTCGTCAGCAGATGGTCGAACAAAGGTAGCAGCGGGCGGAGTCCCTTTGAGATTCCACCATAGACTCCGCCGGGGATACCATGGTTGTCCCACGTGCCGGACGCTGTGTGGTAGCTCAGGTCTAGTGTCACGAAACTGGAACCGCTCTCGATCAAACGTCTCGCGATCAGAGCCTGCTGACACCACAGATGTTTGCCGTAGCGCTCACGGACTTTGGCCGGCTCCGCATCCAGATCGAAGGCTTTCTGAGCTCGACCACCGAGCAGAATATTCGCCGCCTGCTGACCATAACTGTCGAGTGCGGCCATTGAACCATCCTGATCAAGGTCGCGTCTCAGCTGATCAATCTGGCCTACCAGTGAGCGACGCTGTGTGACTCGCGGATGAGTCAAGCCGGTCGGCATCTGGAACATGCTCGCTCCAGACATCTGCCCAGTGTCTTTACCAAGAAGGTCGTAGACTGGTAACCGGCAAGCTCCATTCGCGATGAACGGATCGTACTGTCTACCAAGATCGCCTGCGTAGCCAATGTGGCTAGTGTGTTTCTGAAAGGCAACGTACGGCGGCATGCCCTGCTGATTGGCTCCGTGAAGCTTCGAAACCATTGAGCCGACCGAAGGAAATGTCAGCCCCTTCGGATTGGACCTTGGAGCCGCAGCCAGGTTGCCGGTCTGCATGACCATGTTGGGCTGATGACTACTGTACCTCGCATCGACTGAGCGAATAATCGAAAACTGGTCGAGCATAGCTGCCTGTTTCGGCAGATGTTCGCTGATAAAAACTCCCGGCTGCTTTGTCTGCGTCACTCCGAACGGACCTCGATTCATGTAAGGTCGATCCGGTTTGGGATCCCAGGTATCAATGTGGCTTGGGCCGCCAGCCATCCAGAGCAGAATGACACTCTTCCCTGTCGCCATCGACTGGCCGGCCTGTTTCGCCAAAGCCTGCTGCTGCAGCAGCCCGGGCAACGACAATCCAGCAAGCCCCGCGAGGCTCGACTTCAACATGCCTCGCCGGTTAAGCATCATCAGCCCTTCACGGTTTCGCCCGTGAAAAGAAGTAAATGCGTGACCGACTGCGTGTTGTACTGAGTGGGGAATTGACATCGTGGAGATCCGAAAGTCGTCACTTGAATACGGTGTCGACGTCCTTGCCGACCATAAAACAATCACCATTACCGGCCGCTTCGCCGACACTGTCAAGTCTCGTTTGCAGATCTGCCGGCCGTTGCAGAATTCACCAGGTTCCGTCGGTGAAGAATGACGACAGTGAAGAATGACGACAGTGAAGAATGACGACAGTGAAGA
>CALGTK010000364.1 GCA_937904325.1 uncultured Planctomyces sp.
GCACCTGAGCAGGCGGTACCGGAGCAGGCGGCACCGTCACATCAGGAGTCGGGGGGGCGGATACTACCGGCTGAGGCGGGGGTGCGACCTGCGGGACGAGCAACTTCGTTTGGCAGGTAGGACAAGAGCCCTTTGCTCCCGAGGCAACATCGGGAACGCGGATCGCGGCGCCGCACTGGGGGCAGTTGAATTCGATCGCCATTTTAACTCTATGCTTGTTTCAACGGTGGCAGATTGCCGACTGAGTTCAGAATCGGGTCAAGACATTCCTTCGTCAGGTGTTTGACGGGAAGTACGAGCATTACACGCGATTCACGCCAGTTTTCGTAAGGTGGGAGAACCTGGGATTACCCTTCATTTGGGTTTCGCCTCTGTCAGCCGGATGCGTTGCATGCGAACGTTTTCATACTCGAAATTCTGCGTGCCAAACTTGACAGAATCGTCAGAAACGGTAATTCACAGATTGCTGTCCACGGGTCAGGCTGCGGCTTTCTTCGCAAATCAGCCAGTGATCCCGGACGCACGATCCGCTAGAGTTTGCGTATCTGGCTACTTAAGAAACTCGCAAGTCTTCCTGAATAATCAACCACGCATAACCCGTGCGACTTTTAGCAATCATTCACTGAATGGTCCAGGATCATGGAACTGATTCGGGCGCGAGCCTTCGCGCGAGCCGGACTGATAGGCAACCCTTCTGACGGATATCACGGAAGAACGCTGTCACTGATCGTCCGGAACTATTGGGCTGAGGTTGTCCTCTACCAGTGGGAGGATCTGGAAATCATTCTCAGCCAGGAAGATCGTTGCCGATTTGGATCCATGTCAGAGTTGCAGCAGGACGTGCAGCTTCATGGATACTACGGTGGAGTGCGACTGGTGAAGGCGACGATTCGATGTTTTGCTGATTACTGTCAGCGGAACGGGATTCAGCATCACAATCGAAACTTCTCAATTCGATATCAAAGCAACATTCCGAGAGCCGTTGGTATGGCCGGATCGAGCGGCATCATTATCGCCACGCTTCGAGCATTGATGCAGTTTTATGAAGTTGAAATTCCGCTCGAAGTTCAACCTTCACTGGCGCTAAGTGTTGAAACCGGAGAGTTGCGAATCAACGGGGGACTCCAGGATCGCGTTGTGCAGGTTTACGAAGGCCTGGTCTTCATGGACTTCGCCAAGGAGCGAACACAGATTATCGATGGCATGGAAGTGGGACAGTACGAACGCATCGATCCAGCATTGCTTCCGAATATTTACATGGCATTCAGCCATGAGGCTGGCGAACCTACAGAAGTCACCCACGCTCCGCTGCGAGCCAGGTATGACGAAGGCGAGCAGAAGATTCACGTTGCAATGAAGCGTTTCGCTGAAATTACCGACGAAGCCAGGGGCGCGTTGCTTGCCAGAGAGCATCAGAGATTTCATCAACTGATAGATGAGAACTTCGATTTGCGACAATCGCTGTGTGACCTGTCCGCGTCGCACATGCGCATGATCGAAGCTGCCCGAAACGCGGGCGCGTCGGCAAAGTTTGCTGGCTCAGGCGGAGCGATCGTCGGTACTTTCACCGACGAAACGCAGTACGCAGCCATCGAACAGAGCCTCACGGCAATCGGTTGTGAGGTTTTTCGGCCGCAGATCGATGTCTGACTTCCTGCGGACGTTCTATGGCTTTGCAGCCATCCGAACGGGCTCTTTGACGTGCAGCATCAGAATGGCAATGTCGGCTGGAGTGATGCCACTGATGCGACTTGCCTGCCCAAGATTAGCTGGCTGAATTTTGTTAAGTTTCTCGCGTGCCTCGGCCCGAAGATGCGATACTGCCAGGTAATCGAAGGTTTTAGGAATCCGAACCTTCTCAAGATTCGATTGCTTCTCGACAGTCGACGCCTGACGGCGAATATAGCCAGCATACTTTGTTTCGATTTCAACCTGTTGGGCTGCTCGGTCAGTTATCTCCAGTTCGGCGACTGCAGAAGAACGCTGTTTGACATCCGCCCACTTCAGCTCCGGCCGTCGTAGCCATTCTTCCAGAGTCTTGCCTTCGGATCGTTCCTTCTGAACCAGCTGAGTCGCTCGCGCGATCTGCTCTTCGTGTTTCTGGTAGGCATCCCAGCGTTCTGTACCAACACTACCGATCTCGCGTCCTCGCGGAGTCAACCGTCGATCCGCATTGTCCTGACGCAGCAGCAGCCGATACTCAGCCCGTGACGTAAACATTCGGTAAGGCTCGTCGACGCCTTTGGTGACAAGATCGTCCAGCAGTACTCCCAGGTAAGCCTCTTCCCGACCGAGCACAAACGGAGTTTTTCCGGCGGCTTTTAGTGCCGCATTCAGTCCAGCAATTAATCCCTGACCAGCCGCCTCTTCGTAACCTGTCGTTCCGTTTAGCTGACCAGCGAAGTAGAGCCCTCCGACGCGTTTTGTTTCGAGCGTCGCGTGAAGCTGCGTTGGCGGAGCGAAGTCGTATTCGACGGCGTACCCGTAACGCATGATCTCGGCATTTTCCAGACCCTCTATTGAGCGGATCATTTCATCCTGCACGTCTCGAGGCAGGCTCGTCGAAATCCCATTACAGTAAATTTCGAGTGTGTTGCGGCCCTCAGGTTCGAGAAACAGTTGATGTGACTGCTTATCGGAAAAACGAACGACTTTATCTTCAATCGACGGGCAATAACGCGGCCCGGTTGAGTTGATCTGCCCGCTGTACATCGGAGCGCGTTTCAGGTTTGCACGAATCAGATCGTGAACCCGTTCATTCGTTGCTGCGAGCCAGCAATTGATTTGTTCCTGTTCAATGTTTTCTGTCATGTACGAAAATGGTTGAGGATTATCATCGCCAGGTTGTGCTTCCAGTTTCGAGTAGTCGATCGTTCGACCGTTCAGGCGAGCGGGAGTGCCCGTCTTGAATCGTTCCAACTGAAAGCCAAGGTCGACGAAACAATGCGACAGAGAATTGGTGGTTCCTTCACCTGCTCGGCCGCCTTTCGATTTTGCTTCGCCGGTGTGCATGATCGCTTGCAGAAAAGTTCCCGTCGTCACGATGGCAGCGTTGACGCGGTACAGAGCGTCACCACGAACTCGGACACCTGTGATTTTACCGTCTTCGGTCACAAGTCCTTCAACCATTTCCTGGCGAAGCGTGAGGTTCTCCTGTTCTTCTACTCGCAGCTTCATCCAGAACTGGTAGGCCTTTTTGTCGGCCTGAGCCCGCGGACTGTGCATCGCCGGCCCTTTGCTTTTATTCAGCATCCGAAACTGAATCCCGGTCGCATCGATGCAACGGCCCATTTCTCCACCAAGCGCGTCGATTTCGCGGACGATTTGCCCTTTGGCAACACCGCCGATGGCAGGATTGCAGCTCATTTGCCCGACCGTGTCGCAGTTCATCGTGAGCAGAACGGTACGAGCCCCCAGGCGTGCCGCCGCCAACGCCGCTTCTGTGCCCGCATGTCCCGCTCCAATGACGGCAACATCGAAATCGTAAACAGAGGACGTCATTGTTCAGAGTTACCGCGTTGGAGAGTGGAACGAAGCTGGCGTTCGTGGGTGATATCCGTTGGTCATTCAACGGAACAGCGAAACGACGATCCTCATGTGCCGGCAATTATCAAATGCCAGAAGAGAATTTCAATTTCTGGCAATCGGGAAGGAAAGCGGCAGAGGACGGAAATCAGTCCAGCTCAAGAAGTTGCTGGTGCACAGTGTATTTGAGCGTAAAGGTGAAGCAAGCGATGCAGAAGCTGGCGCAGCGTCTATGGAAGTGGGTACGGAGTTCGATCGAATCCAATGTCGGGAGGTGCGATTCGGAATCTCCCTGAAATGTCGTATGGTGTGCCGGAAGTTTGGTTATCGCTCTGCACGCGCAGGATAAGTAGAGTTGGCGCTGCAAACGCGCTACGCAGCTAAAAGTCAAGCAGTAGCAAACTGGCACGAATGAGTACGGTTGTTCAGGGCTGGTAGCCTTGCCGGTAGAGTATTGGCAAGTCTGGTGCATGGAAGGTTCTCGGCAGCGACAACTGGTGTGCTGGCCATCCGGAAGAGAATGAAGTGGCTCACGTGGCAGGGACAGCATTCTCACTACGACACGCGAAGCGTCTCACGGGAGGGTTGTCACAAAAAAAGCTCACCGCCGATTTCAGCGGTGAGCTTTTTTGTTTGAGTTATACTGCGTCCTGATGCGGAGCGATTAAACCAGTTCTTCGATGAGTTGACGGTTATCGACGAGATATTGTGGGCGGCCGTTCGGGTCGGCCAGGGTGATGGAGTCTGGATCGAGGCCCAACTGATGGTAGACGGTCGCGAAGACCTGCTGGATGTGGACTGGTCGGTCCTGAGCAACTTCCCCAAGTCGGTTGGTAGCTCCGATGTACTGGCCGTGTTTCATGCCGCCGCCAGCGAGGAAGAATGACGCGGCGCGAGGCCAGTGGTCTCGGCCAGCGTTTCCGTTGATTCGTGGTGTACGGCCGAATTCGCCGGACATCATGATGATTGTGTCGTCGAGGCGGCCTCTAATCTCGAGGTCTTCGATCAGAGCACTCATTGCTCGGTCGATGTTCGGCAGTTTCTTGCTGAGTGAGACGAAGTTCTTGCTGTGCGTATCCCAGCCTCCGATCGTGAATGAGACGCAGCGGGCTCCGGCTTCAATCAAGCGGCGGGAGAGGACGAACTTTGAGGCGTCACGATCTTCGGGCATGCCGTAGCGTTGCAGGCGTCGTGGATCTTCCTGGTTAGTATCCAGTGCTCGGGCGACGTCGCCTGAGGTGATTAAGGAGACGGCTCGTTCGGTGAAGCTGTCCAGGGCGTTCATCATGCCTGAGCCATCGATGTCGCGTCGCAGCGTGTCGAATCCGCTCAATAGTTCCTGGCGGTTGCCGAGGCGACTGCGGGAGACGTTGCGGTTCAGCGTGAGGTTGGCTTTGCCCGTGCTGTCGGGGCGGTAGCCTGCGAATACCTGGCCGAGGAATCCGGGACGAGTTCCGCCGGAGAGGTCTACGAACGTTGGTGCGGAGCCGGTCTTTGTGATCTGAGCCGGGCCGAACATTTTTGACATCACCGAGCCAACGCTGGGGCGACCGCCGAGTGATTCCAGAGATTTCAGTGGCCAGCCGGTGTCGGACTGAGCATTCGAGTGTTCGTTATTCATGCCCGTGATAGAGCGGATCGCTGTGATGCGGTCGCCCATTCCAGCGAGGATCGGCATATGCTCGCAAATGTCGAAACCAGGCACTTTGGTGGCGATCGGGCGGAAGTCGCCGCGGAATTCTTTGGGGGCGTCCGGCTTTAAGTCGAACATATCCGTGTGAGATGGACCGCCGCTCAGGATGATGTTGATAATCGACTTGCCGGTCGCGTTGCTACCCGCTTGAGATTCGGCTTTCAGGATGCTGGGTAATGTCAGGCCGCCAGCCGATAACGCGCCGATCTTAAGGAAATCTCGGCGAGCCATACCATCACAATGAGCGTAGTTCTGTCCGGTCCATTCAAACATGATTATACCTTGCCCACTGTTTTAAGTGTCGTTTACGACTCAGGTTCCACCTGAATACTATCAATTTAGCCTATCAAACCCATCAAAGGTTGTCTATCGGATGATCGGCATCGGAAGGGATTCGTGTTTAACTGCGAAGGACTCGGCCGAAATTAGCCACGTATCGGCACTGATGTTCCTACACGGATGCTTGGGAAGTTTGAGGTAAGGCATCTGCGAAGAATCGGCGGCTCTGCTTGTGTGACGATTGGATTGAGGAGTGAACTGGATTACTCGATGCGAAACATCGGTCAGGTCGTCCAGCAGGGCAGTAAGTGTCCCAGTCGCCAACCACCGTTCGTGATCGGAACAATCGTGGCGAGATTGCGGTGTTCTGGTTGAATTTAAGGGCCGTTGACCATGTTTCAACAAGGCAATACCATCCGGGTTGATGATGACTTAAGTCAAACAGAGACATACAGTTCGCTGCACACGACATCCGCCGGTTCGCCCGCACTCAGGGATGGGCTGCAGACGGGCGATCGCGATTCAGACGCAGGCTCATTCGCCGCGACCTGCCTCGCGACCGATCCACATGCTGATCCCACGGCCCCGTCGCAAAACACCGCTCACGATGTGCCGCGATCGACAAATACGATTCCTCAGGATCGAACTATGGACCCGCTTCAGAAACTTGGTGATTCAGTTGGCAAGATCGGTGACATCTTCACCGCTGTCACTTCGACGGTTGAACGCAGCATCACCGGAATGTTCGGCTCGTCAAACGAACGCCGCGTTAAGAACATCGGATTCGCTCGTGAGAAGAACGGCGATTCGAAGATCATTCCGGGGTCGCTGGTTGATCAGATCGGAAGACTTGAACCTAAGTATCAGGCTCTCAGTGACGAAGAACTCGGGCAGACGTCGGTCAAACTCCGCGCACGGCTGGATACTGGAGAGACTCTCGACGACATCCTGCCAGATGCGTTTGCGGCGGGGCGAGAAGCCGGCGTTCGATTTCTGAAAATGCGTCACTACGACGTACAGCTTGTCGGTGGCATCGTTCTGCACCGCGGTATGATTTCCGAAATGACGACAGGGGAAGGCAAGACACTCGTCGCGACGTTGCCGACGTATCTCAACGCGCTGGCTGGCAAGGTTCACGTCATCACGGTGAACGACTACCTGGCCCGTCGTGATATGGAGTGGATGGCTCCCTTGCACATGGGCCTTGGCCTGACGGTCGGTGCCATTCAGGCCAACATGCACCCCGAAGAACGGCGGAAGGTTTACGCCTGCGATATTACCTACGGGACGAATAACGAGTTTGGTTTCGATTACCTGCGCGACAACATGAAGCCGACTCGCGAGCTGCAGGCGCAAGGGCCGTTGCAGTTCGCACTGGTCGACGAAATCGACAACATCCTGATCGATGAAGCTCGAACGCCGCTGATTATTTCGGGGCCGGCTCACGACGATACGACCAAGTATCCCAAGGCTGATCAGATTGCTCGCAAGCTGAAGGTGGACCTGCACTACGAGGTCAAAGAGAAGGAACACACCTGTCACCTGACTGACGAAGGGATTCGATACGCCGAGGAACTGGCGGGTGTTGAAAGCTTCTACACGGCCGGCAACATGCACTGGCCGCACCTGATCGATAACTCGTTGAAGGCTCATTATCTCTACAAGCGGGATGTCAGTTACGTCGTCGAAAACGGCGATGTTGTCATCATTGACGAATTCACCGGACGAAAGATGACCGGTCGGCAGTGGAGCGACGGGCTTCACCAGGCTGTTGAAGCCAAAGAAGGCGTGCGGATCAAACAGGAAACACAGACGCTGGCGACGATCACGCTGCAGAACTTCTTCAGGCTGTATGACAAGCTGGCAGGCATGACCGGGACGGCGATGACTGAGGCTGACGAGTTTCTGAAGATCTACGGCCTCGATGTGATCAGCGTACCGACCAACCGTCCGATGCGGAGAATCAATGAGACGGACGTTATCTACCGCAGCGAACGAGAAAAGTGGAATGCGGTCATTGACGAAATCCGTGACGTTCATGAGACGGGGCGACCTGTCCTGGTCGGTACGGTTTCGATCGAGAAGTCAGAGCACGTCAGCCGTCTGCTGAAAAAGTACGGTATTCAGCACAGCCTTCTGAATGCAAAGTTTCATGAACGTGAAGCCGAAATCGTAGCTCAGGCCGGTCGGCTCGGCGGAGTCACTCTTTCGACAAACATGGCCGGTCGCGGTACGGACATTGTCCTCGGCGGAAATCCTGAGCATCTTGCCTGGGACGAACTCAGCAAGAAGTATACGTCGCGGCTTGACGTGACGAAGGCCGAGTGGGACGAGGTGACCGAGCGGATCGCCGAACGCGAAGGAATGAAAGAAGAAGCTCGGAAGGTTGCAGGCCTCGGAGGACTTCACGTCGTCGGTACGGAACGCCACGACTCGCGACGGATCGACCTGCAGCTTCGTGGTCGATCCGGTCGTCAGGGTGACCCTGGCTCCAGCCGGTTCTTCGTGTCGCTCGAAGACGACCTCATGCGAATCTTCATGGGTGACTGGGTGAAGACGCTGCTGACAAATCTCGGTATGCAGGAAGGTGAAGCCATCGAAAGCGGGATGGTCTCACGCCGGATCGAAGCTGCTCAGAAGAAGGTCGAAGAACGTCATTTCGAGACTCGAAAACACCTTCTTGAATACGATGAGGTGATGGACGAGCAACGTAAGCAGGTTTACACGTATCGCCAGCGGATTCTGGATGGCGGAATTTGTCGCGACCTCGTTCTGGAGATGATCGATCGGCAGGTCGAGCAGTTCACCGGGCAGGTTCTGCATAGAATGTACCGTTGGCAGACGATTAGCGACTGGTGTGGGACGGTCATTCATCTCGACATTTCGCCTGACGAAGTTCGGGATATGGAAAAAGACCTGCTATTTCAGTTTGTGAATGAAGAAGCTAAACGGCAGGCTGATGAAACGATTGCAGAGAGTCTCGAAGAGAATCTCCCGGAACTGGAAGACGAGACCGAATGGAACTGGCAGGCCCAATCGCGATGGATCAACACGACATTCAACTTAAACACCAACGACCGTGAACTGAAAAAGGTTGGGCGCAAGGATCTTCACGTTCACCTTTACAACCGGGTGTGCGAAGCCATTGACCGCTACGATCTGGCCCCTTTGGAAACATTCCACCGAGAAGATTGGGGAGCAGTTTCACTCGCGAGCTGGCTCTTTCAGCAGTACACGCTGCAGATTGAGCCGAAGGATTTGGAAGGTCTTGAACCAGAAGACGCAGTGGTCCTGATTAACCGGCGCGTCCGTGAAATGTATCACGAGAAGGAAGTACGTTTCCCGGTTTCCGTCGGCTTTAACGGTTTCACCGTGAAGGATGGCGGCGGCGAACGACTGGACCGCGACGGGCTGGTTCGATGGGCAAACAGCCGGTTCGAAATTCGCCTGGCTGAGGATGATCTTGGCAGTGTCGCGAATCTCGAAAAGACTCTGTCGGACGCAAGTCGAAAGTTTCTCGGCCGTGGCGATCTGATGGACGAAATTCAACGGCAGTTGGACTCGATCTACGGACCATTCGATGAAGCGACCGCAGACAATGTTCGTGTAGCAACGTCTGAAGAAGTAGCGGGGCTCGTTGCCTGGTCGAATTCCACACTGAATTCAAAATTCGCCGACGAAGATTTTACCCGCTTAAGTCGAAACAACTCGCAAGAGCGTCTGCTGGAAGCTCACTCCTGGCGTTTTCGACCGGAACTGCATCAGACGGAACGGTCTGTGATTCTGGAGATTCTTGACACAGCCTGGAAAAACCACCTCTACGACATGGACCGGCTGCGTTCTGCCGTCGGCCTGGTCGGTTATGCCCAGAAGGATCCGAAGGTCGAATACCGTCGGGAAGGCATGAAGTCCTTCGGCGAAATGTGGGACACGATCGGAACTCAGGTAACGGGAGCAATTTTCAGGCTGGAGCACGAGAACTCAGAATTTGTCGGCTCGCTGTGGGAGATCACAAACACTGTCCATGAATCAGCTGGCTCAGTATCTGAAATGAGCGGTTCAGCGCCGGCGCCGGCAAGCTCCGACGGAGGAGCAGCTATGCAGGATGATCCCGAGGCCAGTCAGGCCACGCAAACAATCGAGCCTATCCGCAACCGAGGCGTTAAAGTCGGCCGCAACGATCCCTGCCCCTGCGGAAGCGGCAAGAAGTACAAGAAGTGCTGCGGCACCTTCGACTGACTGTCGTCTGGTAGCATTTATTGAAACTCTGGACGGTTACGCTGCAGGTACGTGTCGGACTGACGATGCCAGTTCGTGCTGTAAATGACGGGACGTTGAGGGTATGACGTTCGTTCAACTTGCAGATAGTTGCAGAGGATTCTCCAGCTGATCGATGGATCCCCGCGTGCCGGATGGTTGGTCGATTGGTACGATGAAGTTGTGACGGAGTTCTTTGCCGTGGCTGTGGACAAACATCGCTCGGTCACAATACCTCTGCATTTTCGTGCTGGATTAGACTGCTTTGTGCGGAGCGGTCATCTGGTAGACGCAAAGCTTTCCGTCGAACTGTGGGACGGCGAGTTGCCGCTTGTTCGGAGTTATGTCCAGACCGCGGGCGCAGTGTGAGAGTTGCACTGAGTGGAAGGGCTTATCTTCGCCTGGTTTCAGGAACCAAAGCATCCCTTTGTTACCGCTTTGTGGTGCTCCGGAAGCGACGAGGAATCCGCCGGGATGCTCGCACACTCCCCACACCATGCCTTTGTAGGCGTCGTCTTTCCATTTGTGTCGGTGTTCGAACTTTTTCCAGTCGACAAGCAGCAGCATTGGCTTGTGGACTCCGGCGAAAGCATTCGTGACCTCGGTCAGCCCGGCAATGATGAGTGTCTTTCCGTCTTCACTGAACCGCATGTCACGGGCACCGCCCATGTCGGCGCGAAACTTCTGGTCGAAACCCCACATGAACTTTGCTTCAGTCGATCGAACTTCTTTGCCGGTTTCGATATCCCAGTCTTTGATCACACCCATCAGGTCGAACGAAGCGAGTCGTTTGCCATTCGGATGAAAGACGGCGGCGTATGGATATCGGTCGTGACCGACGAACTCCTGCTGCAGTGTGCCGTCCGGGATGCTCCATAGCTTGATCAGGTTATCGTTGCCGCATGAGGCGAGGAGTTTGCCGTCAGGGCTGACTCGAACCCACCGAACCCAGCCTTTGTGAGCATCGATCATATTGATCGGTTTCGGAGCTGCGTCCGCTGTATTCCAGACACCGATTCGATGATCGTATCCGGCGGTGAACAGCAGTTTTCCATCACGCGAGAAATCAAGGGATCGCACCCAGCTTTGGTGGCCGGCGAAGATTGTTTTGGATGTGTCGTCCCCCGAAACATTCCATCGATAAACGTGAAAGTCTTCGGCGCCTGCAAATACAAACGTGCCCGTTGGGTCGATGCGACACGTTGTGAGCGGGATGTCGTGTTTAAATTCCGCGACGACGTGAGTTTGCGTAGCGTCGATCGGGTTTTCGGGCAGAGGCGGCGGAGCAGGGTGGTTGCCTGTCTGTGAGCCGCTCGCTGCTTCGTCTTCTGGGATGTCTGTCATGCCAGTAGTTCCTCAATCGGGGCGACAGATGGATCACCAATCGGAACCGGCCGGCCGGGAATGTCGTGGTCTTGAGAGGTGTCCACGCCGAGTGCCTGGAGATACGTATGAAACAGATGCCCGCCGCCAACTTCACGTTCAGCCACTTCAGTTCCGTCGGCGTTTGTAGAACCGACGACGGCTCCCGGGACGATTCCGCAGCCACCCATCGCGACTGAAAATGACGCTCCCCAGTGATCGCGACCGTAACGCTGATTGAGTTTCGGAGTTCGACCGAACTCCGAGTACACATTGACGAGCGTTGACTCCAGCATTCCTGAATCGTGCAGATCGTCGAGTAACATACAGAAAGTTTTGTCGAACTCGTCAAGCTGTTCCAGGTGAAAATTGAAATTCTCGGCGTGAGTATCGTAGCCGTGGTGAGTTACCTTGACGCAGGTCGCACCGTTGTTGAGTAGCTCGCGGGCGAGGATGCAGCGGACGCCGAACGGGTGCGAGCCATAGCGTTCGACATCTTTCGCGGAGGGTTCCTGCTCGAAAAGCGACTTTCGCTTCATGAGCCGTCGCGCCATTTCGAAGGATGAGTCAAAGGCTTCGGTAAACGCTGGCTGTCCGCCTCGTCCGGCAAAACGCTCGTTAGCCAGCCGACGAAATTCGTTGCGACGCTGAGCCACTTCTTCATCGATGCCGGCAGGGCGGGCAAGATTCTCTGGAGCGTTGACTCCGAGCAGTTTCAGTTGGGCGTGCTGAGCGTTCAGGAATGCGTTGGTGTTGTCTTCGATGCCTCGCGTGGAAATATGTAGATATCCAGGCAGCGGAGGGTTCGGTGGAGCGAGATACTTGGAAGCAACTGCGCCGATGTATGGGAACTCGCCAGCCATACGGCCTTTCTCCAGTCGCAGACGGCCGATGCGATGGTCGTTCGTTTTGAGGTCCACGCTGCGGACAATTGAAAGCAGATGCATTCTCTTTGCAGTATGCGGCAGCAATTCGCAGATGTGAGTACCAGGTACCGAGGTCGGGATCGATCGAAATGGCCCTCCGTATTTTGTACCCGGCTTTGGATCCCAGCTTTCAAACTGGCTCACACCACCCTGCAGGAAAATCTGCAGGATCCGCTTTTGCCCTGATTTGAGGGTTTTGGCCTGGGCGGGCGTCAGTAGTCCGCCGACAGCAGCGGCTCCAGTCGCCGACCCGGCAACAAAGCTTCGCCTGGAAATCTCGTGGTCAATGTGGTTGCATCCGAATTCGCGTTGCACGGTGCACTCCTGTCAAACTCTCTCGGGCTGGTACGCGTTTTACTTCATAGTGCTGCGGTTGGTGTCGTGATCAATGATTGAAGCGGAACTCGGCAGAAGAAAGCAACGCCCAGGTCATTTCTCGAATGGCGGTGGGGCGATCGCTTATTGATTGAAGGTAGTTTTCCACGTTTGTGGTTTCGTCGTCAGTCGGCGGTCGTGAGAGTACGGCCACGTATAACTCTTCGGCCAGTTCAGTCGGAGAGTCCAGTTTCTGAAGCCTGTCCGTTAAAGCTCCATCCTGCGGTTGCAACCACTTTTGGACGTTTGGACCGTTGATCAGGAACAAAGCCTGGTCGGCGGTCGCTTCAAAGCTCGTCTTCTGCCCGCCCTGTCCGGCAAAGCGGGCGACGACGACGTCGAGTTCTGACTTCAACGTCTTACGCAGTGTTTCTTCACGCCAGAGCGGGTCGTGTATTTTGACGGCAGCAGCCTCTGGTTCGGCTTTCTTTAGCGCAGCTTCTTGAGCATTCATCGTCACGAATGTGAATTCGGTGGCCACGACTGATGACCAGGCGAGCTGCTCGGGCGAGATTGGCTTCAGTAGACCGCGTGCAAACGCGTCAGCTGCTTTCGCGGCCTGTGTCGCGTTGAGCGATGTGATGCTCGAACGCTGGTAAGTCTCCGTAAGTGCGAGTTCACGAATCAGCCATCGGATGTCGTAGTTGTGGGCGAGAAACTCGTTCGCGAGAAGTTTTAGTACTTCCGGATTGGACGGGGCGTTCTCTGAATGGCGGATATCCAACGGCTCGACAAGACCACGACCCATCATCAACGCCCACAGCCTGTTGACGATGTTTGTTCGAAAGTCGACGTTGTCCTCAGTGATCATCGCCTTTGCGAATTGCATGCGCCGGCTGTAGGCCGGGATGCCTCGAACTTTACCGGCCGGCTTCGCAATGTAGAGTTCTTTGGCTGGTTCGGGATCCGGTATTCCTGGAAGGTTCAACACGCGAGGGTCAGTCTGTCCCTCTTCCGAAGTGAAGACCGAAGTGAACTTCACATCGCCTTCAGCCTTCTCGCCGAGCATCTTCTTTTTCGATTTTGAATCGGTGAAGAGGTAGCTGCGTTTCAGGAACGCACTCAGTCCGTAGTAATGTCGCTGAAGATAGTCGTCGATGTTTGGATGGTCGTGGCACTGAGCACACTCCAGATCGACACCCAGGAAGACTCGTCCGATGTCTCGCGTCACTAAATCAATATCAAATTTGCGATCGAGGTAGAACTTTGCAGCCGGGCGGAGTTTCTCGTCCGCACCGTCGGCAGAAAGGATTTCGGTGACCAGTTGGTTCCACGGTTTGTTGTCTCGGAACGAATTTCGCAGCCATGCCTGCCAGTCGGTAGCGGGGATATCCGTGCCGACGCGACGTTCCATCAGCATTTCGTCAAACACGTACTGCATGCGGCGAGCGTGTTGGGGGCTGCCCAGTAGTCGATCAATCAGAGCTTCCCGTTTGACTGGCGAGCCGTCTTTAAGAAAAGCCTTTGTCTGTTCTGACGTCGGTATCGTTCCGGCCAGGTCGAGATAGATGCGTCGTACGAACTCTTCGTCCGACGAGACCGGAGCAGCGAGTGAGTCGAAGTTCGGCGTTGCAGATCTGATGAGGAAGTCAATGTCCGTCCTCAAAGGTTCCGTTTGCGATTCCGTCTGTTCGGCGGGAGCAGGTGCGATGGATGTCGGAAGCGGTGGAGGCGGAGGAACATTGAAGTCTGCACCTTCCGTTTGCGCACCGTACCTCAGACCAGCGATAAGCATACTGGCGAGGACGACGATCGTTTGAAAACGTCGAGGTGGCATAATCGACACTGAGGTGGGATGTGGTTGCCAGTACTGGCAACCACACGGTGTTGCTGTGTGGGAGGGACTGCAGTTACAGCCAGCGTAACACATGCTAACCCGTTGCGGCGTTGTTTCGCAAAGCGAATTGCCGTTGGCGAGACGGGGCGCATGCTGCCCTTCATGCTTTCAACGCTGGTTCGGTACGCCTTGCGGCGTTAATTCATTAGTCTGGCGTCGATGGTTTTGCTGTTACTGAGTGGTCAGTGGATCAGCTTTGCAGAATTGTCTGGGCGATTCTGAAACACTTTTAGAATTGGGTTTCAGTGTTCTGCAGAAAGACCACCAGGGAAATTCAGACCTTTCGACGACCGAGCTTCTGTAACGGAACCACGGAAATAGTCCTGTGGACTGACATTGACCTTTTCTCTCGACCCGCCTTTGAATGACGAGCCTGCCATGAGCGAATCTGCACCATCATCCACATCAACTTCCAGACCCTGGTATCAACGCATCGGACCGGGGGTGATTACGGCCTGCGTCGTTATTGGTCCGGGCAGCATCATGACGAGTTCCAAGACGGGGGCGACTTACGGATACAGCCTGTCGTGGATTGTCGTTGTGGCTGTCGTTTTTATGTTGGTTTACACCTCGCTTGGCGCAAAGATCGGGGTCGTCTCGCAGCGTTCGATGGGTGATCTGGTTCGCGAGCGGGCAGGGCGTCCGCTTGCGGTGCTGCTCGGGCTTGGAGTGTTCTTCATTGCTGCAGCTTTTCAGTTCGGCAACAACCTCGGAGTCCACTCGGCGTTTGAACAATTGCTCGGCAGCAGCGACGTGACTCACGTGGCTGGGGAGAGTTCGATCGACTGGTGGAAATTTGCACCAGTCGTGATTTTCAACGCATTGTCGATTTCGTTTGTCTTCTTCGCGAAGAATCTTTACCGCGTCGTCGAGCGGTTGATGATGGGATTTGTTGGCCTGATGTTGTTGTCGTTTGCTGTGAACCTGTTTTTTGCCGGACCTGATCTTGCTGAGTTCGCTCGCGGCTTCATGCCAACGCCATCCAGCATTCGCGCGGTGATATGGCCCGACGCGACCGCCACTGCGGCAGGTTCAGATCCTGTTCTCGTGATTCTCGGCCTGGTCGGAACGACGTTTGTCGTTGCGGCATCTTTCTATCAGTCGTACCTGGTGCGTCAGAAGGGGTGGGATCTCCAACAATTGCAGGACGGGTTGCTTGACGTTCGCATCGGTGCACTGATCATGGCGCTGATCACGTTGATGATCATGGCGACTTCCGCTGCAAGTCTTCGCGGGCAGGCGCTTGGCGGCGTGGGAGATGTTGCTCAG
>CALGTK010000365.1 GCA_937904325.1 uncultured Planctomyces sp.
CCTCCGAAGCACAACGGTCCGACGCTGCAACTGTTTGTGATGGACGACGACGGCGGCAATGTCGAGTGCATTGGGCACTTCAACATCGGCATGGCTCTGCATCCAGTCGTGCTGACGGACGGGCGAATCGTCTTCAGTTCAATGGAATCGCAAGGGTTACGGAGTAGCATTCTGTGGGGACTGTGGAGCATCAATCCTGACGGCACGAACTGGGCACCCGTGATCAGTGCCTTCGATACAGGTGGCGCTCCCAACGCGTTTCACTTTCAGACGCAGTTGTCTGATGGTTCGATCATTGCCGAGGAATACTACAACCTGAACAACAGCGGATTCGGCGCTTACTTCAAACTGCCGACGAGCGTGCCCAACGATTACTCAGCGTTCGGGCCGGCGTGGCGAGACGATTCCCGCAATCCTCCATTGAGATTTGGCCGACACTACAACAGTAAGCCGAAGCTGTACCGATTGCCGTTCAGCCCGTTTGGCCTGACTTCGTTCACTCGGTTTGCCAATAACGGCGAAGGCCCGGCCGATCCATCAGTACCTGGTGAAAAGGATTCCCCGCGTCTCGGCAAGTTCACGCATCCCTCGGCGGCTCCGAACAACCATCTGCTGACGGTCTATACGCCAGGCCCAGCAAATCATCAGAGCGGACTGAAGAAACCGGCCATCGACGGTGGCCTTTATCTGATCAAAGGCGGCCAGCCGATTGATACGCCAGATCAAATGCGACTGATAAAGAACGACCCTGATTACAACGAGCAATGGCCGCGTGCAGTCGTGTCTTACAAACGCGTCTACGGCATCCCGGAACCGGCAACGATCGTGCCGCTTGCAAACGATGGAGCGTTGTCTCCACATTTGCCGGCTGGAACGCCGTTTGGGCTTGTCGGAACATCCAGTTTCTACAAACGCGAGAGCTACCCCGAGGGGGCCGTACCGAAAGACACCGTGACTGCTTCCTTTGCCGGTGGTCGCGACACAAACGGATATCAGAGGCTCGACCCGTTCAACACATCTCAAAACAACGCGTCATTGAATTGGTTTAATCAGGGGGCCGATGCTGGCCGGTACGACAACAAAGACATTCATGCCGTTCGTATCCTGGCGATGGAGCCGACCACAGACCGCCATCATGGCCCACAGAGCGGTCGCCTGTTTTACAGTCATGCGATGGAACGACTGCGGGTTCTCGGTGAGGTCCCTCTACGGAAGTTTGATGAAAACGGGAAACAACCCATTGATCCGGATGGCAATCCGGATACCAGTTTCCTCGCTAGAATTCCGGCGGATACCGCGTTCACTTTTCAGACACTGGATCGCGATGGCATGGTGCTCAACATGGCACAGACCTGGCACCAGTTGCGGCCAGGCGAAGTTCGACACGACTGTGGCGGATGTCATGCCCACAGTCAGAAGCCAACACTTTTCGCGGATACCGTCGCGGCGCGATCCGATTACACGCTCTTTGATTTGTCCAGTAAAACACCGCTCATCACCAGTAAGAGTGACGATGACACAGACAGGCAGTGGGACACCAAGAATCTGACCGGGTTGCGAAGCGAATCAACCGGAGTGGTGAATGTCGAATACTTTCGAGACGTGCAACGAATCCTGCAGCGGAGTTGTGCCGAGTGTCACACAGCGAGGAACGGGGAGCAGCCTGCTGGAAACCTTGACCTCGATGCTGACGAAGAGACGATCAATCTGCCCAATCAGGGCAACTGGCCGGGGACGTATTACAGACTCGCAGCCGACTCGCGCGCGAAGTTCGGGTACAGGCCGGTGATTCACAACGGAATCTGGCGGCAGACCAACGCCTCACGCTACATCCGTAAGTTTCAGGCACGTCGCAGTCTGTTTATCTGGAAGGTTTACGGTCGACGACTCGACGGCTGGTTGAATGACGACTTCCCGACGGCCCGCGAACACGGCAATGCCGATACGCTTGAACTCGCTGGTGAATCTATTCCGAACACTCAGAGCAATCGTAATCGTTCCGATCTCGACTTTCGTGGTAGCCGAATGCCACCCCCGTCTGCCGTGAAATCCGGCAAGGTTCAACCTCTTTCCGATGAAGACCGACGCACGCTCGCCCGTTGGATTGATCTCGGCTGTCCCATTGACTTCGACTACGACAAATCCAATTCGAACCGTCGAGGCTTTGGGTGGGCTGGCGACGACAAACGCCCAACGCTCACCTTGACCGAACCGCAAGCCGCCTCACATAAAAAAATGTCACGAATCCTGATCGGGCTGGCTGATTATTACTCGGGAATTAACATGGAAAGTCTTACCATCACAGTCGACTTTCAAGTCAACGAAGTAGCTGCCGGAGACAACCTTGCCGCTCAATTTATTCCTGTTGGAGAGGGTATTTACGAGTTGAAGCTAGCGACGCCGGTATCGCCGGGCGAACATTCGATCGTCGTGTCAGTCAAAGATCGTCAGGGCAATCTGTCGACGATCAATCGGTCGTTTCAGGTTAAACGGTGATGTTGATGCTTAAAGGTTTCAGTCCGGCATTGAATTCGACTTTGGAGCGAGATCCCTGAGGGGCGCACACCGCGACAAGTTCCGCTGCGGCAAGAGTGCTGAAGTCAACGCGTGCGTGTGCCTGATATTTTCCGCAACCAATGCTGGCCGCGTTGATTCGTCTCCTGGCTGCTGCCCACTGAAGTGTTTGCTGCTACCTCGCGACAGGAATGCCAGCGACTGAGCATTCCACCTACAATGCTGATCCATCCCTGGTGGTTATGTTCGGCAGGAATTCGGAAAATGGTGTCGAAGTCGTTCAGCCCGTGACACGGTGCCGAAGATTCGGCGAATAGCCGATTGTTTCATCGTTCTGGAGCAGCTATTTCAGTGTCGTTCCCTCGGGCAGATACCGATCGCGGGCGTGCATACTGATGACGCGATCCGCCACGTGTCGCCACTGGTCCAGAGGATCGTCAGCGGCAATAATCGCATTCGATGGATCGTACTGAACGCCGAAGAATTATCGCTCGATAATTGCGGCAACCAGTTTCGAGGAACACATCCTGTTTCTGAGCGAACTGCGGATACGCCCAGAATCCAACCCTGCAGTCGTTTTTAATGCTGAAAATTTGATTGCATCGTCTGAGGATCGTTTTCAGAGATTCGTGTCCACGATATTCAGGACAGATTGGTTCCGTAACGGTCTGGATGTCATCCGGTTCGTGCTCATTATTTGCCGCTTGATGAAGCCTTAACGGTATTGCAGAGGCGGAAGATATTTCTCCAATCTGCCCTTGAACTCCTGCAAGGATAGTTCAGACATCCTGCCCCCGCCGAATCATCGGCTGTTTTCAGATTTCACAATCCGATTACGACATATCCCATGTCAGTCATGATCTGCAGCCGTTTCGAATTCGAATCGCCGATGTCACGTCTCACGAGGTGGTAAAACACGTTCGGGGATGTCTAGACTGAGATGCCATACTTATCGTCTCGCACGAGACGCCCTCGAGTTTCCCGCCAGATGAAGTGCTTTCATGACAGATCTTAGTGACGATATTCCCGCCGATGATCAGCTACGTGCAGCTCGGCTGGTTGAGGTTTGTAGTCGAATTCGCGAGCAGGTTGGTCGTGTTGTTGTCGGGCAGGATGATGTGATTGAGCAGTTGCTCATTGCGATTCTGGCGCGCGGGCACTGTTTGCTGGAAGGAGTGCCCGGACTGGCGAAGACGTTGATGGTGCGGGCGCTGGCGGAATCAATGAACCTTTCGTTTCATCGAATACAGTTCACTCCCGACCTGATGCCGGCTGACATCACCGGGACCGACATCATTCAGGAGAACCGCGAAACCGGCCATCGCGATCTCGTGTTTGAAAAGGGGCCAATCTTTACTCAGATGCTGTTGGCAGACGAGATCAACCGAACTCCACCAAAGACTCAGGCGGCATTGCTCGAAGCGATGCAGGAGCATGAAGTCACGGTTGGCGGAACGACTTACCGGCTCGACGAGCCGTTTTTCGTGCTGGCAACGCAGAATCCGATCGAGCAGGAAGGTACGTATCCGCTTCCGGAGGCTCAGCGAGACCGCTTTTTATTCAACGTCGTCGTCGACTACCCCAGCCGCGATCACGAAGCGGAGATCATCGACCGAACGACGTCGACCATGTCGGCCGAACTCGAAGCAGTTGTGACTGGGGATGAGATCATCGAGTGTCAACAGACTGTCCGACTCGTACCGCTTCCCGATCATGTTAAGCAGTTCGTGCTTGATCTGGTTCGTGCGGCGCGAACGAACGATCCGGATGTGGCTCCGTGGGTTCGAGAATTGATCGACTGGGGACCAGGTCCACGTGCCTGCCAGCAACTGGTGCTGGGTGCTAAGGCTCGTGCACTGTTACAGGGGCGTCATCACGTCACGCGTGACGACGTCGAAGCCCTGGCCCTTCCGGTGTTGCGTCACCGCATCGTACCGACCTTTAACGCCGAAGCGGAAGGTGTGAGCGTTGACGACCTTATCAAGCGGTTGCTGTCTGAGGCCCCAAAGACGTCGAAACAACTGTTGTAGCCTTGCGATCTTGTTCACACACGGCTCAGCAGAACTCCTCTCTACTGACACTCTCACGACTTCAAAGATTTTTCAGTGAAGTCGATAATTCCTTCTTAAATTCAGGTTCTCTCTCCTCATGGCCCACGTTTCTGACGTCCTTACGTCACAAGACATCGGGAAATTCGCGAACCTGCAGGTGTTAGCACGGCAGATCGTGGAGGGATTCTGCAACGGTCTGCATCGGTCCCCGCACAAAGGCTTCAGCGTTGAGTTCAAGGAACATCGATCGTATGTCAACGGCGATGATATTCGGACGATCGACTGGAAACTGTTCGGCAAGACTGACCGTCTCTACATCCGTGAGTACGAAGAAGAAACTAATCTTCGCTGTACTATTCTGCTCGATTCCAGCGGCTCCATGTCGTACACCGGCTCGCGCAGCGATGGCGTTTCGAAGCACGATTACGCAGTCCGAACGGCAGCGGCTCTTGCCTATCTGATGCTGCATCAGCAGGACAGCGTCGGCCTGGTGACGTTTAACGACGCCGTGCAAAAGTACATCCCACCGCGTGCCCGACCACGGCATCTGCGAACGATTATCGACGAACTCAAGCGACAGGAACCCGAACGCGAGACCGAACTGGGGGACGTCTTCCAGCAGATGGTTGCGAAGATTCAACGGCGTGGTTTGCTGATCATCATTTCGGACTTGTTCAGCGACGTGAATCAGTTGATGAAGTCGCTCGCTCATTTTCGGCATGCGAATCACGAGATCATCATCTTCCAAATATGGGACCCCGATGAACTCGATTTTCCTTTTCGCCAATGGACACAATTTGCTTCCCTGGAAGCGGCGGCGAATCGACATCTGGTCGACCCCGCACAGCTTCGTCGCGCGTATCTTGAAAAACTTGAAGTCTTTAGAGAACAACTGGCAAAGGGCTGTAACCGGCACCGGATCAGTCTTGTCCCGATGACAACCGATCAACCCTACGCCGACGCACTCGCTGCGTACCTCGCTTTACGGAGGAAGTCGACATGACATTCCTCAATCAGATACTGGCATTTGGTGCCGCGGCATTTGCAATTCCGCTGGTAATTCACATCTTGAACAGGAGCCGATTCAAACAGGTTGAATGGGGTGCCATGCACTTGCTTGAGTCGGTGATCAAGGTGAATCATCGACGCTTTCAGATCGAGCAATTACTGTTGCTGCTCATCCGTTGTGCAATTCCGATTATGCTGGCATTGTGCCTGGCGCGTCCGGTACTGACTGGAGCGACGGCACTCGAAGGAGATGCTCCCGTTTCACTCGTGGTCGTGCTCGACACCAGCTACTCGATGGACACGATCGATACCAGCGGAACCCGATTCGAACATGCTGTCGAAGCGGCCTGCGACATTATCGAGTCGACTGGTCGCGGATCAGAAATCAACGTCATCATGACCGGTGGCAAACCAACGCTACTGTTCGACCAGCCACTGTTCGATTCGGCAGCCGTCGTGCGACGTCTCAGGCAACAGCAGGCCGGGCTTGGAGCGAGTGACATGCAGGGGGCCATCGATGAAGCGTTGGCGACAATGGCCGGAATGACGCAGGCACGACGGGAACTGGTCATCATCAGCGATTTCCAACCGGCCGACTGGAGCCGGATTGGTGACGAGTCATCGATCCGTCAGCAGCTTGAGACCCTTAGCATCAAGCCCGTACTGACGCTGCTGCCTGTCGGAAGCCCGGTCAATGAAAACGTGACCGTCGATGCCATCAATTTTCCTCAGCGAGCGATTGGTGTGGGGCAGCAAGTCGACGTCCGCGGAACGGTTCGCAATCACGGACTGGCTCCCGTCGAGAAGGTTCGCGTTGTGATGCGGGTTGATGGCGAGGAAGTCGACGTCTCCCAAATAACACTCGGTGCAAACAGCAGCACACAAGTGTTGTTTCCATGCTCCTTCGAGACTGCTGGCTCGCATACGATCGAAATTTCGGCAAGTGCCGATGACCCACTGATTACCGACAATCGGATGGCGGCAGCCTTTAATATCTGGGACACGATCACTGTGCTGCTTGTTGATGGCGACCCGAGCGGACAGCCTTTGAAAGGCGAAACAGACTTCTTGTCGATCGCACTGACACCATTTACATTTGGTCGAGTGCGACTGGCTGACCTTGTTGAGACACAAACGGTCAATCCGACTGAAGTCAACGAAGAGTTGCTTCAATCGTCCCGAGTCGTGGTCCTCGCGAATGTCGCGAAACTCGATGACAAACAACTCACTGCGCTGACTGCGTATGTCGAGCAGGGAGGAGCATTACTGGTTACCGCAGGAGATCGGCTCGATTTGAACTGGTATCGCGAACGGTTATTCGCCGATGGTGCCGGCCTGCTTCCCGCTCCGTTTGGAGCGATGTTGGGACAGATCGACGGAGAGAGAGCGACGGCTCGGATTGTTGCTGAGAGATTTGATCATCCCACGCTGGAATTCTTTAACACACCCGCCAACGGCGATCTTTCTAAAGCCGAGTTTCGTCGATGGATGAAGCTGGAACAGATCGAACAATCAGCCACTCAGGACGACGTAACCAATTCCGTACTGGCACGGCTTGATACCGGCGATCCGCTGTTACTGGAGCGACGCGTTGAACAGGGCGTCGTAATTCAGCTGGCAACAACATGTGACGCCGACTGGAATGATCTGCCATTGCGGCCCTTCTATGTACCCCTGATGCAGCAACTCGTGACGACGATGGCTTCGGGATTGATGCCACCACGAAATATCGCTACCGGTGACCAGGCCGTGGCCATTCTGTCCGGGACAGAACCAGGATCGACACTGTCGATCCTCACGCCGGATGGTTCACGCCGTACTCTGCAAACGGTGACCGAGGGGAACGCCGAACTCGCTCGATTCGATCGGACGCAACGACCTGGCATCTACGCAATGTCATTGCCATCGACGGAGACGATTCACTTTGTGGCCGAAACATCACGGAGCGAATCAGATCTGGCCACACTCAATGATACGTCGTTGAAGTCGCTTTCAGAATCGCTCGGTTCGTCAATGGTCAAATCGTCGGACGAATATCTCCGGCAGGATCAGCTTCGACGACATGGCCAGGAAATCTGGCGTTACGTGCTGGTCGGATTCCTTAGTCTGATGGTGCTGGAACTTGTGTTGCAACAACGATTTTCGGGGGTTCGCGTATGACGACCCTCCAATTTACAGGTGACGTTCCCGTCTGGCTGGGACTGCTGTTGGCGCTGGTGGTCGGTGCGTTGTCGTGGCGATATTACAACCGCGAGAGTTTTGATTTACCGCGACGTCTGAGATGGTTTCTCCCTCTACTGCGGTCGCTCGCGTTCTTCCTGGGGATCATGCTTCTGACCGGTCCGGTGTTGCAGTATCGGAAAACGATCGGCGAACTGGGACGCGTGCAGATTTATGTCGACGCATCGAGCAGCATGACACTGCGAGATCGTCATATGCCGCTCGGAAGGAAACTGAAGATTGCTGAGTCCCTGGGCTGGATCGCTCCCGGCAGTATCGACACGTCACTCATTGAATCCGCCGATGAACTTGCCCGCGCACGTCGCGAACTGGAAGTCCACCGCAACAGTGATGGAGCATCGAGTACCGAGATCATCAATACGGCGACGGAAGATTTCACTAACACCTTGACGAGCGTGCTGCCGAAACTGACACCAATTATCGCCGATCAACTTCGGCAGGAAGTGCTCGCACCGCTGGCAACTGATGGTGACGAAAGTGGCGAGGAGACAACGACCTTCAACAAGCTGACATCTGCCGCAACGTCGTGCCGGGTCCTCGAAGACGAGGTGCGAAACTCTTTTGAAGAGTCTTTGCAGGCTCGACTGCGTATGGGAGACCGGTCTATTGAGTCGGCCTTAACCCTCTTCGATGAATCGCCCCGCTGGCGACGGGCCGAGTTAGCGCTGAGTGAAACAACCGCTCGTGTTGTGGAGCGTCTGCGAGAGCGGCACGACGTCACAGTGATGCAGTTGGATGGAGAGCGAGCGACCGTATTGAATCCGACGTTCGCCACCGGTGGTGTCGCCCCATCAGAGATCGAGAGGACGAACTTTTCCAGATCGACAGATTTGAGTTCCGGAATCGTTTCCAGCCAGCAGGGAGTGGCCGCATCTCTCGATGAAGAAGCGGATGACTCATCCGTGGTGTCAACGGCGCAGCCACAGACGGCCATCGTGCTGATCACTGACGGACAGCACAATGCTGGCCCATCGCCATTGCAAACAGCAAGGTTACTCGGTGGGCAGGGAGTCGCGTTCTACTGCGTTGGTATTGGTGCCAGCGCTGCCGCTGCTGATCTTGCCTTAATCGGGCTTGAGCATCCGGAGTTGGCTTTCGCCAAAGATCGCATTCGGGGCGTCATGACTCTGCGTGACTCGGTTCAGCCGGGGAAACCGTTCGTCGCGGAAATTCGTTATAACGACGAAGTCTTATGGCAGCAGCAGCTGGTGACACAGAATGTTGCCGAGCGTCGAGTAGAGTTCGAATTCGGAATCGAAGAGTTGGTCGGCAAGCTTGGGGCACAGTTGGATTCGGATGTAAAACTGCAGGTGCTTCCGCTGCAGTTGACGGCGTCGGTCTCGCCGCTTGCGGAAGAATCTGAGACTGCAAACAACTCTCGCAGCATGCGTCTGGCCACCATTCTGCAGAGTGACAGCGTCCTGATTCTCGACGGACGATCGCGTTGGGAAACTCGCTATCTACGAAACGCTTTTGAACGGGATGATCGGTGGAAGGTCAACACGATCGTCGCCGGTTCCGGTACCGATGAAACGACGCTTCCACGCGGTGAGCATGACGGACAGTTTCCGCCAAACCGTGAGGGTCTGTTCGAATACGACCTGGTGATCTTTGGCGAGATTGCCTCAGAATTATTTGCTTCGCACGAACTGCAATGGCTGCGGGACTTCGTCGAAATTCGTGGTGGGGGCCTGATCTTTGTTGACGGACAGCGAGGATCACTAAAGCAGTTGAGTGACGAAAATCTGGGCAGCCTGCTCCCTGTCGAGTGGAGTGTCGCGCCCATTGATGCCAAGCCCACGTCGTTGCAGCTGACCGAAAAAGGCGCGTCCACATCCGCGTTACGACTGGTTGTTGACGAAACGCCCAACCGAAAGTTCTGGAGCAAACTCCCGGCACCGCACTCGCTGATTGCCGTCGAGGCATTACCAGGATCAGAGGTACTGGTCGAAGCCGACGTCAATGGTCAACCACACCCGGCAATCGTGTGGCAGCGATTCGGAGCGGGAAAGGTATTGTATCTTTCGTTCGATGAAACCTGGCGCTGGCGATACAAGGCCGCCGACACGTGGCACCAGCGCATCTGGAATCAGTTGGCGAAATTCGTGATGCCCCGGCCATTCGCAGTGAGTGATGAATTCGTGTCGATCGACTCGGGAGCCATCAGCTACGCAGCAGGCGACAGTGTCGACATCCGGGTGCAGCTTCTCGGTCTCGATGGAAAACCGAGCAATAGTGCGACAGCCGACGCCTTAATCTGGAAAGGTGAGGAAGTCGTCGGCACTGTCGGACTGGCTGCTGATCCTGATGTTCCAGGCCTCTATCACGGGCGCTCGGCGAGTCTCCCCGAAGGCGACTACGAAGTCTCCGTCCGGGCCGCGGGCTACAGTACTACGGCCCTCAAAGCTCGCAGCGAGTTTGTGGTATCGCCACCAGAATCGGGCGAACTGGAACAGACAGCGGCCAACATCGAATTACTCGAGCAAATGTCCAACGCATCAAGAGGCGTCTATCTGAGAGAAGAGCAGATGGGTAAACTTCCCGAACTGCTCGATCCCCTCAGCAGCGGTCGCGTGGTCGAATCAAGCATGGTCATCTGGCAAAGCTATTGGTGGTTTGCTGCGATGATCCTGTTACTGGCGATTGAATGGATACTGAGAAAGCGAGCAGGATTATTGTGAGGCGACCACGTTCGAAACAACATCGCAATACAAGCACGAACCATCAGCGAGTGAATCCGTCGCAGGTTATTCACTCGCTCGCGCTTTCTGCTTGTACGACGTCTGAAATCTGAATTCATCATTTGCATTCTCCAATGAGGCGACGATGAGCCATCATCTTGATCCACTGGTTTCCCGGAAACTGCAACAGTTCCAGGGCCGTCGACGGCGACTGATTATCGCGAGGGGACTAAGTGCAGGGTTGCTTGCTTTTGTCCTCGGCATGGCAGCAGTGGCACTGATTGACTGGTACTGGCTGCTGGCCGACAGCACCCGCTGGTACATGAGCGGTGCCGTTTATGTCGGAGTGGTCCTTGCCGTCTGGCTGGCAGGATTGCGGCGTCTGATTTATGTGCCAGCTCGCGAAGAAGTCGCTGAGCAAATCGAACTGACGGAACCTGAGTTGCGAGAGAATCTGCTTGCGGCCGTTGAACTCGCGACGGATGATCCATCAGCTATTCACGACAGTCCGGTCTTTCGCAACCTGCTGCAGGGAAAAGTCGCCGAGCAGATGACACGGGTACGTGTTCCGAACCTGCTGCCGTTCCGACTGGTCGCCTCATGGGTCGTCGCTGCGCTGGTCGTTGTTGGTGTGGTCGGGTGGTTACTGACCTCGGGAGACCAGCGGCTTCAGCAACTGGCCGCTCGCGCTATATTACCCGGTGCCAACATCGCACGCGTTTCACGCATTCATGTCGAAGTCCTCGAACCGACCCCGCATTCACTCACCCTGGCCGAAGATGAAACTGTAGCAGTTGTAGTCGATGTGACCGGTGGGAATGTTGATGACGTGACACTCGAAACAGAGACGCCGACTCAAGGCACCGTCCGCCACACAATGCGCGGCCTGACTCCCACCGAATACACAGCTAACATTCTGGTTGGTGAGGAATCGGTCGAGTACCGCATCTTCGCTGGCGATGCGATTACGCAGCGGTTCCACATCAAAACCCGGGCTCGCCCGCACGTTCTGGCCTTTCACAAGACTTTCCGATTTCCCGAATATACTCAACTCGACGACAAGCAGGTCACCGAATTGCACGGCGACCTGCTGGTGCTCGAAGGAACCGAAAGCGAATTGATTCTCGAACTGGATCAGGATGTTACGTCCGCTGAGTTGCGCATCGCTCCGTCCGATTCCGAAGAAGTGCAGGTGGTACCACTCGCACGTGTCGCTGATCCAAATAATTCAGCCGGTGCTGTGCAGTGGATGGCGAAGGTGCCGGTGTCGGCCGCGGGAATCTATAAGGTGCATCTGGTCTCAAAAGAGACCGGTTTCGAAAACATCTTCAGCCCAAAGTACGAAATCCGACCGCTTCCTGATCTGATCCCAAAGGCCGGTTTCGTGAATCAGCAGGAACCAACCCTGCTGCTCCCACCGAACGACATTCTCGCTCTTCAAGGGATGGCTGAAGATGACCTGCCGGTCGTCAGCCTCGAACAGCAGATCTCAGTGAATGGGCGCGAGTGGCAGTCAGTGTCGCTCGATGCACAACCGTCGGACGAATCCGAAGGACGACGTGTCGCGGCAACCTGGGACTGGGACCTGCTCGGCTACAAACTCAAGACCGGCGATCAGGTGTTAACGAAACTGGTGGCGACCGATCGCAAAGGGAACATCGGCGAATCGATCCCACTGCGAGTCATCGTGGCTGCCCCCGATTTCGATCCCGACCGTCACACCGTAATGGAACAAAAGGCGGAGCTGTACGATGAACTCAAGAGTTTTGCCAACTTGATGGAAGAGCAGAAGCCGCTGGCGCACGCAGCGATTGAGCGCATTCAACAGCCGAACCGCACTGCGGAAAAAGAATCTGACGACCGAACAATTATTCTTGAACTTGCGAACACTCAACGTGAACGAGCGGCGAAGCTGGTCGAGCAAATCAAGGAAGTTGAACGGGCGATGCCCGCCGGTGCCGACGCCTACGATCTCGACTTGACCGGGCGAGTCATCGCCCGCATCGAACGCGAGCATTCGCACATGGCAGCGTTTCTACTGACGGCGATGCAGCTTGTCGACGAGCAGGGCCGCAAAGAAGATCTCGACCACCTGGAACGCGTCTTCAACCGCATCGCCATGGATGCCAGTACAACGGCGAAGCAGTATCAGGTACTGATCTCGCACAATTTCCTGTCCGGCATTGCCGCCGATCTGGACGCACTGCTGCAACAACAGCAGCAAGTGGTCGACAGCCCAACGCAAACCTGGAACCGCCTGTTGCGACAGGAAACGCTCGTCATCAACCAGCTTCAATTGGTCAATCGCGTCATTGGACGTCAGCGAGATCGTTTGCCGCAGTCACTTCGAAGTCAAATGCGGTTACTGGTCAACTGGACGGAGTCGTATCAACTCCGTTTGCAGGATGCCACTGAATCTGAAGAGAAGCTCGCTGAACTGCGACGGCTCTCTCAGGATTTTCTCCGGCAACTAAAAACCAAACAGAAGATCGATGTCGTCGAGGGAAACCTGCCCGAACGAATCGTGCAGGTTCGTCGTGATTTCCTGAATCGCTCGGGCGGGCTGTATGTCCCGATCAACAAAATTGGACAGGTCACACGACTGGAACGGTTTGCCGCGAGAGCGACAGCCTCCGACGCAGAAGAAGCCCGGCAACTGCTTGACAAGGCCGAACGATATGTCGTGGAAGTCGACCTGCAACATCGTTGGAGTATCGATCAGTTGCGCTCGCGGCGAGAATTAACACAGAGCCGACGGGATGCCGATACTCAGTACGCCGCTGACGCCGGGCTGACACATCGCGCGGTGACGTCGCTGCTGCATCAGCATCGCAAAACACCGCTACAGGAATCGACGATTCCCGACCATCTACTCGAAGTCGCGCCCGCCTATCGCACTCTGGAAGCGGGGCACGATCTGATCATCGCTCGAGATGCTCTCAACGTGCTGCTGAATCTCGATCGTTGGGGTTCACAGAAATTCACGTCACACATCGAACAGCCTCGCCAGTGGGATGTGGTGCAGCAGGCGATGGAAATCGCCAGCCAGCAGCTGCAACAGGCCGGCGTCGAACGCACACATTATGAAAGCCTCAATCAGATCCGCTGGTCGGAACCGGCGCGAGAGGCCGGTCGCAAGATCAGCGAACGACGCTGGCGACGCGACGCGATGATTGGAGCAGGACACGAACTGGTCGAACTGCGAGACAACCTTGCGGTCGTCGTCAAAGACGTGGAACCGGTCATGGCCGAAGCGCGGGCAGTCATCGCCGGATATGCTCCGACGATTCCGGAGATGGCGAGACAGGCGGCTGAAGACCTGCGGGCAATGGAAGAGCAGACGACGGACACAGCTGATGTCGCCGAGCAGACGGAAGTGCCGGAAACGACACTGCAACTGGCCGAACTCAATCAACAGCAAAAGGCCATCAACGCGCAAATAGAAGATCTGTTTTCCGCACTCGTCGAAGACGCCAACTCGCAGGACGTGCTCGAGGAAAACCAGCGAGAACGGGCTCGTGATGCCGACGACAGTATTGCGATGATCCAGGAACCGGCCGAGCAGATGAACCGGGCGCTCGAACAGGCCGCGCAGAATGAAGTCGGTACCGAGCAGGCTCAGGATCTTGCCCAGGCAGCCGAACAACAGGAGCAGACGGCCCAGGCACTGGAACTTGTTGCCGAACATTTTGGCCGTCTCGAAGAGGGTTTAGAAGTGGCTGATTCGCGAGCTGAGTTGCGTCAGGCTGAGAAGGAACTTGGAATTGCGAGGCAAATGGAACAACGGTTTGAAGGTGCCGAGCAACTCGCAGAAATGGTCAGTCAGGACCACGAGCAGTTGATGGTCGAACTTGAATCAGAACTGCAGCGCAACCCGGCCATGCAGCAAGCACTCTCAGAGATCGCAGAGAACACAGTGCAGGAAGCACGAAACTCGCTCGAATACGCAGCCAATGATGATCAGGAAGTACAGCGTGCGAACGAGCGATCGGATACGGAGTTCCAGTTGAAGAAGCGGGAACTGGCTGAAGATATCCGGAAAATGGGAGCAGAAACCGCTAGTCTGTCGAAAGAACTTGTCGCTCAGGCCAATCAGGCCGCTGCTCAGGGAAAGACACCTGAAGCTCAGCAAAAGCTGGCTGAGACACAACAGAAACTGAATACCGTTGCCCAGGCTGCAAATTTGGCCCGGGAAGAGCAATTGCTCAGCGATCTCGAACAGACATTGCAGGAAGCACGTTCGGTCTTGAACGATGCAGCCGAAACTCTGAAGGAAGCGCAGAAGCAGACTTCTGTCGGGCAGGATGCGGAAATTCATGCCGACGAAAAGGCTCGCGCGAATCAGCAGAAAGCGTTTGAACAACTTCGCAAAAAGTTCCAGGACCAGCAGAAGCAAACCGTCGCCCAACTCTCGAAGCAGGCCAATGATGCTAAACGCCGAGCCGATCAAAATGTCAAGAACGCAGAAAATCAGTTGAACGCCGCGAAACGCCGTGTCGATCAGAGACAGGCACAACTCAAACAGAAACCCGAAGATGGTGGTCGAAAAGCGGCGCTGGCCAACGAGCAGAATCGTCAAGCTGCCGAGCAGCAGAAGGTTGCGCAGGCGAAGCGGGTTCAGGAGCGAGCCGAGCAGAATATGCAGCGTGCAAAGCAACAGGTCGATGAAGTCAATGGCCGTGACATGGCTCCGTTAAATAAGCCGAATCCGGCGACTCAACTGGCGGATCAGTATGCGGGCGAAGCGATAAAAAATGTTGAACAGTTGCAGGAGCGGGCAAAGGCACTCGCCGAGGACGCAAACTTTAAAAATGAACTGGCACCACCCCAGACTCAGCTTGCTGCGGCCATCGAGCGTCAAGGTCAGGTTACCGTCGATGTCCAACAGGCTGCCGAAGATGTCGCCCGAGCCGCTCGACATGAACGCCGACTCAATAACATGACCGCCGCCGAACCACTGCAGCAGGCGGCCCAGAACATTGCGCAGGTCGCTCAGAACGAATCAAACGTCGCTGAGGAACAATTGGAGTCGGCCATCAACGAAGCGCAACAGGCCGCCGATACCGCACCACCAAACGGGACACCACCAAACGGGACACCACCAAACGGGACACCACCAAA
>CALGTK010000366.1 GCA_937904325.1 uncultured Planctomyces sp.
ACGGTGAACGGCTTTTCGACATAAACATGCACGCCAGCATCCAGGAGCAGCTTGGCCAATGGACGATGCGATTCAACTGGCGTTGTGATATGCACAACATCCGGGCGAGACACTTCCAGCATCTCTTCAAGACTGGTGAACTGCCCCTGGATCTCAAACCGTTCCGCCGCCTGTCGTGCCAGTAGCGGTTCCAGATCGCAAACCGCAACGGGGTCCGCCCAGGGAATGCGGCGAATCTGTTGCAGATGCGCATCTGCAATCTGGCCGCAACCAACAAGTCCAATTTTTATCCGTATTTCAGTCATAGCACCAGGCGATCAGCTGTTGTTTGTTCATCAAGCGAACACACGTCTTCAGGACTAGACTGACTTCCCATCAAGCAACTCGCGATACAGATCTTCGTACTGTCTGACCATGTTTCGAACGTTGAAGTGCTGTTCAACGCGTTGACGAGCAAGCTCGCCATAGACCGGCCACCCTTCCTGGTCTTTCAACAGGTCACGCATGGCCAGAGCAAGCCCTTCAGGACTGTTCGCTGACACGAGACGTCCGGTCTTTCCTTCGATGACAATTTCCGGATTGCCACCAACTCGTGTCGTCACAACCGGCAATCCAACAGCCATAGCTTCCAACAGCGTCAGAGACATCCCTTCAGTCCGTGACGACGAAACGAAGAAGCCAGCCTGCGGAAGAAGTTGCGAAACGTCGCTGCGTTCACCCAGAAACTCGACGTGATCCGTCAGATTCAGTTCCTCAGACAACTGCTCAAGCTTCTGACGCTCTCCACCATCGCCAACGATTTTGAGTCGAAAATCAGGACAATCTTTGACGAGGATCCAAACAGCTCGCAGAAGCGTCGCAAAATCTTTTTCAGGCGACAGCCTTGCCACACTGATCGCTGTCGGCTGATCTGCAGGGCCACGGTATTCGAATCGGTCGAGGTCAACTCCGTTCCAAAGAGCGATCGTTCGATCCGCCGAGCGTGCATCATCCTGCCGACAGAGTTCGGCAGCGTCTTCGGAAACCCCGACCACACGGTCCGTAAACTTATTTGCCAGCCGGAACTGCAGTCTGGCCTTCCAACTCTTGCCACAACCACGACCGTGTTGCGTATTGACGACAACCGGCACACCAGCGCGCCTCGCAGCAAACGCACCGTAGAAATGTGCGAGTGTATTGTGTGTATGCACGACGTCGAACTGGCCATCATGGAATATGTGAGCGAGCCGTCGAAGTCGAGCCAGCTTGCCGGAAACGACATCAGAAACACATTCGACATGGTGGCCTTGAGTCCTGAGTTCTTCAGCCGGGACACCCAGCCCATCCAGCGCTACGAAGCTCGTGTTAATTTTTTCGACGTCGCGATTCTTTCCAAACTCGACCAGCAATCGCTCCAGCCCGCCAGTCAGCAGACACATGCTGACATGACACACTCGAATTTTCTTCGCTGTTTTCCTGGCCGGTACCCCTGAGGGATCCACAGTTGCGTCTGTCCGATTCGATTCGAATGTTCCGGCAAGAGACATGGCACGATGTTTCGTTTGAGGTGATTAGTCACTTCAGATTCATTTTCTGAGTGACTGCACAAATACTTGAAGGCCCTCGCAAGGCATCCTTGCAACCAATCTAGTTCGCAATCGAAGCGAAGGAGCGGCTGCCCCCGGCATTTCGAGGGAATCACGAAACACGGCCGTTGCGGCAATCACGTTCTCAGACGTTGCGCAGCTCCTGCCGGATAAACCGATAAAACAAGTCGCACCGAACCAAACGACTACCGAAATGCAAGCGGTGCATCGGGTTCGTCTCAGGCCAGCACAAGACGACCTGAACTGAGTAGTCGCCTTGCAGCATGACCAACAAAGTTTCCCCGCGACGGTATCTACAGCAGACGGCTACCGCGGCGGCGGCAATCCGTCTTCATCGGATAAGGAGTCCAGCGGGTACAGATTAACGCTGTCTGAACACACTCACTTCACGCTGGTAGACACCAGCCATGTGTGTCGCTTCGGCTGCAAACCCTGCGTTAAGCTTGACAGGCAGAGACGCCCGGCGACGTTCCGAAACGCGCCGACGTCCAGTCGAAAACATCAAGGCATACAACAGCGAGAACACTACGAGCTCGACAACTGCCGCCATCAGGCTCGGCGGCAAATCGTCAGTCCATACGGCCAACTGCCCGGAAGTCGTGAGCGACCAGATCCGCAACTCGGAGGATTGAATTATCAAACAACCTCAGCCATTGGCTCACCGTCGTCGAGAAGGTATTGAGGGCGACCTTGTGGATCGCTGATCGTCGTGTTTCGTGCGTCGATCCCGAGTCGATTGAACAAAGTCGCAAAAATATCTTTGTAGTGCACGGGCCGGGCAATCGCAGTGCCGGCCGTTCGGTCAGTTGATCCAATGACCTGACCAGTTCGCATTCCTCCCCCGGCCAGGATCGCCGGTCCGACGCGAGGCCAGTGATGGCGTCCGCCCGTTTTCGGATCGATCCGTGGCGTTCGACCGAACTCGCCCCAGACGACGATCGAAACGTCGTCAAGCATGCCACGCTCTTCCAGATCGGTCACCAAAGCGTGCAAACCGTGATCCACAATCGGCAGCAAAGCCCGCATCCGTGGGAAGTTGCTTGAATGAGTATCAAAGTCGCTGATTGATACACTGACGCATCGAACACCGGCTTCGATCAACCGTCTTGCCAGCAGAAACTTCTGTGGTGCTTCTGCACCTTCTGCCGTTGTGAACTTAAATGAGTCCGGGTTCACTGTGCTGGTGTAGCGTCGCAGTATTCCGGGTTCTTCGCGACTCAGGTCCAGAGCTTCCGCAAATCGACCAGATGTCAGAATGCTGACGGCCTGCTGATTAAAAGCGTCCATCGCATCCATCATGCCGCTCGCGTCAACCTTTCGTCGAATTCGGTCGAGCCCGCCGAGCAAATCTGAGCGACTCGACAGTCGGTCGAGCGACAACTGCTCGTTCAGTTTCATACTCACCGAGTGGTCTGCACCAAGCCGCTTCAGTTCGCCCTGCATCCCCTTTTCAAGTTCTCGATGGAACATCCTGGAAATGTCCGGACGGAACGGTTTATGGGCTGGGCCGAGAAAACCCGGCCGAGCACTGTTGCGAACCAGAGGCCGCCCAAGCATCAGATCGACGAAAGGTGGTGCGTCGTCATCCGCCTGCCCCTGAAGTTTCGAAACGACTGAGCCCATGACAGGCCGTCCACCCATCGACTCTAAATCTTTGTAGTGGAAGCCGGATTGACACTGAAATCCGTCATGCCGACCGGCGGAACCAACAAGCGATCGGATAAAAGCAAATCGGTCAGCAATGCTCGCAACACGAGGCATCAATTCACAAATTTGAAAGCCGGGCAATGCAGTCTGAATCGGGAAGAACTCGCCGCGAATCTCCGACGGAGCCGACATTTTCATATCAATTGTGTCCAGCTGCGGCGGTCCTCCATCCAGATGGATGTTGATCACAGATTTGCGAGAATCACCGCTTCCAGTCGCAGACTCGGCCCGCAACACGTCCACCAGCGACAGGCCTGCCAGGCCAGTCGCCCCCGCAACAACCGCAGCGCGGCGAGTCATCCCGTCACAGTGTCGAACCGATTTACCAGTCAGTGTGATCATCGCTTTTCCCGTCACGTCAAACGCTTCAGTTTATGCCCCATTATTATGCACAACACTACGTCACTCACCAAGGTCGAACTTCAAATTCACCGCCAACATCTGATTACTCGAATCGCCAGTCGCGGCACATTCCCGACGCCTCACACTGACCGTCTGTGACTTTTTCTTTGAAAGGATCTCAAGATATTCGACACACTCTTTTTGATCGGCACTCTACTATCGTTACAATTTATGATCCAAATCATCGTCTGCATTCGCAGCGTTAAAATGTCGGCAAACTTGCATCACTTCGAAACGTTGCTCTTCATGACTCACTCGTTCGAGCAGGAAGCCGAATGACCGCAGTAATTGAAACGCCATCCGGCGGCATCCATCTGGCACCTGTCGCCAGGGAATTATCCCTCACCGAAGCTCAGGTGAAAAACGTCGTCGCGCTGCTTGACGATGGCAACACTGTTCCATTCATCACACGTTACCGCAAGGAGCAGACCGACGGGCTCGACGAGGAACAGATTCGTGCGATCGAAAAACGAGTCAAACTGCTACGACAACTTGCCGAAAAGGCAGACACCATTCTGCGACAGATAGAATCGCAGGGTAACCTGAATCCCGAGCTACGGTCTCAAATCGAAACTGCACAGACACTCAAAAGGCTGGACGATCTTTACCTTCCTTTCCGGCCGAAACGTCGCTCGCGGGCTGAAACAGCTCGTGAAAAGGGACTCGAACCTCTCGCCGATATGATTCTGCAAGGCGAAGCCGATTCGATCCCGATCGCCAAAGCTGCCGCCGGTTTCGTCTCCGCAACTCCAAATGAAGGCGTCACAACGAAGGATGAAGCACTCAATGGAGCAGCCGATATTCTGGCCGAGCGGATCAGCGAAAACGTTACAGTCCGCGACAGCTCGAGAAAAATCGCGTGGCGTACCGGCAGGATCTCGGTATTGCCGACCAAGAAGAACGAGGAAAAACGCAAAGAGTTCGAAAACTATTCTGACTACAGCGAACCTGTCTGGAAAGTACCGCCGCATCGCACTCTTGCTTTGAATCGAGGCGAAAAGGAAGAAGTACTGCGGATAAAATTCGAGTGGGACCGGGAAGTCGCGGCAAGGGCGATCTCGACTGAGTACGACTTGACCAGCCACGTTCACCGCAAATTTCTAGATGAATGTGTCCAGGATTCGCTCGACCGCCTGATTCATCCCAGCATTGAACGCGAAGTCCGCAGGGAAATCACAGCCCAGGCAGAGGAACACGCGATCGGCGTCTTTGCCAGAAATCTCCGAAGTCTCTTGCTGCAGCCTCCACTTAAAAACGAAGGCGTACTGGCAATTGACCCGGGGTTTCGTACTGGATGCAAGATTGCAATCCTGGACGACCGCGGCCAGTGCATCCATACCGACGTGGTCTACGTAACGGGCTCTGCGGACAAACGACAGGGGACTCTGCGGCGGCTTGCGGAACTCGTCAGCAAGTACTCATGTGGCCTGATCGCCATTGGCAACGGAACAGCCTGTCGTGAAACCGAAGAACTCGTCACACAGCTCATCGCGGATCACTGCCCGGACTGTCGCTATCACATCGTCAACGAGGCGGGTGCCAGCATCTATTCCGCAAGCACGGTCGCCCGCGACGAATTCCCTGACTATGACGCCACTGTCCGCGGAACCATCTCGATCGGTCGTCGACTGCAGGACCCACTCAGCGAACTCGTGAAAATCGACCCGCAACACATCGGCGTCGGCATGTACCAACATGACATGAATCAACGCCAGATGAAAGAATCGCTTGACGGTGTCGTTGAGTCATGCGTCAACTTCGTCGGCGTGGACCTGAACACGGCAAGCGCCTCGTTGCTGAAATACGTGTCAGGCTTCAGTCAGCTCGTTGCTAAACGGGTTGTCGAGTGGAGGGAAATCAATGGCCCGTTCGCAAATCGAAAACAATTGATGGAAATCGCTGGAGTCGGCAAGTCGACGTTCACTCAAGCGGCAGGCTTTCTCAAAATCAGCAACGGCGAAGAGCCGCTCGATAAGACCTGGATTCACCCGGAAAGTTACAACGTCGCGAATCTTGTTTTAGAAAATCTTTCATTATCATCCGGCGATGTGCAGGCCACAGACGAAAGCAAAAATGCGCTTCGAGAAAAACTGGCTGACATCTCAGTAAAACAACTCGCGGCAAAGCTGGACGTTGGCCAACCAACACTCAAGGACATCATCGATGGGCTGCGCCGCCCCGGTAGAGATCCACGAACTGATTTGCCTGGTCCGATTTTCCGGAGCGGCGTGTTAAAGCTCGACGATCTGGCAACGGGCATGAAACTGGCAGGCACGGTTCTGAACGTTGTCGACTTCGGAGCCTTTGTCGATATCGGCCTTAAAGACACGGGATTAGTGCACGTAAGCCAAATGGCCGATCGATTCATCAGCAGTCCACACGAAGTCGTTTCCGTTGGCGACGTCGTGACCGTCTGGGTCCAGTCTGTCGATAAAGACCGAAAACGAGTTTCTCTGACACTAAAAAATCCCGCCTGAACATCTCAGACAGATTTTTCGACTCGCGACAGTCAACATCATGACTCCGAAATTCAGCAAGGGCGACAAGATCACAAGCTGACCTGGGATCAGAAAATGTATTCCTGATAGATGAAGCTCAGCACAAACGGACCAAGAATCACCACAACCGTCGAAGCCATGATCAGAATTCCGGGCAGCAGCATCTTAACGCCAGCTTCGCCCGCGATCGTCTCTGCTCGTTGAGTTCGCTTAATCCGCAAAACATCCGCCTGAGTTCGAAACACCGTAGCCAGTGGCGTGCCAAGATTCTCTCCCTGGATGATCGAGCCGACGATTGCTGTCACTTCGTCGTCGCTCAACCGTTCGCGCATTGCTTCCAGAGCCATCGTCCGGCTTTTCCCCATGCGAATTTCAGCGAGTACCCGTCCGAATTCCACTCCGACCGGTTGGTCATGAAACTCCCGTACGGCTTCCGCCATCGCGTTGATGAACGTCGAGCCGGCTTCCATCAGTAACGTTACCAGATCCAGCAGGAACGGCATCTTCTTCTTTATCTGAAACAGACGATAATGAGCTTCCGACGCCAGTCGCCGTCGCAGCCAATAAGCGGTCAGCCCGGTGATCGCCAGCGCCGAAACCACTCCAGGAGTCTCCATAATTTCGACGCAGACATAAATGAAGGCCGGCATCAACAGCAGGGCGATTGTCTGAAGCCGTGCCAGGTACTCTTCCGGTGTCCAGAAGCGACTGTAACCAGCAGCTTGAAGTTCCCGACCGATCTCAGGTAGAGATGCGTTGAACATTCCACGGTTCATGACAGCCAGACCGGCGATCAATGGATAGAACATCCGATAAAGCAGACTCATCCGTCGCAGTTCGTTGATCCTGTTCACATCGTAACGCCACTCGTCGCCTTGCTCAGCATCCACTGAGTAGAGCGTGTTGCGAATCGTTCGAGTCAGGACAAACACGGCAGCAATCACAAGCCCACATCCCGCGATGCCAAATCCCCAGGTTCCTGGCTGAACGGAAAACATGCTTCGGAACCTTTCCACTATATTTAAGACAGTGTCAGAATTTAAGAAGGTGCCAGACGTCACAATTGCACGATCGGATAAGCTCAACAACGGAAACCGGGAGAATCCTTCAACACACTCGATCCCGGAATTTTCCAAACTGAGTTTATGCTTAGCCAGGCCACACAAACAGTAACGGGGATATAAGGACAAGCCGCGGGAATTGACACCGCAGGGCTGAGGCCTAGAATTGCTCGTTTTCCCCGACTTTTCGAGGATTACTCTCGTGGAAGAAGCAACTCGGAAGGCCAGCGTGCTGATCGAAGCACTCGCCTGGATCCGACAATTTCGAGACCGCTATATCATCATCAAGCTAGGCGGCAGCGCGCTTGAAAACCCGGAAGCGGTTAAGTCATTCCTGACCGACGTCATCTTTCTCGAAACAGTCGGCATGCGTCCGGTCGTGATTCACGGTGGCGGAAAAGAAATCAGCCAGGCAATGGAAGACGCTGGCATCGAACCTCGCTGGGTGCAGGGGCGACGCTACACAGACAAGAAGACGCTTGAAATTGCAGCAAACGTTCTCGCTCGCGACATCTGCACCCGGCTGATTGACGAAGTCGCCAGCCAGGGAGCAACCGCCGTTGGGCTCAGTTTTGCTACAGGTAAGAACGTCCTGATTGGCGAGAAACTCGCACTGACGTCTGAAACGGGAGCAGAAGTCGACCTTGGGTTGGTCGGACAGGTTACAGATATCAATCGAGAGTTTCTCGATGCCATCACCGGAGCCGGCAAGATTCCGATGATTCCCTGCATCGCCGTTGACCGCACCGGTCAGTTGCTCAACGTGAATGGCGACACCGCCGCCGCCGCCGTCGCACGAATCCTTAAAGCAGAAAAACTTGTCTTCGTCAGCGACGTGCCAGGGCTGCTTCGCGACAAGGACGATCCCGCATCACTGATCTCGCACATCGACATCGCTGAAGCACGAACACTCGTCACCGATGGAACAATCTCAGCCGGAATGATTCCCAAGATCGAAGCCGCACTGGAAGCACTCGAAGCGGGAGTCGGCAAACTGCACATCGTTGACGGAAGACGTCAGCACTCCTTGCTGCTGGAGATCTACTCCAACAGGGGAATCGGAACAGAAATCGTTGCCTGAACGTCCCGAACCAGGAGACAGCCAAGACTGTCCTGGGTTCTATTCGAGACGCATCCGGAGCAACGCCGCCAGACGTCAGATCACCATTCTTTGAAAGATTACGAAAATGGATTCATCCGCCGCCATGTCCAGTGAGGACAGGATTGCCCAGTTCGACAAATACGTCATTCCGAACTACACCCGGTACCCGATCTGCCTTGTTCGAGGTGAAGGACAACATTGCTGGGACGCCGAAGGAAAGCGCTACCTCGATCTGTTCCCAGGCTGGGGCTGCAACATTCTGGGACATTGTCCGCCGCAAGTCACACAGGCCATCCAGGAACAAGCCGCCAAACTGATCCACATGCCGAACACCTGGTTCATGGAACCTCAGGGCGACTTCGCCGAAATGCTTTGCACTCGAAGTTTCGGCAAAGCCTTTTTCTGTAACAGCGGAGCGGAAGCCAACGAGGGCGCGCTCAAGCTCGCCCGTCTGCACGGCATGAAAGAAGGCCGGTACAAAGTCATCACTTTCGAAAAAGGCTTTCACGGCAGAACACTCGCCACGACAGCCGCGACGGCTCAGCCGAAATTCCATGAGGGCGTCGGGCCTCTCGTCGCCGGGTTCAAGTATGCCCCGACAAGAGACCTGCAGGCGGTCGCTGACCTGATCGACCACGAAACCGCCGCCATCATGATTGAACCGATTCAAGGCGAAGGAGGCGTTCAAATCCCCGACGATGGATACCTGGCCGGACTGCGAAAAATTGCCGACGAAAACAACTGTCTGCTGATCTTCGACGAAGTGCAAACCTGTATGGCTCGCACGGGAACCTGGTTCGGCTATCAGCAGTGGGATGTCCAACCGGACATCTTTACGATGGCAAAGGGCATCGCATCAGGCGTCGCCTGCGGCGCCGTCATTACCACCAACGAACTCGCTAATGACCTTCGTCCGGGCATGCACGCGTCTACCTTCGGCGGCAACCCGCTCGCAATGGCCGCCGGCATCGCCACCGTTCAAACAATTGAAGAGGAACATCTCCTCGACAACGTAGCGGCGATATCCGAACGATTCCGAAGTCACTTCGCAGCGCTGGCTGAGGAACTTTCGATCATCTCCGAAATCAGAACGCGGGGTATGATGATCGGCGTCGAACTGACAATCCCCTCAACGCCAGCCGTCGGAAAATGTATGAAAAAGGGACTCCTCATCAACGCGACGCAGGAAACGGTGATTCGCCTGTTGCCGGCCGTGAATCTTTCGGCCGAGGAAGCGGATGAAGGCTTCGGCATCATCGCCGATGTGCTCCGTGAGATGGCCAGCGAAGCGAGCTAGAGACAATCTCGCCACTGAGAATTTCACGGAAAACACGTCTGCGGCAGTCATATTCATATCGTACCGCATTGCCGTTCGGCACGCACGAAAAGAATCAACGCTAAAATCACAGCTAGACTGAAACCATCCGATGAAACACCTCACTTCATTATTTGATCTGACGACTGACGACGTCATGGACATCCTTGAGACTGCAGAGAGTCTCAAAGAAAAGTACGCATCTGGTAATCCTGCGACACCGCTCAACAACCATGTCGCAACATTGGTATTCGAGAAACCGTCGCTCCGAACAAGACTCAGCTTCGAAGCCGCGATGACGCACCTGGGTGGCTCCGCATCGTTCTTCTCAGGGAATGACGCCGGCCTTTACGGTCGCGAGTCTTTGCCTGATATCGCAAGAGTCATCAGCGGCTACTCCGACGTGGTCGTCCTGCGAACATTCTCGCAGGAGCTGATCACAGACTTCTGCGAATGGTCGTCCTGCCCCGTCATCAACGGCCTTTCCGACGAGTATCACCCCTGCCAGGCTCTGACCGACCTGTTCACAATCCGAGAATCTTTTGGAGCATTAACGGACGAAAAAATCGTATTCGTCGGTGATGGCAACAACGTCAGTGCGTCGCTGGCACTGTTGACGTCAATGCTCGGCCTGCCCATGACACTGGCCTGCCCTGTCGGCTACGAGTTGCCCCCGGAATTTCTGGCACGACTCAACGAGAAGTGTCCAGCATCGCGGTTCACGCAGACCAATGATCCAGTCGCCGCGGTCGCAGACGCCAACATCATCTACACCGACGTCTGGGCCAGTATGGGTCAGGAAGAGGAAGAAGAAAAACGGAAGCAGGACTTCACCGACTTCCAGGTCAACGCCGATCTACTTTCCCGGGCGCCGTCAGACTGCCGCTTCATGCACGACCTCCCCGCCAAGCGAGGCCTGGAAGTCACCGACGACGCGATGGAAAGCCCCAACAGCATCGTCTTCCATCAGGCCGAAAACCGCATGCACCTGGCAAAAGGCCTGCTCACCTGGATCGTCACGAAGGCTCACTAATCGAATCTTGACTTCCTGACCCGCTAAGCGAAATCAAATCCAGACACCAAACTGCCAAAGCCTGATGCCGGTGCTCGAAGATATTCGAGGGGTACCCTGCATTTCACTTTGGTAAAATTGGCCGTCAATTCACTGCCCAAATCGAAGTTGCCCGCCTTGCATACCGCGTCGGTTCACTTTGTGCGACACCTCAAGTCACTCTGCACGAGTCGCGTGGCCGCGTCTTCACATTGAACAAGCCAATCGTGGAACAAGCCTTTCGCGGGCCCGCTGGACTAAGAAGCGGAAGGCATTTCACATTTCGCATTACATCAATGCTTCAGGACAACTAACAGTGTCCAGCAGTGACGATCCACGCAAAACGTGGATTTACGACGACGGTCAGCAGATGCTTTCCGTTCTTCTGAATCACAAGTTATCCTGCTGCATTAAGGTGCAGAATCTCTTGCCCGAACTCCAATTACACGGCGAAAGTCAGTCAGATGAAATCGCAGTTTGTCGCCACGCTCTTAATCCTCTCTTACCTCGTCCAGACACAGGTAAAGGTCATCGCCGCCACCGATCATCCAAACGTACTACTAATCCTTGTTGATGATCTGAAACCATCGTTCGGGGCCTACGGCGACAAGTGGGTTCATTCACCGAATCTCGACCGCCTGGCGACGCGCGGCATGCGGTTTGACATGGCCTACTGCAATCAGGCCGTCTGTGCACCGTCACGGAACAACCTGCTGGTTGGATCCCGGTCGACATCAATCGGTGTTTACAGTCTTGGCCAGCACTTTCGAACCGCTGTCCCTGACGCCGTCACGATGCCGCAGTACTTCAAACAGCACGGATACCACTCCGCTGGCGTCGGTAAAGTGTTCCACATCGGACACGGAAACATCAACGACATTCATTCATGGAGCGTTCCGTTTCAACCGGATAAGGTCATCGATTACGTCCTGCCCGAAAGTACCGGCGGACAACTGACTCGCGAAGAAGCACTCTTCAGCAACAAGTCGAAAGACGGCCTGCCGATGGGAGCCGCCTGGGAAATCGCTGACGTCGATGACGAAGCTTACGCCGACGGCCGCATCGCTGCTGAAGGAATCAAACGGCTACAATCCTTCAAGCAGACTGCCGAACCATTCTTCCTCGCGCTTGGCTTTACGAAACCACATTTGCCATTTTGCGCGCCGAAAAAGTATTGGGAACTCTACGACCGTTCGAAGCTCCCGATGGCCGCTTACACGCTGCCACCCGATGGAGCACCAGCGTACGCCGGCAAGACGATCGGAGAACTGAATCAGTATAAGCCGGTCCCACAAAACCCGCCGCTCAGCGAAGAATTACAGCGAACGCTGATCCATGGTTACTACGCGTCGCTCAGCTACATGGATTCCCAGGTCGGCCGGGTTCTGGACGAGGTCGATCGCCTCGGCATAGGGGAAGACACAATTATCGTGCTGTGGGGCGATCACGGTTACCACCTGGGCGATCACGGAACGTGGACCAAGCACACCAACTACGAGCAGGCAAATCGCATCCCGATCGTCATTTCAGCTCCTGGCGTGACGAAAGCTGACTCACACTCATCAGCCCTGATCGAAACTGTCGACCTGTTTCCAACCGTGGCCGAACTGGCCGGATTGCCCGTACCGACGGGGCCGCAGCCAATTGATGGCGACAGTTTCGTTTCCGTCCTGCGCGGCCAGAACACCGACATCGGCGAATACGCCTATCATTGTTACCCCAAAGGCGGCCGACTGGGCCAGGCGATCCGAACGGATCGTTATCGACTGGTGAAATGGCAACGGCAAGGCAGCAGCCAGCCACCCGAGTATGAACTCTACGACTACGAAGTTGACCCTTTGGAAAAACGTAATCTCGCTGACGACCAGCCAGACATTGTTACGCAATTGACAGCAATCCTTGAAAAACATCCCGCTCCGAAAACGTCGAGTCGGATACAACGACGATCAACATCAAAGCATTCGAAGCAACACCACGTCGTCGCCGACTCGCCAGAGATTGCCAGCGTTCCGCTTACAATCGTGGTTGAAGGAAAGGGGGAATCGCCACACGGAGTCGTCCTTGCTCAAGGTGGACGTGAACATGGTTTCGCGATCCATTTCACTAACGGACGACCAGCTTTCGACGTCCGAGTCAACGGAAAAGTGACGCGAATCACCGGCAAACAACTATCCGGAAAACAGTTTCGATTGACAGCAACGCTTTCTGACGACGAGATCACGTTTACAGTCGGCGGTGGACGAACTACCAGCACAACGTCTCCGGGCCTGATCCCTGTTCAACCGAAGGATGCATTGTCCATCGGATTTGACGACGCTTCTGCTGCCGGAGAGTACCAATCACCAAACTCGTTTAATGGGCATATAACGTCACTGCAGATCTCAACATCAAACGATCAAACCCTGCACATTTTCAAAGCGAAGGACTGAAAACCGATTCCGCGTTAATCATGGCCACAAATATTTTACTGCCAGCCAGGTGCGACCTGCGTTTCAAAACTGTTGAGTCCGGCATGGAATGGACGACTGACCTGCCTCCGGACAAAGCTCACCAGTTAAAAACACCAGTGAAATACTCCAATGGAATTACGCCGTGAGCTTTTCGCAAGGCTCCAACGCAGCACTGGATCAAGCCGCCAATCTCCAGCAACTGCCAGCGTTCGACGTCAGGAAGAGCACGTTAAAAATCGTCCCCACTGACAAAACGGGTAGCGACTTTCCAAGCCGAGTAATCTGCGGCGGAAAGCAGAACCTGCAGTTCTCCGGTTCAAAATACGACTTCCTGAAAATGGATGCCGTCGCCCCGAAAACTCTGCCCGGCAACACCGAATTTGACGACACGGTTGCTGGTAATGCGGGCGATGTGCCACTTCAAACCCGAGTTCCGCATGTCCTGGACTGGCTGAAAGGCGATTCAACCTGGACAGACGGCTTGGTCAATGGTCTGATCGGTTCAGCCAACGATCTGTCCCGCAAGGGCAGCAACGCTTTCTGCCCCATAAAACGATCAACAAATGATTCATCGTCTCTTCATGGCGACGTTTGTCGCAACATTTGTGGCAACAACACTCCAGGCGAGTGAGCCGTCCGCCAGCGTGCAGCTCATCTTCGACACAGACATCGGCAACGCCGTCGACGTATACCGGTATCCCCACGATTTACTGTCGGGCAAAGGCGCTCCCGTCGACGTTCTGCGCAAAGCCCGACATTTGTACGACCACAAAGAATACAACATCATCAAGGACATTCCGGCGGCAAAGAACATCGCGACAAACTGGCCAACGGAGATCGTCTAAATCGAATACGAAGTCGGTATCTCGCTCGCCTATCCGCATCGGATTATCGAAGAAGACTTCCGCTACGTTAAACATCACCCGCTGGCAGAAGCCTACATTCTCTACAATCCACCGCCGCATGATCGTCCGACCTGGGACCTCACCAGTGTCCTCTTCGGAGTCCGCTCAACGCACTCCTGCTTCGACATCTCAGAAACCGGCAACGTCACGGTTGCAGACGATGGGCTGACCACTTTCAAACACGACAGGGTGGGCAGACACCGCTACCTGATCATCAATGCCGCCCGGAAACTCCGAACACTGGAAGCTCTGCAACTCTTGTCCAGCCAGCCACCTGACGCGCGGTAGCAACTCAGTCCGCAAGCTGAACCGATTCGCTGGTCTCAGTGCATTTTGCACAATGCCCTTTGAGCAGAACTTCGACGACTTCTCCCGGAGTTGCCGCACCGCGTTTCTTTGGATTCAGTCGGATGGTGAATTCTTCAAGGCACGTAATCGATCCGCAATCCACGCACATGAAATGTGGATGTTCCGAGAAGCCCGTCGATGCCCCGGACTGTAGAAGTTCGAAACGGCGAATTGAATCACCAAGCTCCAGGCGAGCAAGCAGGCCTGCGTCCGAAAGCTCTGTCAAGCAACGATAAATCGTCGACTGGTCGAAACCGAAATCTTCCAGAGCCTCGGCAACCTCAGAATGACTCTGCGGAACGGGCGTCGACGCCAACTGTTGAATCACGGCGATTCGAGCTGCCGTACTCCTGAGACCAGCGCCGCGAATCAACGCCTTGACCTCGGCCATTGGCAGGTTCAGTTCCGGTCGAGTCATGGCTTTATCAAAGTTCGCTTGTGAGGGAATCGCTCAAATCGAGCCGAACTCTAATTGCATTTGACTTTCAATTGCAAAGCGCAATTCGTCAATAAGCCTGTCGAACTCATCCATTTCTAATTTTTTTTGCACGGTTCGGTAACTCTCGCAGCAAATGCGGATACAGTCGCTCGTGCGACTTACTCCTAAATGCTAGTCTTTTGCAAATAGCACCCGGCTGGCAAATAGAAACTGCCATCTGCTCGAATGCGGCCGACAATTCCGCCACCTTTCGAACGTCCTTCACTGCGGAGCAACTCGGCGATGACGGCTGCTGAATTACTAACAATCTACTGTTGCCTGATCGTGCTGGCTTCTCTGGCTGGCGGGTGGCTGCCGTCGATGTTTCGCATTTCTCATCTGCGCATGCAGTTACTCATGAGCCTCGTGGGCGGCATGATGATCGGCGTGGCCTGCCTGCATCTGCTGCCTCAGGCAATCTCTCAACTTAACAACCCAGCCTGGCTTTCTGGATCGCTACTGCTGGGCGTGCTGTGCATGTTGTTCCTGCTCCGTTTCGGTCACGTTCATCATCACGGTGAAGCCGCTTCACTCCACGCTGACTGCGACCACATCCCCAGCACCGCTCCGCAGAGTAATTGTTCCCATGACCATGACCATGACCATGACCAGGGCCAGGGCGGTAACCATGAACACAATGATTCGCCGGATCTCGCAACACCT
>CALGTK010000367.1 GCA_937904325.1 uncultured Planctomyces sp.
GATCGACAGCTCATTCCTGTTCCAGAGTTACAGCAACCGGTCGGTGCCCCCACCGAGAACGCCGTCAATTAAACGTCTCATACGCAAAGCAATGCGTGGCAGAGAGTTAAGCTCGGCAATCGCCGCCCCGAAACGCCCGGCCTCAGAGGCGTACTCAGCCGAGAACAGCCGATCAAACCCCCGTATCAATGCGCTATCGCTCACGGCATCAGACCCAGGCAGGATGGCAGGCTCAAACCCCATGAAGCGAAGATGGTCAGCCATGCTCGACGACGCGCTTAGTGCGACAGGAATGCCAGACGCCAGGAAGTCCATCGCCTTTGTGGGCGGCTTGTGTCGAGCGCGAAAGTCAGAGCCTCGAATATCGATTGCCGCGCTGCACTCGCCCTGAAGCTGAATCTGCAGTGAGGGACTCCAACGGAGCACTTGAACCCGTTTACCTTGACTGATTCCAAAGCGTTTCACGGAAGCTTCATCGCCAGCTTCCGTATGATTAGTTAGAAGAATAAGATCGCGAGGAAGCGAAAACCGATTGATCCACTCAACGACGGGGGGCAGGTTCGACGTGACGCCTACATACAAGAGCGGGCCGTCAGTGACTGAGCGGCGGCGGTTCGGTGTCGCAAACCGGATGTGATGGTCGAGATATTCTACCGGCGCATACGGTCTGAAGTACTTCCGAAGTCGATGGCTGTGAATGATGATCGCACTGCAACAGGCGAGAAACTCGCTGTATTGGTCGATCTCTTTCGCACTCCCGAAAAAATCGACGGGACAGTAAATAATGCGGGTCGACTCAAGACGTGGCAGCCAGTCGGTGGGCGGCGGAAACTTAACGAACACAGCAGCTTGTGTTTTTGGCGGGTCGTCACGAAACATCGTTACGTCGAAGTATGGCGACAGCGCCTCCGCCAGTTCGACTCCAACCCATTCCCAGGAACCGAACCCGTCGCGAACAGGGCCAAACGCAACTGTCGGGCGACGCATCAGTTTACGCCCTCCCGCGATGGAAAGTCCGATGGCAACCACCCCTGAAGTGCATTGTGCAGAGCCGTAATAGCCATGACTGCGCAGTGCTTTCTATGCCCGGGAAGACCGCCGAGTGCTGCTTCAAGATCATCTGCGGTCATCTGCCAGCAATCAGTGACCGCGAGCCCTGTAATCATTTCCGTCAACAGTGATGCAGAAGCGATTGTCGGACCGCAACCGTCCGCCTGAAAAGTCGCCTCATCGACAACTCCTCGAGGCTCGTCAATCCGCAGATACACCACGCAGAATCTGCCGCGCCCGGGAGTACCGGAGGTTCCGACAGCGTTTGCCGCTGCCAGGACGCGGCGATTGAGTGGCTCCTGCACATGCTGCATTAGCGTTTCGGAATACTCAAACAAGGCAGTGGCTCCGTAACTTGTGCACATGAGATCAGAGCGGATGTGATATGATAATGACGTGACATGTGACCATTTACAAGATCGATGAACGATCAGCTCTGCAACAACTGGAGGCTAACTTGCGAGCAGCCAATCCGTCCTGCTCTACACGTCCAGTGTACTTCTGGCGTCTGATTTCAAGGCGACGTAGCGTCTCGAGCGATCTGCGCGAAACGGCAACTTCCTGATCTTGAAACTGCATCGATCGGCATTCAGGATGTCAGGCCTGCCCACTTTCCGAAGTGGTCTTTAAGCTGAAGCACAATCGCCCAGATTAAGGAAAGACTGCCGCAGGCCCGTGCATCCCAGGAGATGCGACATGCTCGAAGTTCCAGACAATCACTTTGTATTCGTGGCCGGTACTCACCGTAGCGGCACGTCCCTGCTGCACACGGCATTGCGCGCCCACCCAGAAATCAGCGGCTTCTCCAACACCGGCAAGCCAATGGACGAAGGACAGCACCTCCAATCCGTCTTCCCCGCTGCCAAGCGGTTTGGTGGCCCCGGCAGATTTGCATTTGATCCGGCATCCTTTATGAATGAGAGCCACCCGTTGGCTACGCGCGATAATGCCATGAAGCTCTTTTCAGACTGGAGCAGCCATTGGGACCTGAGGATGCACTACTTAATCGAGAAGTCGCCACCCACTATTATTCGTATGCGTTTTTTTCAGCATTTGTTTCCGAATTCATCGTTTGTCGTCATCCTTCGTCACCCTGTTGCAGTTGCGTATGCGACTCTTAAATGGTGCCCATCCTCCGCCTTCTCTCTTATTGAGCATACGCTTCGTTGCTATGAGGGACTGTTAGCCGACAAGAGCAGGATCAGAAAACTGATCATTTGCCGTTACGAAGATCTCGTGGCCAACCCCCAACATCTGCTGGCAAGAATTCATACCTTTCTGGGCGTCAATAAGCATCAACCCCGCCTGGAAATCGATACCCAAAGCAACCAACGGTACTTCGCCCGATGGAAGCCTGATTTTGAGTCCCTGGACCGCCTGCAGGGTGTGCAGCCCGGACGCTTCAAAGAGACACTTGGCCCAAGACTGTGCGCTTTGGGGTATCTGATCGACTCTGTAGATCAGTTTGTGGATGTGCCCTGGATTGACACAGAGTGAATTCGCCAGCAACTCTCGCGCATATTCAAATTTCAAGATTGTCAGGTCTCATATCAGCCCGTCTCAATGACATTGCGTTGACGAAGTGTCTCAAGATGCCTGGACAGCTGCTCCGTACTCAAAACTCAGACTTCACAGTAATTAGGGCTAGAAAACACGACAGCACCTGCGTAGAGTAATTCGCTTGACAGATATGATCACCGGAGCAGGTCGATACAGAAGGGCATGCTTAATGAAGATTGACGTCCATGCGATCTGTTGGAACGAGGCGAGACTGCTGCCACTTTTCCTGCAGCACTACGCGAGCTTTGCTTCGCGCATTTTCGTTTGGGACAACTTTTCTGATGACGGCTCCCGGCAGCTGATCGAAGCCTGCCCCAATGCCGTGTTAATGTCCTACGACAGCGGTGGAGAGTATTCGGAACGCATCCTTCAGCGACTCAAGAACAACTGCTGGAAATGGTCCACGGCCGACTGGGTTATCGTTTGTGACGTTGACGAGCTGGTTTATCACCCACACCTGTTGCAATACCTTGAGGAGCAAAGTGATGCGGACGTATTGAAGTGTGTTGGATTCAACCTTGTCGGCCCTGAATCGATGTCACTGCAGCCGCTGGCTCAATGGAAAGCCAGCTTCTCCGACGCTTACTGTAAATCAGTGGTCTTTCGCCCTGAAATTCGTGAGATCAGTTTCTCGATTGGTAGCCACCGCGCTCGCGCTACTTCACCGGTCCGTCGCAGCGATCTGCGCCTGTTTCACATGCACTACTCAGGGAGTGTTGAGTCGCTCCAAAAACGTCACGCAGCTATCGGGCAGAGACAGAGTTCGCACGACGTGCAGGCTGGACTCGGAAATCAGTTCAGGCTGACTGACGATCAGCTTCAGACACGCTACAGAAACTTGCATCGCAGTTCGCTTGAACTTCCGGTTGTGGAACGCGTTCGGGAAGTCATGTCCAGGAACTCCTCGCTTCGTCCAGTTCTGACATTTCTGGAGAAAGAGGGCATTACGCCGCCTGCCAGACACGCCTCGTGGACCTCGGAAACACTGGAACGGTGCTTTGGGCACCAGAGAAACGCACCGCCATGCACGGCGGGAATCTGGAAATTTGAAGATCCGGACAAGTATCACTTCGATGGCCCGCTTGCCGAGGCATTGTCTGACTTGCTTGTGGGCAAGTCCGTCATTGATTTCGGTTGTGGAGCGGGTCGCTACGTCGAAATTCTGAACGAGCTGTCACAGTGCCGAGGCTACGACGGCAACCCTAATACACGGAAACTCACAGACAACCAGTGCGAGGTGCTCGACATTGCCAGGCCTGTAACCGTTGAGCCTGCCGACTGGGTTCTGTGCCTGGAAGTCGCAGAACATATTCCACTGGAGCACGAGGATACGCTGATCAATAATTTACATCAGCACAATCGAATCGGAATTGTCGTGAGCTGGGCACAGAAAGGCCAGGGCGGCTGTGGACATGTCAATGAACGAGATCCAGACTATGTTGAGGATTTATTCATCCGTTTAGGTTATCGCCTCTGCCGGGAAACAGGACAGAGGCTGAGAAATGCTTCCACGCTGCGATGGTTCCGTAGAAATATCATGGTGTTTCTTCGCTCGTAAAGCGATCTGTACCTCAGACCGTATTTCGGAATTGCGTGGACTTTTGGAATTCAGTGTGTTGGCCACTTGACGCATGAAAAACTCAAAATCTTACATTATCGTCGATCGGAGTTCCCTAACTCAATATGAGTTCACCTCAGTCAGTTATGTAGAAATCGGGGTCCGATTTGACAAGCAATTTCGTCGAAATTGACTCAGTCCCCCAAGGTCTGAGTCATAAACTGGCTCTACATGGGTGAGAAAGTGGAATTCAAGGAAAACCTACCGGACACTAGACAGGCTGCTCTTCTCAAAACGTCAACATTGCACAACAACGGAGATGGAATGGTGGATCCAATAATTGCGGTGTTTCTCCGATCTGATGTAGGCTGGGGAAGTCTTTCTGAGGATTCGTACTTGGAACAGGAGAAGTTCAACCGATCGGTTATCAGGATCAATCCTGCTAGAAAACGTGAGCTACTTACAAAAATTAAGTTCTGGAATCAGGCATTTTCGATGTCCTGGTTCGAGTACCGACAGGAAATTAAGAACATTGCAGAACTGAATCGCAGTCAGATTCACAATGTGGATCTTGTCATTCGCAACCGTCATCAGGCTGCACTTCTTGAGCGTCTGGACAATGTCATCATCTTGCCCGTCGACGATGACGACTGGTTCTCACCAGAGATTGCCGACACACTTAGGGAAAATGCAAGTGACATGCCTGATCTATTCAGCTGGTCGGATGGGGTTTTCTGCCCGTCACGAAAAGTTCCCGTAAAGAAACGTCAACGAGACAATGGTGGCAGTGACAGTCTGTTTTTTCGGAATCCGACAGAGAATGGCTTCTGGACTAACGGCTATGCCGTCAGTGAAGCAGGCCTGAATCGGTGCCCCGACGAAAATCGAGAGGATGTACTGAACCGCCATGCCAAGGTGCTGGCAACGTTTAAGAAGCACGTACCCGAATTTCGACATCGACATCTGGATCAGGTACTGAGCATAACTCACAAATCGAATGCATCTTTTACGAAACTGCTTACGATTAACTCATCTGAGGACCTTCTTGCACATCGAGAAAACCTTGCGACGCCAACCGAGTTGATTCCACCTAAGGTCAAATGGGCAGAGCCTTTTATCCGGCAGGTTGATGAACTCAACCTGCAGCTTGTCCGGGGAATTCGCCATGCTTCGGCGCCAGCAACCAGTGACAAATCACAGCATCTTTGGAGCGGACAAACGTTGACGCGTACTGCGGTGATCAACGGGATTATCGATCACGCTGCGTATTCCGCCTATCTGGAGATCGGATGTGGAAACAATCAGAACTTCACTTCTGTTACATCCGCCGCGAAAACTGGCGTCGATCCAAATAGGGGAGGCACGACCCGGAATACGTCCGATGAGTTCTTCAAGAGCAACCGGGACAGATTTGACTTGGTATTCGTCGACGGCCTTCACCTCGAAGAACAGGTATTGCGCGACGTCGAGAACTCTCTACGGTACCTGAACGAAGGGGGCTGCATCCTGATTCACGACTGTCTCCCGAGCAAGGAAGTCCATCAGGAGCGAGAACGAACAACGGGAGCCTGGTTTGGAGACGTCTGGAAAGCCGTAGCACGCCTCAGGACACGACCTGATCTCGATATTGCAGTCCTTGATGCCTGCTGTGGAATGGGCGCTCTGTTCGTACGGCCCAATTCAGACCGCCTCACTGATTTGCCGGAACTCACATGGCACACTTATGCAAGGGAGAAGCATCGTTTGTTGCGTGTGATGGACGCTACAGCTTTCAGTGGATTCGTCACCGGCCACTAGTCTTTGCTTACAACCCGCCAAAACAGTCAATGCCTGAGAGAACGTAAATGCCGAGACTTCCGCTCCCATTCAGTGACGGGCAGAACCCTCCACTGCTGTTTCATTCATGTCATCACAAATGTGGAACACATTGGCTCAGACGTATTCTCACAGGCGTTGCCCGTCGGTATGGACTGAACTTCATCCCATTCAGTGAGGAGTCTTCAACTCCAGCATCTGGAATCGTGTTCGATCAGCAGAGCCGAATCGACACGGTTCTCCTGCCCGCGTATCGTGGATCGCACATGATACGCGATCCACGCGACGTCGTAGTGTCCGGTTACTTCTACCATTTATGGACTAAGGAAGATTGGGTGCATCGGCCTCAGAACAGGTATAACGGATTGAGTTACCAACAGTATCTAAACTCTTTGAGCATCGAGGATGGTCTTATCGCTGAAATCTTAGTTTCTGCGTTTGTATTCAAACAAATGCGAAAATGGGATTATAGCGATGCGAACACGCTGGAGCTGAAGTACGAATCCTGCTTCGATGATCCCGTTAATTCATTTGCGCCGCTTTTTCGCCATTACGGGTTCGTCGATGAAGCGGTAGAGATAAGCTTGAAAATAGCGAGCGACTCCACTTTCGAATCCATCGCCCGGCGTAAACCAGGAGTCATTCAGAACAGACAGGTCACGCGATCAGGACAACCTGGCCAATGGAGACAGCATTTTACACAACGAGTCAAAGATGAATTTCGAAATCAGGCCGGCGACCTTTTGCAGGTGTTGGCCTACGAGATAAACGACGATTGGTAGTCGAGGTATTCATGTTTACGGCCATATTTCACCAGCGATTGTCAGGAAGCTGCACGGAAACACTGCGTTATGCCATCCATATCAGAACCAGCACTACTGAACATAGACACGAGCCGGCAGCCGGATTTTTCATTCCATCGTTCGGGATGGGCGTTTGCTCTCGACGCACTGAAGCCCTTACATAGTCGACAAGGACTCTTGTTTGACAGTTTTATTGAACGAACATTTTGCTGGCGTGAACAGTCCGAGCGAAGGCGGGGCCTCATACCATACAGGGAGCCGTGGGTTGGTGTCCTCCATAATCCTCCCGGTGTTCCTGAGTGGCATGATGTCTCCAACGCTCCCCAAACACTGCTTTCCCGGCCGACTTTCCGCGAGTCATTGAAGTGTTGCCAGGGGATCTACGTTCTTTCTGAGTACCTTCGGGAGTGGCTCGCAGAACGCGTTAACGTACCAGTAGAAACGCTGACACATCCGACTGAGATACCAGAACTCAATTTCAGTCCTGATGCATTTCTAGAGCAGCCCGTGCGTCGAATTGTTCACGTCGGGTGGTGGTTGCGGCGAATCAGCTCGATCTTCAGACTGAATGCGCCGTCATACAGACGATGCATGCTTGAGATTGACCATGCCTATTTTTCAACTGTCCTGAATCGGGACCTTGATCGCCACAACGTCGCCGCAGAGGCCAGGGCGATGGTCGAGCGAATATCGTTCCTAAAGCACGAAGAGTATGATCTGCTTCTATCCCGGAATATTGTACTGTGCGACTTGTATGACAGCAGTGCCAACAACACCATCATAGAATGTATGGCGCGTGCGACACCGATCCTTGTGAATCCGCTTCCGGCCGTCAAAGAGTATCTCGGCGATGAATACCCGCTTTACTTTGACAACCTATCGGAAGCTGCAGAAAAAGCTGAAAACATTGAACTCGTCCTTGCCGCCCATCGGTATCTGAAAGATTTGCCACTTTCACGCCTGTCAGCTGACGAATTCCGGAAGTCCATCGTGGAATCGGAAATTTACTCCCGCATTCGTTCTGGCAAGCAAATCACACAAACTCAACGAGCACCGTTGGCCACAAGTTTTCCTGATGCGAATGCCACGGAAACGTCCACCGTTAAGTGGCACCTTTCCGGTATGGAACCAGTGGAAAGTCACGTTGGATACGGCACGCTCGGGACGAATGGAGAACTCGGGTGTGATGATCTTCGCGTAGTTGTTGGTGGTGCGCAGCGTGAGACCGTACTGAGCGCCCACGCTCCGTCGAGCATCCGTTTTCTCCTCACGGAGGAATGCTCTCAGGTTCGCTCCCACGTTGGCTTCAACGACAGTGCGTCCCAGGGAAATCGATTGCCGGTCGCCAGCTTTTTCGTCATAGCGGATGGTAACGTAGTTGCGGCGGTCGAGAATATCACACCGGAAGACGGGCTTGTCGAGATAAGTGCAGACGTCTGCAACTTCACTCAATTGGAATTGGTAACAACGTGCAATGTTTGGGAATTCTGCCACACATTGTGGGTTGACCCTGTTGTTACCCAGGTTCGAGTCCGCGGACGACGACGCACAGTGATCGACTGCCTGAAGCGTACCGATATAAACGTGCCGCTGAGCTCAATGCGTCCGAAACACCGATGCATTGCCACCGTTGCCAATGACAGCTACGTCGGTTTTCTCGAAGACATGCTGGGCTCACTGCGGACCAACGGCCAATGTGGAGACGCTGAGGTTGTGGTTTTTGAGCTCGGTGATTCTCCTCGATGCCGAGAAGTCGCGGCACGATTTGGCGCAAGATGCATTCAGACCCGAGTGCTCAGTCGCGTTACCGTGGGGATCAAAGCGTTGCTGTATTCTGTTGCGCGAGTAGTTGACGCTGACCAGTACATCTGCCTGGACGCTGACATGCTCATATTGCAGAGTCTGCTTCCGGTTTTCGAAACGTTGTCGGCGATTCCTTCAGACAGAATTCTTGTGTGTCGCGAATCCAATGACAAGCGGTATCGCGACCTGCAACATGTCTTACATGCTGCGTATGGTGGTCGCCGGTCCGATTTCGAGCGTCTGTTGGGCGAATGCAATGGAGAATTGTCCTATCCACTCGTAGTTAACGATGGACTGTTCGCGGGATGCCGTGAGGCTCTGCTGAATCTTGACGACGCTATTTGCAATATGTCAGGAGCGTCCGAATGGATTGACGAGGGCCGCAGGATTTCCTGGCGGAATCAGTTTATCTTCAATCTGGCTCTGGCAAAGTTGGACTGTGCCATCGAACTGGACGGAAAATTCAATTTGCAGCTTCATGCGCAGGATGTCGAGTTTCAGGACATCGGAGCTCGACTAGTGGCTATGTGGCGCTCGATGCCGGTTTCGGTGGTACATTTCTCTGCGGAAGGAAAACTCAAGTATGCGGAGTGGCAGGGGCGTTTCTCCGGTCAGAATCACCCTTTGCCGACATCGCGGCAACGTGATCAATACTCGGTATTTGTTCGGACGATACAGATATGGGCTGCGAGGTTTGGGCTGCGGTCACTGGCCTGGTCTTTCTACGGAACCACCGACGCGCAGGGGGCGCGAATTGACGAGCCGGAAACAATGCCACTATTTGCGTGTTTATTCTATCTGATCCGCAGCAATGGCTGCCGACACGTGCTGGAAACTGGCACGGCACGCGGTGTATCGGCCGCCTGCCTGGCATCGGCCGTTTGCGACCGAAGACATGGTAAGGTGGTTACTATGGATCCATACCGACATGAAGAAAGAGACACTCTCTGGTCGTCATTTCCAGAAAGTACCCGAAGGTGTATTGAAGAGCGAAGGGTTGATTCTCTGGCCGGAATGCGAGCCGCACTGCGGGAAGGCGAGACTTATGATGCCGTTCTGCTCGACTCTCTGCATGACGCCGATCACGTGCTTGCTGAGTTCGACCTTGCCCGTCAACTCGTCTGTCCTGGAGGGCTCATTTTGATTCACGATGCGTGGTATGTGAACGGTACCGTTTCGCAGGCCATCAGTCACATAGAGACGCAGGGATTCAACGTAGTCCGCCTGTGGACTGCAGAATCTCGAATCCCAACTGATGATAGGCTCGGGTTGGCACTTATTGAAAACAGGGCCAGGTCATGATTGGAATGAATTCATTACATTCCGTTCAGGCGAGCCAGGAACGACATCCATCGATATCGTTTACCGTCACCACTTGCCGCCGGCTTGACCTGTTCATGAAGACAATGGATTCGTTTTACGGGAAGTGCCTCGATCACGATCTTCTAACTGAGTTCGTCTGCTCGGATGACTCATCTAGCGATCGAGATCGAGATATCATGGAACGAAGATTTCCTCACTTCAGATTTCTGTGGAATTCGAATACCGGGCATGCGCAGTCTCTCTCTCGTCTGATCTCGGAAGTCACAACTGATTATTTCCTGCATTACGAAGATGATTGGTTCCTCCTTGAGCCAGGATGCCACATTTCCAATGCATTGGACATACTCAAGGCGAACTCGTCGATTCGCTCTGTATCCCTGAATTGGATTCGAGGACGCCATCGGATTTCCCCCTCAGGAGTCGGGTTCTGCCTGCATCGGTATTTATCAGACGCAAAAACCTTGGACCGAAAGTTCGGCATGCCAGCCTGGCCCGGATTTACGTTGAACCCTTCGATACACGAAACACGGGCAGTGCGTGCCACGGGGCCGTACCCCATTCGCCCGTTTCACGAGTGGTGCTTCAGTTACGCGTTCCTGAAGCGTGGCTTCCGCACCGCATTCATGGACCGAAAGATCATTCAGCATTGCGGAAAGGTCTCTGCCTATGAAATCAACGGCACATCAAGGTGACCAGCTTACTCACGTTAGTGGAGTCTGGGAAAATCCCACGCTGAGACTTGGATTTGTCCCTGGACGCCGGATGAGCTCATGGCAGGGTTGGGTACCACAGTTGGTGATGACGCTCAGATCGAATCTTCGATCGGCTGGAGTGGAAATCGTTACCGACAAGAGTAAAACGGTTGATGCTGTTTGGGTGCATGAAGATCAGGTATCAGATTCGATGTTGTCCGATACGTGCCCGCTGCTCGTTCATTCCGTAAGTGACGTGGCTCAACTCTATAACCGAACACGTCAGTTACTGGTGCACCCGACGGTAGCAGCAGTAACAGTACAGCACGCCTATCGGCCTCGAGCAATATACAACTCACGCGAATTTTCTCTCGGCTTCCACAATACGCTGTTTCGAGAATGCCGTCCGGATCTGTTTCCCGCAGAACCGGGGGTCTCGTTCAAGCCACTGAACCCTCACCAGATTGATCGAATCCGAGTTACGTTTGGGTATGGAGCGTTCCGTCGCCTGGAGTCACTTCGACAGAAGCCAGTAGTCATTGAACATCATCGCGATGTAGACGTTCACTTTGCCGGAACAACCAGGTATAGAAGCCCACTTGTCACACAGCATCGGCGACTATGTGTCGAGTCAATTCGACAACTCCGTGACAGGCATCGGGTCGTCTGTCATGCCGGACCGCTGCTTTCTATGCAACAGTACTGGGCGTCGCTTCTGCGTTCGCGAATCTGCGTCTCTCCGTGGGGCTGGGGGGCGGCCTGCCACAGAGACGCCGAGGCTATCCTCGCCGGTTGTGTTCTCGTCAAGCCTTACACGGACTTCATCGACACGTGGCCAGACCTGTACCGAGCCGGCGAGACGTACATCTGCTGTCGCCCTGATTTTGGTGACCTCGATTCGATTGTTGAATCGATTCTTTCACGATGGGACGATTTCGAGTCCTTTCGGGAAATTAATCGCCAGCGTCTTCTTGATGAGTGCGACCCCTGGCGTTTAACGCACCGCTTTGCACGTCTTGTAAGGGAAGCGATTCGTCCCCTACCTCTTTTTCCCAACACCCCGGTGGAGTGAGCCTGAGATGACAGATTTGCAAACAGGCCTGCCACAATGTATCTACCGCGACTGGGTCGATCCGTGTCGTATTCGGTGCACTCACGCAAAAGTGTTTTCACACGAGGAGACACTGCCAGCGTGTGTATGTTGTGGCTGCTCGAATTTGACCTCAAAGGCTCCAATCAATTCAGAGGCGGCGAGTTCTATATACACAACGTCCCCTCTCGGTCGAGAATCGTGGATTTGGTGCGTCGGAGTCATTACAGCGCCACGAAGACAGCCAACGCTGGAAGTCAGCATCCAAAGTCTGTCAGACGCCGGGTGGACGGAGCCAATTGTCTTCGCAGAACCCAAGGTCAAATGCCCAAGGGTAGTACCAAGTACACGGTGGGTTCAACGGACGACTCGCCTTGGAGCATTCTCAAACTGGTATCTCGCGCTAACCGAACTTGTTTTGCGCACACCCGAAGCAGACTTCTATCTTATCTGTGAAGACGACGTCGTCTACTCTGCAAAGCTGCGCAAGTTTCTGGAAAAGCACTATTGGCCTGATCATACAGGCACGATTTCGCTGTTCCGCTCGTCTGGGGAATCTGGCCTCTGTGAAGGCGGATTTCAAGAGGTCTCATCTCCTTTGGATCGACTTGGCGCGCTCGCTTATGTCTTTCCAAATGAATCAGCACGAATCCTAATCTCAGATTATGGCGTTCTCAGACATCGATTCTCAGGTCCAAATTCAGGACTGATGGACACGGACGTCGTTGTGAGCGACTGGTGCAATGCATCAGGACGCCAGTTCATTCAGCACGTTCCCAGTCTCGTCCAACACATTGGCGACACCTCAACTCTCTACCCAGGCGCTTCGTGCCGCGGAAGACGATGTGCCGATGCGACTGCATTTAGCGGCGAGAACGCAAAGCGGGGAACGGAGAGTGGCGGGCGGTCAGGCGGCATAGCGGCCAGATGATCATTTCCTGAAGGTCACTCTTTCGGATTTTCCGAGATTCAGGCCTTGTTTTAGAGTGTAAGAACGTGCCGGTGTATCCGATTGAGTACGCCAGCAATACCCGGTTCCAACATAATGTGTCACCAATTTTCGCCGCACCGGTCGACCAACCCGGAGCGAGTTGCGGTGATTGGGGAAGCGTAGTATTTCCGAACATCTTTGCTACGAGCAACCTCGAAGCAGTGCAAATGCGATGATGCCGACGACGATCCACATCAAACAGCCCCCTCCGTCGGGGTCATATTTCGTTACGATGTGTTTTTCTCCGAAAAGGCCTTTGTAGACCGTTGTGTGTTTGCGTCGGGCCATTGAGAGACTCCGCAGAATTGGCTGCTGGTACTGATAGCTAAAAAGAAGGCACCGAGCGGGCCGCCCATTGGCCGGCCCGCGTTGGTGGCTGGTTACTCCGAAGTCGTTCGGAAACTGGATTGGATCGGAACAGTGCCGAGGTACGTGCCCGATTCGTCGTATAGGTAGCCGGTGCCCTTGATGTCGTAACCCTGAATCGTCGCAGTCATTGGAACGTTGACGATCAGGCTCTCGCCGATCTGCCATTTGGCGTCGAACGCCTGCGTCTCGTGGGTTGTCCCCTGCGAGTAGTGAACTGTCACATTCAGCGTGGCATCACGCAGATCAGTGACGACTGGTGTCTTGACATTTGTGACTTGGTTGTCGGCGTCCCGGCTCCAGTCGATTCGATTGACGGCATTCAGCTTGAACGTGATGTCATACGAGAAGAACCCATCATGGCGCGCCGTGATTTCGGGCTTGAAGTATGTTCCAGATTTCGGCTGTGAGCAGCCGCTGGCGGCGAATAGTGCGACGACGCAAATCACTGCGGCAATCCGAGTGTCCAGATGATGCATATCTACCTCTCTTGACAAGAAATGGTGAAGAGTCAGACCTTGGGGCGAGTCGGGCACGGATGCTGTGAATAGTGTGTTTCTGAGTCAGCCAAGAGCTCTCCGGGTCATACTATCCAGCCGAATAACTGTTGACTATAGTCAACAGTTATTCGGCCAGAAGGCAAGTAACTTCTGGTCATGCTGGGACTCGAATTACGTACTGCCCGTGAAGCAGCGGGACTGACACAGGAAGAGCTGGCGTATCGCGCTCAGGTCGACAGGACCTACATTTCGATGCTGGAAAACGATCGGAAGTCTCCAACGATCGACATGCTGTTTCGGCTGTGCCACGCCATGGACGCATTGCCCTCGGCCATCATCAGGAATGTCGAGAAACAGCGATAAGGGATGATCAGCCTGCATTTGGTAGCCGAGCAGGCTCTCCATCGGCATTGACTGCAATTTCTGATGCTAGAAGGTTGAACGTCAGGTCGGGGTCGGTCGGCAGATTTCGGATCCAGCGGGTGAACTGGTGGAGCATCAGGCCAGCGGCGATGCTGGCTGTGTAGATGGTGCTTCGAGCAGTGCATTGGCCCTGCTGGGCTTGTTCTTGTCGAAAGAGGGTTGTCGGGTAGTGGGTGCGTCCGGTGTCGTTGGCGACGCAGAGGATTCGGATCGTTTCGCCGAGCATTCTTCCGTCGGCCCAGAATTGACAGCTCGCGCCCGCTGATCGCCAGATGGCGGTGCGGGCGGAGATGGAGTCGACGCAGCAGAAGATGGCCTCGCCAGTGGAGTGTCGAGGTCGGAAGCGGTCGTTGATCGTTTCGATTTGGATGTCGGCGTCGATTTGCCGGACAGCGTCTGACGTGGCCTCGACTTTGAGGGTTCCGACATCGGAAGCCAGATAGCCCTGCGTGGTGATGTTGGTTTCGTCGACGGAGTCGAAGTCGATCAACTGGATTGACCGGACGCCGATGGCTGCCAGTTGCAGAGCCACCTGACGGCCGATCGCTCCGACTCCGATGACGGTCACCGTCAGATCAACCAGTCGATCTGACGGCACGAGTCCCTGCTGACGACTCAGCCGGGAAATGTCGACAGTGGCATTTCGCATTCATCGTACTCCCAGTCCAGGAACAGTGGTTGTGAATGAAGGCGATCGAACCAGTCGACATCGCCGCTTTGTTCCAGGCCGCCGTTTTGTTTCAGGGCAACGTTGAAGTCGCCGGGGCGGTGCTCGTCGGCTTCGTCGAGTTCATGGAAGAACGGGTAGCCGTCCGCCGCTTCTGGAAGTGGTGAGAAGGGATTCCGCCGATTGACCTTTCGCACGTTCGCGGCGAATTCCCGTTGCCAGTCGGCTTTGTTCGAAGCCTCGAAGCTGCGCGAGTAGTCGACCTCCACGTTCATTTCCTGTGACGACTGCGGGCCGACGTTGAAGCGCAGTCGAGCGTAGGTTTCACCGCCGCGGGCGAGGATGAACATCACGGTCCATTCCACGTTGCCGAAGCATCGATCGAACGTCTCTTCATCGGTGGGACTTGGGGCGGCACTTGTCCCAGGGTGAGTGTGTATCCAGATGCGTCCGAACTGCTCGGGTTTCAAGCCCGCGTCGACCTGGTCGTCGAAGAAGTCGGCGACCGAGTTGTCGTCGAATTCGACGGTGACCGACGTGCAGCGCTGCCGAACCAGGCAGACGTCTTCGACCAGCAACGGATCGGTGGCGGACGTGACCGCAAAACCGCCGATCTCCGTGTTGCCGGCGTCTCTCAGGTAAAGCAGCTTCGCCCAGGCGTACGGCGTGAAGCGAATCGTTGGTCGGTTGGACCGTCGTCGCTTGCGTCGCGACGACGGTTTCCGATTCTGTTTCTTCCGTGATTGCTTCTTCCGAGTTTTCGATACACAAATCGCAGCGTTCATCATCGATACATCCTTTGCAGAAAGCGTCGCCACACTCTGAGCAAACAGAGCGGCACGACGAACAGGTGTCTTCATCGCATCCGGTACAGGTTCGGATGCAGTCGGAGCAGTAGCGGT
>CALGTK010000368.1 GCA_937904325.1 uncultured Planctomyces sp.
TACTACTTCTTTGCGACCAGGACCTGGCCCCAGATGGAGTATCCAGAGGGTCTCACCCGCCAAGAGCGCACTGCGTTCAGGCAAGAGTGGAAGAAGCAACATCCCAGAGGCTATCACGCCTGGCACAGCACGGACCTGAAAGACTGGAAACTCCTTGGTTTAGTTTGCCCGTCGAGTTGCATGACCACGGCGGAATACGATGACGGAAAGTTCTACCTCTATTACGACAATCCGAATGATGAGAACCCGCACCTGATCGTCGATGATGATCTCACCGATGGCGTTCCAGGCAAAGATTACGGAGAGGTCTTTTCAGATCCGTCTCACGGTTCTGACGCCGGTGTCATTCGTGATGAAGACGGCATGTTTCATATGATCTACGAGGACTGGAGTCCCATCAATGCCCGGGAGAATGGATGGGATTCGCCGCTCGCCGGACGGGTTTCGAGTCCTGATGGCATCAAGGGTTTCAAGTACGGGGAGCATCCGCCCGCGGTGGATCATCGAACCAAACCAACCGGGAAGATCGGGACGTTCACTCATCCGGCTATGAAGATTTCGAACAGTGGTAAGCCGCTGGAATATGAGGTTCACGAACCCAGGCAGAACGCCTACGGAGACTGGACGCTCATTAAAGTGGGACGTCATTATCACTTGTTTGGCGACTACGATTCGGTCGATCACAAAAAGCCCATGAGAATGGCGCGTTTCCATACCGACGATCTGAACAAGGAATTCCAGTGGTTGGGCGAAATTGGTAAAGGCTTTCACCCCGACCCGAGTGTGGGATTCGCCGAAGGAAAGTTCTATGTGGTCATCCAGAGAGCGACCGACTTCGTCAGCCCCGGTCCCTGGGTCGATGGTGTAGAGGCCCGCGCCGGAGTCGACAAGGATGGCGACGGCACGATCGATGAGTGGACCGATTGGCAGAGGGTAAAGGAGTCCTATTCTAAAAAAACCGGATTCGCGCGCATTGTCGATGTGGCTCCCGCCAGGGTGGACACTGACAAGCTGCCCGCAGGCAAGGGCTTTGCTTTTGAATACCGCACGTCTCGCCTGGACAACGGCGTCCAGCCGATCATGGATTGCGTCACGCTGGAATTTGAATAGACGGCAAAGCCGCAACCAGATCGGTGCAGCAAAAAGCGTGATCGCCGAGAAAATCGCACAAATTCGGAAACAATCACGCGGGCTGTGTCATTACCAATGATGCCGCATCGCGCTGTTTGGCGTAGCCACGCTCGCCAGACGGTGGGCCGCGCTGCAGACCGCACGAATGACGAAACGCATTCCACGCTCTGGCGAAGGCGGCTACGTTTGGGATCTGGCATTCACTCGGCGAATCCTCTGACACAAAGCAAGGCGAGAAGATGAAAAGCACAATTGCCCTGACTCTCCTTCTTGCAGCCTCAACAGGTTTCGCAGAAGTAGCTGAAGCAAAACCTTCAAAAGATTCCAAGCCAAACATCATCGTTATCATGCCCGATGATATTGGCTATGGCGACATCGCCAGCCTCGGTAATCCCGTCGTGCAGACTCCCAATCTCGATTCCCTGAAACGCCAGAGCCTGTTGTTTACCGGATATCACGTCAGCCCCCGGTGTTCTCCGAGTCGGGCTGCTCTCATGAGTGGGCGTCATGAATTCATGAGCGGAGTGACCCATACCCAGCACGGGCGCGAACGCATGAGCCTGGACACCGTAACACTGCCGCAGGCCCTGCAAAGCGTCGGCTACACCACCGGGCATTTCGGCAAATGGCACATTGGAAGGGAAAAACCCTATCGCCCCGAGATTCGAGGATTTGATGAGAGCTATGGCATCGACGGCGGCGGCACTCCAAAACTCTCTCCGAGGATCTATCACAATGGTGTCCGCCAGGAGAAAAAAGACGGTTACGCGACCGATATGTTTTTTGAAAGAGCCTTTGCCTGGATGGATGAGAAACGAAAAGAAGACGCTCCTTTCTTCGTCTATATCGCTCCGAACGATGCTCACGGTCCCTATACCGGACTCCACAATGTGCCCGGTAACGAATATAAAAAGCATCTGGGCAAGCATCCGGAAGTCACAGAAGACACCGCGAAAGTCTATTGGATGATTGAGAATATCGATCGCCATGTCGGCACGATGTTCAGCAAGCTTGAGGAATGGGGGATCGCGGATAACACGCTCGTGATCTACATTGGAAGTGACAACGGGAATTCAACGGGCTGGAGGGTCTACAATGCCGGGATGAAAGGGCATAAGGGTCAACCCTATCAGGGAGGAACGCGGGTTCCGGTCTTCTTCAGATGGCCGGCAGGAAATATTCCTGCCGATGCGGAATGCTCTGCACTCACCAGCCAAATGGATATCATGCCGACCCTTCTGGAAATTACCGGCGCCCCTTTGACCGATCAGATCAAGCAACAGGTCGAGGGGCGCAGTCTTGTTCCCCTGCTCAAGAACCCCGCGGCCGATTGGGACGACGACCGGCATTTGGTTCACCACGTTGGTGCGTGGGGACAGGGTCAGGCCGCCCAATCGAAACACGCCAGAGTTTCAATCCAGAACAAACGATTCACTCTGGTGAATAACGAGGAGCTTTACGACCTCAAGACCGACCCTGGCGAAACTGAAAACGTGATCGCTGAATATCCCGAAGTCGTGGATCAACTGCGTAAGTTATACGATCAATGGTGGATCAGGATTCAGCCGGGGCTGGTGAACGAAGATGCCTACCAGCTGCCCGCGAAGTAAGTTTAGGGGTCAAATCTCCAAGGCGCGGCGCCGGTAGCCGGTGCCAGACCCTGGACGTTATCTCAAGAAAATGCCGGCGATGCGCACGTTCTCAGTAATCCTTCTTTGTCTCTCGCTCTGCGGCCCCACGATTGCCGACGAGTGCGTGATTCCCTCATTCGCGGAGTCAACCGAAGCCCCGCACGGGCTCGGCAACCTGTATGCGCCTGACATTCTCAAGCACCGAGACGAACTACTGATGTTCTTCGGCGGCCAGGGGAAGGATGGTCACGACCGCATCCACCTCGCTACGTCAAAAGACGGAGGAACCTGGAAACAGGAAGGAATCGTTTTCGCACCTCAAGGCGTCAACCATGTGAACGACCCGTCGGTCGTCGCTGTGAATGGCATGCTCTACATGTTCTACACCTTGGCGGGTTCGGGGGTTACCGACTCTATCGGCCTTGCAACATCGGCTGACGGGTGGAAGTGGAGCGATCGTGGCGCAGTGTTTGCACCATCTCCATCACGCGCCTGGGACTCACTCCTGGTTGGACGTCCGAGCGTGATCCATGACGGCGAACGGTTCCACCTTTGGTATGATGGCCGGAAGGACTTGCCTCCCGGGGCACCAGACCCCGACGCACCCAAATCGGACACCTCGCGCAGGTTCGTAGGTTATGCCACATCCCGCGATGGGATTGAATGGGACAGGAGAGAGGATCCAGTTTTCGGGGAGGACGCAGGGGGCATCCATGTTTTTCGGTCTGGCGATGGCTTTGTCATGGTAATCGAGTCCCGTGAAGGCACTCGGTGGGCGACCAGCGCCGACGGTGTCACCTGGAAGCAGCGGGGATTGCTTCATCCGAAAAATGAGGACTCACCCCACGGTCACGTTACGCCCTTCGTGCTGGCAGACGAGACGTCCTGGAGACTGTATTTCGGTGCTGCTCGAGCCGAGGCGTGGAACCAGAATTCAATCTCTTGCGCAGTCCTCAAGCCACCGGCTGCTCTGAACACAACCAAGAGATAGCAAGACGCGGCTGGACAACCCGCTACCCCGCCGTGAGCGGAGTAGGGCCGGTTCCCACCGGCCAGAAGGTGTTCGATCACCATTGCGAGCTCAAACGAAAGCGGCCGGTAGGAACCGGCCCTGTTTATGTTCGCTGAGCCACCGAAGAGCGTGATCGCCGAGAAAATCGCACTAATTCGGAAACAATCACGCGGGCCGTGTCATTACCAATGATCCCGCATCGCTTTGTTTGACGTAGCCACCGTCGCCAGACGGTGGGTGTCCTGCAGACCGCACGAGCAACGAAACGCATTCCCACGCTCTGGCGAGCGTGGCTACTTTTGGGCTCTGGCAATCACTCGGCGAATTATCTGACCAACACTAACTAAGCAAACTTCGTGACCGCATATGACTAAGAAAAACAATTGTGCAGCCGTCATTCTCACGGCTGTTTGTGGCCTGTTCGCGTTTGTTCCGACGGTCGACGCTGCGGGATGGAGGGTGATTGCGGAAGATCCAAAGTTTCCCACGGATGACGTGATCGTCGCGTTCTGCTCGGTGGCCGATTCGCAGTACAAACTCCCAGCCGATCCATCCACCTCGGACTGCACGCCTGCGATTCAACGAGCTCTTGATGACGCCAGCGCCGCCGGGGGCGGCACGGTTTTCCTGCCGGAGGGCCGGTACCGCCTGGAGGGCATGCTGACGATTGCCTCGAACGTCTTTCTGCGCGGACGCTGGAGTGCAATCGGTCCGGATCGCCCGGCCGAGGGGACAATCCTGATGATTCACAATCAGGAGCACGAGCAGAGTGTGCTCCTCACGGGCAGTGGGTGTGGTGTGAGGGACCTGACCTTCTGGCATCCGGATCAGCCGATCGCGGAGTCGACCGCCTCACTGTCGGAATCCCCCCTGGTGATCCGTGGGCAAGCTGGGGTGGTAACGATCGAGAACATCACCCTGGTCAATCCCGGGCGCGGTATTGATCTCTCCCAGGCGAGCACTTGTTGCCTGCGCGGCATCTACGGCAGTCCACTGCACAGCGGACTTTCGGCCGATCGAAGCTTTGCCGTCTCGCGCTACGATTCGATCCATTTTTCGCCCAATTACTGGACCTGGTCGAAGTTGCCTGGCAGTCCGCCCAAGGGTGGTGCGCATGCAGCTTATATGCGCAAACACGGAACCGGTCTCCACATCTACGAGATGGATGGATTCTATGCCGGGTTCTCGAAGATCTCCGGGTATCAGAAAGGACTCCACTTCGAACGCGGCGTCTCGGGGGATGATGCCAGCGGGGAGCTGTCCTGGTTCTCCGTCACCAATTGCGGCACTGCCCTGCACGTGGACGACGCCAAAGGCTTTCGGATCGTAGGGAGCACTTTGCAGGGAGCTGAGTATGGCATCTGGGGAAAGGATCGCACCCACTACAAGATTCACACCACAAATATCGAGGGCGGAGAACGTTCGATCTCGATTCGAAACGGAGTCGCTGAACTCGTTAACTGCACCGTGACCGGTGAGACCGAGATCCTCGGCCGTCGCACGGTGTATCGCGAGCATCGCTATGATGAGACGCTGCCGCCTTTCCAAAACACCTACGACCGAATCCGCAAGCCGGCCAAAGTCGATCTGTTCAACGTTCAGGACTACGGAGCAGTGGGGGATGGCAAAGCCAATGACACCCAGGCCTTGAAGAAAGCGATCGAGGCGGCTGCCGCGAACGGCGGCGGTATCGTGTTGGTGCCTGATGGCGAATATCGGATCACCGAAACGCTGGACCTGGGCGATGGGGTGGAACTGCGAGGCAACAGTGGCGGACGGCATGACCTCAGCAACAAGCGGGGTGCCCAGTTGGGCAGCGTCCTGTTCATCGAGACCGGCGAAGGCGAAGAGAACGGCACGCCCTTTCTCACCCTGGGGGATGGCAGTGGCCTGCGCGGTATGGGCTTCTACTATCCGAACCAGGATTACAAGAGCTTCAAAAAGTATCCCTGGATGGTGCGAGCTCATGGCACCGGGAACTACGTCATCGACTGCTCAGCTTCGAATCCCTACCAGGGACTGGAGCTCAATGGCGATGATCACCTCGTGGAGTATTCCTTCATCGGAGGCCTGCGGCGTACCTACCGGGCGAACCATTGTTCCGGAGGACGCATTCAGAATTGCCACATCAAGCCCGATTTCTGGCGGAATGCCTGGCTTCCCAGCAGCCCAAAGACGGCAGAGCTGGAGGAATTCAAGTTCAGGGTGAATGAAGCGTTCGAGCCGATCTATCTCAACGGATGCGACGACTACGTCTTGATGAGCCTCTACAACCATGCTTCTCACACCTTCATGACAGTCGACGATTCCAGCGGTCAGGCCCTCATGGTTGGCGGTGAGCAACTGCAGCAGGGCTACGCGTTCAAGAATGGTGCCAAGTCCTTCGACATCATCTCGTCCACCTGCAACATCGACCACATTGGTGGGCGCGACGGGACCTACGGCATCAAGACTTTTCCCGGCTTCAAAGGAGAGGCCCGATTCTACTGCAGTCTGGCGATGGGGACGTCAGATGAAACCTGGAATGCTCATGGCGGGCATCTCTTCTGCCAACTCACTTCCATAACCGGTCCGAGCAACCGGGGAGCGAACAGCATCCATTGTGGCCCCGGTGCCAGGATTACCTCGCAATCGGGAGGTTGTG
>CALGTK010000369.1 GCA_937904325.1 uncultured Planctomyces sp.
TGCTTGTACGACGGGTGCATCTTCAGGAAATGCTCCAGCAATCGGGATTGGCCGTGCGTCGCCAGCTGCCAGTTCCGGGAACAAACCTGGCGAATCCACATCCTCAACGGATGGCATTTCGGGAAACGAGAGGCCTAACGATTCGGACGCGACGGATCCCAACTGTCGCCGAAGATTAAGGATCTCTTCCGCCTGCTCCGGTGGCAGATTCTTCAGCTCCGCACGCCAGACGGCAGCACCTTCTTTCGAGAGAGTCGCCATCGCGTGTGACGACTCCTCGGAGTGTGCTTTTCTTACCGGCACGGATGAGTGATGATCGGTTCCGCCCGCGACTCCTGTGATCGCTTCCGGAAAATAGGCGACATCCGGCCCAACTGGTTGCGCGTCAGACGCCACCGGTTCGCTGCGAAATGGACTCGGCACAGCTTGGTTTGGAAATAGCGACCGCCCAAACGGAACATCCGTTTTCAGTGTCGCGGATGGTCCGAATTGCTGACCAGACGCCAGTTGCCATCCGTCTGAGTTGAACGGTGAGACGGTTGATCTATTGACGATCTCTTCGTTGACTTCGTGCTTCAAGGGCAGCGACTGTCCAAGCCAGATGCCAACCAGCAGAGTAGTGAGAAGACAGCCGCCAACTACCGGTAATCGAGATTTCATGTCCGCCTCCTTGCAGACTTTGCAGTTCTCGCACAACGGACCAAATTGCCCGTCGTGAAGGATCGAGTGGTTGTCAGTTCGTAGCAGGCTTCTTTGCCGGAGCGACAACCTGTGTCAGAACATACATCCTGGAGACCGGTTGGTTAACCGCAAAGATCCGATCTTCAATTTTTTTTGCCTCGGCCGCGTGACCGGCGACTCGTTCTGGCAAGCCTTCCAGTCGCTTTTTCCACTGTGCTACATTTTCTCGCTCGGCATCAGTTTTCGCGTCGCGATTGTCGCGTGCGTAACGCTGAAAAACTCGCCACTCGTTTCGCAGATTCCGAACTGGACCGCTGTTTCGACTACGATTCAGGTAAGCAACTTCCAAGGCCTGCTGATACTGCGGCGTCTTATCGTTGGCTTGAAGTTCAACGTGTCGAGAAAGCTGCTCCGAAGTCCATGTTCCGACGACTGTACCGTCGATCGACAATTCGTAACGTCCGGGAGCGAGGCCGTGAACTTCGAATCCTTCGCGGCTGTTCCTGTGACCAAGCTTCGTCAGGTTCACACCGATGGCGGCTTCTTCAGGAAGCACCCACGGCAGGCCCTTCGCAAGCCATGCAAATTCGACGCCATTTTCCGTTCGCTTCAGATCAGAAACTATTCCCCCCGTCGAAGTCGCTTTCGGCTCGTCTTTTCTGTTAAGGGTAAGGCGAATGTTTGAAAGTGGAGCCTTCAGTCCTAGATCGTCGATCATCGCGACGGCCATTACAGCTTGCCCTGGAGCATCTGGATGAATGGCGTCACGGATAATCGTGAAGCTGGGATCGGTTTTGCGAGCGGCGATCGTGAGGTTATTCAGCGGGCCCCACATATCGACGAAGCCGTAGCCGTTTTCAGTGGCCACTCCTCGCAGCCATGTTCCGTAGTAGGTTAGGACCGCGTTGTATTGAGTCAGCAGTCCGTCGGAATAAGTACGGCCTTTGCGAGGGTACATTCGCGCTGACCGGGAATCGTACATGGTCGGTGTCATCAGAAGCGGCGTCGCTCCCGAAGCGACAATCTTCTCGACAACCGTCGTCATGTCGCGGTGGTATGCGTCGAACGTTGCCTGATCGTACGATCGATAAGTTCCGTCGTTCATTCCAAGCAGAATGCTGACGTACTTCGGTTTGTACGCGGCGATGTCTTCGTCAAATCGTGCCAACGCGTCCCAGGCGCGCGCCCCACCGACGCCCGAATTGTGAAACTTCAGCCGGATGTGCGGCATCCGTTGATAAAAGAAGTCTTCAACGTACTGAGTGTAGAGGCACTGATGTGTGATGCTGTCGCCAAGGAAGACGAAGCTGTCGCCGTCCTGAAGGTCCAGCTTTTTCAGCGGAGCCTT
>CALGTK010000370.1 GCA_937904325.1 uncultured Planctomyces sp.
CGCTCAGAACGCCGACGATGCTGATTCGCGTGTCAGGCCCACCATCCCGTTTCTGGCTGTCGACGATCTCAACGACTGGGTTGGATGTCTAGGCAGACATTCGCAGGCGAAGCCGCCCAACATTGACCGACTGGCGAAGAAAGGCGTGTTGTTCGAGCAGCCTTATCGCTCGGCTCCTCTCTGCAATCCGTCACGGACTTTGGTGATGACCGGGCTGAGACCATCAAACACCGGTATTTACGGCAACCTGAACCGGTTTCGTGGTGTGAACGGGACTGAAGTTGCTTCTGACAACGAAGACTTTCTCGCAAAGTGGACGACCACCTAGAATGTGAACTGGGTCGCCGACGGAACACCGATAGGTAGTCTCTTCGCCCATTAATCTCGCAATGCAAAGCAGCGGTCGGATCATGGAACGCGACAAAGGGCTGAACAGTTATCTCAGCGCCATGGTGGAAAGTCACTCCGTGGAAAGCATAGCAGACCGTATCTGGCGGGGAGTTCGGCAACATTTGAGCTGTATCATGGCTACAGTCGCGTTGTTCTTCATTGGGCACACCGTCTCTGCGGATAAATCGCCTCGCTGGGTGCAGAGTTATGACGCCGGGTACGTCGACGCGAATGGAGCATTTGCTGGCGGTTCCGAGATCATGCACCTGGCGGCCCATCGCAGAAAACTGTTCGCGGCGAATGGCTATTGGATGGACGGTCGCTGGTCCATCCCGCCCGAAGGGCAGAAACAATCGGCACAGGTCCTGCGACTCGACACGACGGATGGCCAATGGCAGGTCGACCTCGACACCGGCGAGACAAACGAGTTTGGGCTCGAATACATGAAGGGCAACATCCTCAAGTCAGTGACCTTCGCTCGGGATGCGTCCGGAAATTTGCTGGCGCAGCCGCAGTCTCTACTGGTCATGGCCGCCGGAGCCCGCTTCGATCGCGGCGGGGCAGTTTCGGCCTGGGTGAGAAGCGACGACACCGGAAAGTGGCATCACACGCTGGTTAGGCATGGTTCGGCTGTGGGCGGCGTCCGGTGGGTGCCTCGGGACATGCAGGTCTATCGAGACAAGGTCACAGGCATAGAGCGGCTGTTTCTGCTCCTGGGAAACCCTGGCGTCATCACGGGCGTGTACGATCCCAAAGAGCCATCGAAGATTCGCTGGGCGAGGAACACCGAGTTCCCATTCCTGTCACGAGGTGCTTTTCGGAGTCGCCCTCTAGGAATGATACAGGCCAACGGTTCGCTGTTCTTTTCGGTCGACGATGCCATTTATCGACGGGTCGATGGTCAGCGTCCAACGTGGGTGGAAGTGATCAATCTCGGTGACGACATTGATACCGACGTCGGCGGTATTCGAGGACTGACGTCCGCGCCAAACCCGAACGGCGAGGGTGATTCACTGCTGTTCGCGTGGGCTCCGGGAGGACGATCCACGTCGCAGATTATGCGGCTCGACCCGGACGGCACAGGCGGTTACTCACGGCACGACGAGGTCGCGATCCTCGACCTGATGAGCAGACGACTGGATGTCCGAGTCAGTTACACACTGGCTGCCCATAACATGATGTACCCGGTGCGACATCCAACTACCGGCGAGACGGTGCATATCATTGGCTTCCAAGGCAACATTCACGGCCAGGATCATCTTCGCTGGAATGGCAGTGCTTTGTACGGCGGAGCGATGTATGCCATTCGGCGCAACGATGGGACGTATACGCTTCACGAAGTGAACAATGCCTTCCGTCACGACAGGACGCCGCTTGTCTCACCGCGTGCTTTCTGCCTGTCACCGTTTGGTGACAATCAGCTCTTCATTGCCGGCCACGATTCGAGCAATCGCATTTCCGATGACATGGCCTGGGTCTTCAAAGCTCCACTCGACGTCGTGCTCGGAGAGCAATCCGCCGAGGACTGGACTGCACCACGACGTGACTCGCCGGTTGAGCCACGACTGAAAGACGGCCCGGTGTACGAACTGCGAACGTACATCGCGGCGAGAGACCGTTTTCAGCACCTGACTCAACGCTTTCGCGAACACACAGACCGTCTCTTCCGCAAACACAACATGCAGCCCGTTGGCTACTGGGTCCCGACCGAAGGGCCGCCGATCAGCAAGCGGACATTCGTGTATATCCTCAAGCACCCGTCCCGTTACGACGCCTGGAAGAACTGGGTTGCGTTTAACAACGATCGAGAATGGGAGCAAGTACTCGACCAACCTGTGTTTCAGGGACTGCTCATCGGAAAGCCGGAAAGCGTGTTCATGACGCTCAACGACTACTCTGAGAGAATCAGGAACAAGGTTCAGAGTCCCGGTGGGGTGTTCGAACTGCGAACTTACACCGCGAGTGCAGGAAAGCTTGTGTCGTTGAATTCTCGCTTTCAAAACCAGACGGCTCGGCTGTTCGTTCGACATGGCATGAAGAACGTCGCGTACTGGACACCATTCGACGTTCCTGATTCGTCGAACCAGCTGATCTATCTGTTGCATCACTCGGACCGACGACAGGCAGACGCCAGTTGGAACGCATTTGTCAGCGACCCGGAATGGCAAAAGGTTTCGAGAGACTCACAGCGAGACGGCAAACTGCTCGCCGAGCATCCCCGGCGTCTGTTCCTGCGTCCATTGGAGTTCTCTCCGCTTCGGTAGCATGGTTAACAATTGAATGCGTCTCTGAATTCCGACACTTTATTGCTCCGCACGCTCTGACCCATTGTGCGTGGCGGACTGGTTGCGTTGAAAACATACTGTCAGGATTGTCCACGATTCAGTCGACCGACATGTTTGGCTTTATGTATACCACTTCGCGTTCCGCCGTTGCCCCGAATTACTTTTCTGCATGATTGAATTCTGTATTCGTAACCCAGTGAAAGTATCAGTCGGCGTGATTGCAATCGCGCTGTTCGGGTCGATTGCGCTGTGGCAGATTCCGATTCAGCTCACCCCCGAGGTCAAGACACCAACGATCTCCGTTTCGGTCCGATGGCCGGGTGCCAGTCCGTACGAAATTGAACACGAGATTGTGCAGGAGCTGGAAGACCAGCTCAAAGATGTCAAGGGCATGACTCGGATGACGTCGTGGAGCAGCTATTCGCACGGCTCCGTGTCGATGGAATTTCCGGTCGGTACCGACATCACTCAGTCAATGCTGGAACTGAATTCCCGCATCAATCAGTTGCGGGATTTTCCCGAGGACGCCTTCGAGCCGATCATCTCGTCGGCGAACCTGTCAGACCGGCCGGTATGCTGGTATGTGCTGAGCCCTCGTGTCCCGACGGATGTCGAACTGCAGAACTTTGTCCACCGGAATCCACAGTTGGCGAAGCTGTGTCAGCCACTGGTCGACGCTCACAAATGGGACCTTCGCCTGTACCGGTTGAATGCGCTCGCCAAAGAGCACGCAGAGATTCGCAAACTATTGCCGGTGACAGATGTCAGCAGGACATTGCGCTTTGTCGAAGAGCATGTGAAGACTCACTTTGATCGTGTGCGGGGTGTGGCCGACACATTCGTGCTGGGTGGTCAGGCTGAGGAAATGCAGGTCGTCGTCGATCCGGCGCGTCTGGCAGCTCGTCGGTTGACGATCGAAGATTTAAGACGTGCTCTGCGAGTTCGCAATAAGGACACGTCCGGCGGTGAAATCCGCGAGGGTAAACGACGCTACATTGTGCGAACGCTGGGACAGTTCTCCAGTGCAGAGCAGATTCGACGCACGATCGTCTCACGACAGAAGGATATCACGACGTACGTTGAAGATGTCGCCGACGTGGGGCTGGGATACAAGCTGCCGAACAGTTCTTACCGGCGTGGCGGCAGTGAACTGATCGGACTGGGTGTTCTGTCGGAAACGGGCGCCAACGTTCTGGACATCGTGGACGACGTGCGGATTCTAGCAGACGAACTGAACGACGGCGTGCTGGCACAACAGGGCATGAAACTCAGCGAGGTCTGGAGCGACGCCGATTACATTGACTCGGCAGTTGGACTGGTCCGACAAAACATTCTGATTGGTGGCGTGCTGACAGTGCTGGTTCTACTGACGTTTCTTCGCAGTGCGCGATCGACGCTGGTAATTGCGATTGCTGTTCCGACAAGCATCGTGGGAACCTTTCTGGTTCTACGGTTGCTTGAGCGGTCGTTGAATGTGGTAAGTCTGGCCGGACTGGCGTTTGCCGTCGGGATGATCGTCGACAATTCGGTTGTCGTTCTGGAGAACATCTACCGTCATTATCAACGCGGCGCATCGGCACCTGAAGCAGCCTTACGAGGCACTCGCGAAGTCTGGGGAGCCGTCCTGGCTTCGACTCTGACAACGCTCGCAGTATTCGTCCCGGTCCTGTTCACTCAGGAAGAGGCCGGCCAGTTATTTCGTGACATCGCGCTGGCGATCAGTGCCGCCGTTGGCCTGTCGCTGATGGTCGCCGTCACGTTAATTCCAATGGCGTCCGCTCGTCTGCTGGCAGGGAAGCGGCGCGATGCTGACGACCCGTCAGCCAGAAATCTGGTGGATCGACTGGCCGGTGGATTTGTACAGCGAGTTGTTCGAACGAATCAGTGGCTGCTGGCTGGCGTCGTTCGTCGGCTGGCGGTGGTGACGGCATTTGTCGCCGGGTCGCTGCTCGTGAGCTGGTTCCTGTTTCCAGACATCGAATACCTGCCCGACGGAAAGAAAGCGAGGATTCAGTGCAAGCTCCATACGCCGCCCGGTTATCACGTGGGGGAAACCGAAGGGATTTCGCGAGAAGTTTTTGAAAAACTGCTTCCGTACTGGGAGATCGAACCCGGTTCTCCTGAAGTCAACCAGCTGGACCTGCCTCCGTTGAAGGATCTGCTGGTTCGAGCGACGCCTGGCGAAGTGATGGTCCAGGTGCAGACCGAGGATCCGGCACAGATCAACGACTGGCTTCCTCGACTGAGAGCACTCGGAGATGAGATTCCAGGTATGAGGGCGAGTGCCTATCGGCTCAGTCTTTTTCCTGGATCGTCGCGAAAGATCGATATCGAGTTGACCGGCCCGGACGTGGACTCGGTAATCACTCTGGCCCAGGAAATCCAGACTCGCGTTGAGGAGACGATTCCTGATGCTCAGACATCCACGATCCCCGGACTGTGGAATGCGAATCCGGAACTTCATGTCACCCCGTACTGGGATCGCGTGGCTGAACTGGGCATTGATGCCGCTGAACTCGGCTATGTCGTCGACACGCTCACCGATGGAGCCTACGTTGCTGACTATTCGACCGGTGGTGAGAAGATCGACCTGCGGATCATCGGCAGTGACAGTTATGCGTCGCGGACTCAGGGGCTGGGCGATCGGACGATCGCCACAAAAGGCGGTGGCCTGGTACCGCTGTCGACGCTGGCCGACTTCGAGATCAGTAGCGGGCCACCGGCGATTCGTCATATCGAACGACGTCGCGCGATCATCGTTGAGGTGCGTCCTCCTGCTGGCGTATCGCTGGGCCGAGCTGTTGAAATTGTCAGCCGGGACGTCATTGATCCAATGAAACGCAACGGTGAACTTTCCGCCGGGCTGCAGGTCAGACTGGGTGGAACTGCCGACCGACTGGCGGAGTCGTGGCAGGCCATGCAATTCAATCTACTGCTGGCACTGGCGATTACTTACCTGTTGATGGCCGGTCTGTTCGAATCCTGGGTGTATCCTCTGGTCATCATTCTGACGGTGCCACTGGCGGCCGTCGGCGGTTTCGCCTGCCTGTGGCTGACGAATCAATTCACGGAACAACCGCTCGACATCATCACGATGCTGGGGTTCGTCATCCTGATCGGTACGGCCGTTAACAACGCGATACTAATTGTGCATCAGTCGATCCATCTCATCGCCGAAGGCAGCCTGTCATCGAGCGAAGCTGTCGTGGAAAGTGTTCGCAATCGCATTCGACCAATCTTCATGACAACCGGCACGACGGTCCTGGGTCTATTCCCACTGGTTGTCATGCCGGGTGCCGGCAGCGAGTTGTACCGCGGACTTGGCAGCGTCGTCCTGGGCGGTCTGGTCGTGTCCACAATGCTGACGCTGTTGCTGGTCCCGGCATTCTTCAGTCTGGTGATGGACGGCCGCCTGCTGCTGTTTCGAAAACCGGCCAAACAGTCGGAAGCTCCAGATTTCCAGAGCGAACTCCATCCTTTCGACGCAGAACATCCGACATCAAGTGTTCCAGCTCCCGGGGTGAATCCATCATGGTAACTCGACCTGAATCCAGCCGCCCCGATTTCAGTGACCTGAATAACTGTCGTCTGAATACCTGCCGTCTCGACTGTCGAGATGGACTCGCCGCCGTTCCGGTAAGTCAACCGATTGCTGACATCGCACTTTTTAAACGAGCGATGACCAACACGCGGCTGATCGTCCTGTGCGTGTCAGCATGCAGTGTGTGCGTTATCGGCTGCAATTCAGCGACTCCTGATGCATCGTTACGTAAGGCCGCCAGCGTACCGGCCCCGGTTACGGTGCGGACGGCTTTGGTGGGACAATCCAGTGTGACGCCCAAAGTTACACTGATCGGCACGGTCACGGCGATCCGGCGAAGTACTGTGGGAAGTCCTGTCGATGGCCGCGTGACGCAGATCAACATTAATGAAGGCGACCATGTCGGCATGCATGTTGACGGAGGTCAGCAGCGTGGAGACATCATCGCGCAGCTCGACACCGAGACAGTTTCGATCGAAATTGCGGCAGCTCAAGCAGAACTGACTCGTCTTCAGCATGAGCTGGCGGAACTGAATGCCGGTTCTCGTCCGGAAGAGATCGCTCAGGCAAAAGCACATGCGGAAGCGGCGAAGGATTCCAGTGAATATGCCGAGTCTCGCTTTCTCAGGACACAGAATCTCGACAAGGCGAACGTGATTTCTGTTGAGCAGCTGGATGCCGCGAAGTCGGCAGCGTTTGCTGCCAGGCAGGAACTCATCGCCGCAAACGCCGCTCACGCAATGGCTGCGGCCGGTCCGCGTCAGGAAGTGGTTGCTCAGTCCATCGCCAAAGTTGAACACCAGAAACAGGAAATCGTCCGACTGCAGACTCAGCTGCGACACCACACGATTCGAACTCCCTTCGCAGGCGATGTGGTGAAAAAGTTGACCGAGGTCGGTCAATGGCTGACGCGTGGTGCACCGCTGGCGGAGATAATCGACGTGGATCCGATCGACGTCGTGGTTCATGTCCCGGAAAGCCTGGTGACTCAGATCAGGACAGGCGACAAAGTACGGCTGGAGTTCGACGCTCTTCCTGACGGAGCGAATTTCTTTGAGGGAACGATTCACGGAATTGTTGCCAGCGCCGACCAGCAGGCGCGAACGTTTCCGGTGCGAATTCGACTGAACAACCCGTCTGACAAAGGTGACTTTCTGCTTCGAGACGGCATGCATGCGCGAGCAACTGTTTCCGGCAGCCCACATTCAGCAATACTGGTCCCAAAAGACGCGCTGATTCTGGGCGGTCCAAAGCCTGTCGTGATGGTCGCTCAACCTCAGAACGAGCAGCTGCCGGTTGCGGTTCGGATTGAAGTCGAAGCCGGTGCGTCAAGCGAGGACATGATTGAAATCACCGGCGACCTGCAATCCGGTCAACGCGTCATCGTTGATGGCAACGAGCGAGTACGCCCGGGTCAGCTGTTGAATGTCGTCGCGGATGAAGCGGATCCCTCATGATACATCAATCCGGCGTACTGAGCTGCGTGGGCGTTGTTGCCAGCCTGTCCATCAGTCAGCTAGATGCGGACTGGCAGCAGTTTCGTGGACCGAATTCTTCCGGCATCGCGATCGGACCAGCACCGCCTGTCGAGTTTGGTCCTGGCTCAAACGAACTCTGGCGCGTCCCGCTGGCGTCAGAGCACAGCTCTCCCTGTATCCCCGAGGGTGCAATTTTTCTGACAACATTCAAGGAACAGACTCTCCGTCGTTTGTATTGCTCGACTCAATGGCGGGATTCGCTGGCAGAAAGAAGTACCGACCAGCGGAATTGAAAACGGACATCCGTCGTTTAATCCGGCCAGAAGTTTTCAAGACACTGATCTCCAGCGTCTGATTGATGCTTGACCAGCACTTTCGGACGCAGTCAAATCGCCGATTCTCAAGCTGGCTTGCGACTCCGTAAATAGAACTTCGTGAAACGCGGGCGGGCTATGAGTGAGGCGGTAGATCCGTTGTGACTTCGCTCGCTTTGCTTGATTCCGCTTCCGGTGGCTTGTCTTTACTTGATGGAACTGCGGAACAGCCAAGGTTGCCGTAATAATCCATCCCGTCCTGGTCTGTGCGCAAGTGAATACGGCACAGCGAGCGGCGATTTGGAATCACGCACGAACCGTACGTGACCGACGCGTTCCTCAACTGGAATCATGCCAGCAACGTAAGCCCGCTGAAACCGCTGCTGTTCAAATTGACCCTGCGCCATCCCAAAGGATCGGCCTTCGTATGTCGTTTGTGCCATCCTGATGCGACGAGACACCATGTTAATCGTTGCGGGATGCGTATTGCTTGATTCCCATTTGCAGTTCCTCAGGTGACGGTCATTGATATTTCCGAGGTCATGACTGTCGTTTGGGTTGCCGTTAATACAGATATCTGCAGGACTCAGATTGGCCCTGTTGGAACATCTGCCGCAGATATTCAATATCAACGTCCCCTTATTTCCTCAGCGGCTTGCCAGATTACCCTAACATGCCATAGCGGTCCGAGCGGAGGACAGCGTGGGGTATCGGTTGCTCATTTGCACAGATCGGTCTTGCCCTGCCTTATGTCCACTGCTGAAGCTGGCTCAAAAACAAAACTTCTGGAAGTCTAAAATGCCACTGCGCTCATTTCTGCGTTCGCTCTTTCTGCGCCGTCTACGTACCACCGGCCGCCGGATCCGATCCCGGCAGCGACTGTCGAAACGCGTCGCTGCGGAAGCTCTGGAATCGCGAGCGATGCTCTCGGCGTCATTCGAATTCGACACGAGCGGAGCATTCCTGAATGTGGACCTGGACAACAATGATGCCGAGATTTTCCTGCGCACGCTGCCTGAAAACGGATCTCACGTGCTGCAGTTCAGTCAGGACGGCACCGCCTGGAGCAGCGACTTTAATAGCGACGGCAATCTGAACGACCTGACACTCGACCAGGATTTCACCATCACGGTCGGCACCGGATTGAACGCCTCAGCCGATGTTCTGGACCCGGACGACGGAGCCGTCCACCTGGTGGGTCTCCAGACAGCGGATAAGGCTCTGACGGTGACTTCCGTCGTCGACCTCTATATCGAGGGCGACATTACAACGGAAACCGGCCACATCACACTCGAAGTCTCCGATACGATCAATATCGCCGGCGGGACTCTGGCACATACACAATCCAGAATTCTGATCGGAGAGCCGGACACAGGATTTCTGCCTGATGCCGACAGCAACAGCGACGGACGCGTCACCATTACCGGAGGCAACGTCACGATCGAGGCCACACAGACCGAGAAGAAATCGCAACGTCAGGTCTTTGGTCAGGACAGCATTACTGCCACGATTGACATTACAGACAGCGATCTCTCGGGAGACCAGGTCAGTGTCATTGCCAGCAGTCAGGATCTTGTCTATGGCGATGACTCACCGACATACAGCAATTATATCCAGCCATACGTCGGCGCACTCGTTGACGGAGTTCTTGGCGGTGGTTCTCCAGCCGGTCTATTTTTCCGGGAAGCGGAATCTGCAGTCACGATTACCGACAGCACTCTCACTGCCACGGATGATCTGCAGGTCAACAGCCTGAATCACACCGATGCCACTGCAACAGCAATCGCAGCCCGGCCGGCGTACCTTGATCAGGAACAGCAGACACATGCGGGATACAAGTTCCTGAATACACTGAGCGTTGGCGTCACGTCCGCTACGGGAACAGCCACGATCGACATTTCGGGAGCCAGTTCACTGACATCCATTCTGGGTGATGTGGCGGTGAAATCCGATGCCACGGTCAAATCCAGTGCGACAGCACGCACGACTCAGAACATCAATAAAGATTCACCCGCACATGAGTTTGGCGGTTCCTTCTCGGTCACATTATCCGACACCACAGTCACCGCCACACTGGGAGAACAGGCATCCATTGCAGCGCCCTCCGGAAGCGTGAATTTTGAGGCACTGGGGACGGTTACCAATACCGGCAGTGCAACGTCTTCGTCGTATAAGGACGGAACAGCGGGTCTGACCGTCGCGGTGGGTTCGGATACGACGACGGTCACGACAACTGTGGATGGCGATATTCAGTCGGGCGGCACAGTCACGAAGACACAATCCTTCGCGACCGCAGACATCGGCCCTGACGATTTCGCCAGGATCAATACCCTGACGATTCCGGGCCACGGGTTTGTGGATGGTCAAACGGTGGATTTCCGGGTCAACAATTCGTCGGGCGATACGCCTTCCATTGGGGATCTTGTGGATGGGGAATCGCTGCGTGTCCGCGTCCTGAACGAAAACAGCATCCAGCTGTACCTGACAGAAGAAATTGATCTCCGCGTCCCGAACGGCGATCCCGCATCGCAGCACACACTGTCCACGTACGACACATTGCCCGCCTTTGATCCGCAGCAGGTCGTCAGTAGCAGTTCCATCACCATTCCTGGCAATCCCTTCGAAGCCGGTCAGGCCGTTCTGTACCGGATTGCACCGCCAGACGATGCGCATCCGAGTGAACCGATTGACGGGTTGTTTGACGGCACGACCTACTACGTCATCCCGGATGCTGGCGACCCGGATCGTTTTCAGCTGGCGCTGTCTGCTGCTGACGCGCTGAATGAACAGGCGGTCCAGTTGACCGGCCCCGGCGAAGGGGATCGACATTATCTAACGTATGTTTCGGACTCACACGGTTTTCAGCCGGCAACGGGCCTGAATCCCGGGACGAATACGATTTCCATCGCTGCGACCAGCGGAATCGAAACCGGGGATCCGCTGCTGTACCAGACCGACCCCGGTGTGCAGAACACACAGGTCATTGAACGGCAGGACGGCTTCACGAACGAGGGACTGACCAGTTCTTTTGACGCCACGGGAACTGTCAATTACGGCCAGCCAGTCCTCGAGCCGGCCACATACGTCCTGACTGTTCCCAATCACGGCTGGCAAACCGGGGACAGCGTGGTCTACAGCGTGTCCGATAAAAACGGCGAATCATCACTGCCCATCCTTGTGGGCGAAGACAGTGAACTGACAGATGGAGCCACCTATCGGATGATCCGTGTGGATAACCATACCATTCAGCTGGCTCTGCCTGAATCGTCGAACACGGCTCTGGAACTGGTCGATGGCAGCGAGTCGGGAATTCAGCAGCTGAGTGGAGCTGGGCAGTCCCACTTCTTCGACCCTGCCGGCACAGTGCAGTGGCAGGCAGTGGACACGATCCAGAACACTGTTTTATTCGACACGACGCATGGGCTGGTCACGGGGCAACGGGTCACGTATTCGCCAGGGCAGAATGCATCCGGTCAACCCAATTTGCCCATCGGGGGCCTGGTCGCTGGTGAGGACTACTACGTCATCAAAATCAGTGATTACGAAATTCAGTTGTCGCATGATCGTATCGGCAATCCACAGCGTGACATCTTCGATGGTCTCGTCAGTGTCGACGATGGAGCGGTCCATCTGGGCAGCGGCGCCACGGGGACCACGGATTCACTGCATCAATTCTTCGGTCACACGGTCGACACGCTGAACGACTGGATCATTTCACCGAATCACGAATTGGAAACCGGCCAGGCCGTGACCTACAACGCGGGTGACGGCACAGCCATCGATGGACTGACCGATGGAACGACGTACTACGCGATTCGCCTGGACGGCAATACCATTCGCCTGGCAGATTCAGTCGACGCCGTCGAAGATCCTGTTCAGGTAATCGACCAGTCCGCTGAACTGTTCGACGTCTCAATTACGAATCTTACACTTCTGCAGATGTTCCGGCCCAATAGCACGGAACTTTCGGGCCTGAGTGTTTATCCCAGGCAGGATTCCTGGTCTCAGCTGGATGTTACTCTCGAGCTTTACGATAGTTTACCAACCAGCACCGCCAGCCTGCTGGCCAGGGACACGGTTACAGGGGTCTCACCAGGCGAGTGGGCCACTGTCTTTTTTGATCAAGCGATTCCGGTAAATCCTGGTTCGCCTTATTACCTGAAATTTTCTGTTCCGGTCCTCGGGTCGTTGCACGACCCGTATCCAGACGGCCAGTTGTTTACGATCGATGGAGCACCGGGAAATTCCAGTTTCGACCTCGCTTTTCGAACCTTTACAACGGACTCCGCCTCCCCCGGCCACCGCTCGCTGGACTCTACCGGTACTGGCACGCTTCAGACCCTGACCACGGATTCTTTTGTGTTTCCCGTCGAAGCGGGGCGATCCCAGGGGGTGGTCGATGCGGCTGCAAACACGATTGAACTGATCGGACACGGTCTGACCAGCGGCCAGAGAGTCAACTACCAGACCAGTGGTGGTGATGCGGTGGGCGGCCTTGAGGAAGGCCAGTTGTATGGCGTTCTGGTGCCGGACGATGACCACATTCAGCTGACGAAACTGCCGGATGTTGAGTACACGAATACCGAGACCCCGGTGGGGCTTGCTCTGTCATTGAACGCCGGGGCCACACTGGGCACCGGTCTGCACGTGTTCCGGGTTGTTCCGGAAGTGGAACTATTCAATCGGGCCGACACGACAATCGCATTTGATCCCACAATGGTGCCCCCTGTCGATCTGGCCGGACACCGAATTCGTGTTCCGGGGCACGGTTTGTCCCGTGGCGACAGTGTGCGTTATCTGACGGGCGGAGGTGTTCCAGTCGGTGGACTGGCCAACGGGACCGAATACTTTGCCATGCCTGTCACCGACAGCAGCGGGAATGCCACAGCCTGGCTGCAGTTTGCGTCCAGTCTGGCCAACGCGGAAAGTCAGATACCTGTTTCACTCTCTCCGGGTGCTGCCGGCGATCGTCACGGGATTCAGATTTCGTCACTGGCAACACAGAGTGATGTTCCGGTGGGTGGTTTAAACAGCGGCGCGACCTACTACGCCATCGTGGACAGTCCTGGCGTTCTGCGTCTGGCCGAGTCGCCACAGGAAGCACTGGGGGCGGTGGCTCAGGATCTGACTCCCTCCGGGACAGCATCGGATCCTGATTACTCGCTGGAGAGTTTCGATGGCATCCAGGTGAGTGCCGACCTGACAGCAAAGAACACGCAGAATGCAGGCACACTGATTGGAAGTTCTCCGACGTTATCGGACTTCATTACCAAGCCGGAAGTCATCGGTCGGCGTTTTTACAACAATAAACTGCTGCCGGACTACCGATCATCGGGCCCGCCAAAACTCTCGAACTACTCAGAGAAGAGCGGGTCATTTGTTGCGGGCGTTGCCGTGAATCTGCTTGATCACAGTGTCTCTGTCACCGTGGGCAGCACGGACACAGAACCTGTGCTGACTTCTGCAACAGACGTCGAGGTCGCGGCCGACATCACGCAGAAAGTGCAGACCAAGGCCCAGGGCAATGCGGTGACGGCCCCCGGAAGAAAATACGTCTTCAGTGCGGGGTTCGCGTGGAGCAACGTCGAAGATACGTCGCTGGCATCGGTCGGAAATCAGGCCTCGATCGATGCCCCCGGAACACTCGACGTGACGTCGAACATCACATATCCACTTCTGGTCAGCAAACACGACCTGATTCCGTTCACTTTTTCTGACTGTCATGATGATGATAACGCGAATACGGCGTGTCACCCGCTCAAAGATCTCTCGACGTATCTGGACGGCTCCTTTGGCCTGAGCCGGGTTCTGAATACCTGGGCCAACAGCAAGGCCTTTACGCCAAAGCGTGAACAGACATACGACACGGAACCATTTATCAGGTTTCCGGATGAGGACCACACAGAAACAAAAAAATCGCTGCCCAAAGCGGCATTTACTTTCTCCATCGGAACCGGCCAGTACACAAACGAATCGCGCGCCATTATCAGATCGGGCGCCAGGATCAACCAGAGTTCCATCGATGCCGGTAACAGTCAGGTCAATGTTCTCGCCGACACCGATATCACGCTGGTCGGCCTGGCCGGTATCATGCAGTTGCGACTCAATGAGGACGCAGCTGCGAAAGCGGTTATCAATTTCAACAAGGATTTTAACAGTCTTGGCAATGCCTTCAGTCTGACGGCGAACAAGTCCGAATCATTTGGTCTGGGCTTCTCCTACATGGAACAGATCCTGACCGATATCACGGTCGCAACGATTGAAAGTGGCGCACTGATCAGCAGCGGAAGAAGTTCCCGGCCGGATGACGAGGAAGACGGACAGGGAGTCACAGTCAAAGCATCGGAATTTGCCAAGACCTTTAACTTTTCGCAGTCGGGCGCCGATTCCGAAGGTGTCGGAGTGGCGGGGAGCGTGGGGATCACCCGGCATCAGGACAGCTTTACGGTTGCCAGTGTAGACGATGGCGTCGTGATTGACTCGGACGGCCGGTTGACCATCGCAGCAGACAGCGAGGCGCTGCACAGCGTCGGCGCCGGCAGTTTTGCTTTTGGGGACTCAGCCGGGATTGGTCTGTCGGCCGGTGTCATTGTCACTGATCGTCAGTCCGGCGCATTTCTTGGAGCATTGCCCGATGACTGGAATGTTCCCGGTCTGGATCAATCTTCCGGGGGGCCTGCCAGCAGTCCTTCTATTGATGTGTCCGACCTGGTGCTGGATGCGACAAACAGAGGACAGCAGACCGCGGTTTCGGTTGTGGGGAGTGTCGCGAAAGGCAGCAATCGGGCGTCCGGCGCTTTTGTCAAAGGGGTAGCCTCGCAACCATTGGAATCCGACAGCCATATCGGAATCGCCGGCGACACCGCGATCAATGTGGCTCACGAAGACACCCTTGCTCAGATGAGTTTTACCGGTCAGGTGACGGTGCTGGATCAGGTCGAAATCCAGGCATCGAACAGGACAGATTTTCTGGCTGTATCCGGGGCCGCAGCGATCGCGTGGAACAGGGAAGCCGGTCAGAAAGCTTCCGTTGCGATGACGGCTGCTGTGGCGAGAAATGAGATTCACCTGACGACAGAGAGCATTCTGTCCGGTCAGTCTCCGGGGCAGAACGTCGCCTGGACTTCCGGCAGTCTGGAGATGAACGCGGACAGCACAGGAGTGATCTTTGCCGTGACAGCCGCCCTGGGAATTGCCAATGTGGATGATCCGGCCTTTGCTTTGAATGTCGCGTTTTCACTGGGCTGGAATGAACTCGACGAGACGGTCCTGACCCACATCGATGACGGAGATTTTTCAGTCGCGGGCAGCGCTGGCCTGAGCAGTGAGAATTCCCGGGAGATTCATGCCGATGGGGGGGGAGCCGCGTTCACGCTGGGTGAAAGCAAAGGCGTGGCAGTGGGAATTGGAACTTCCACAGGTTTCAATGATGTCCAGCTGACAGTCGATGCGGCAATCCGGGGTGGCACGCTCCATGCCCGGTCGCTGAGCATCGACGCCACAGCCAATCCTCTGGTTCAGGCGTGGGCCCTTGCCGGCGCTGGAGAATTTTCGCGGCCTACGGCGGGACGGGAGAAAGAATCGATCCTCGACCTGCAGGTGGCCGGTGCGCTGGCTTTCAACTCACTGTCAAAGCTCGTCGCCACAGCGCGGATAGAACGTGAGACTGCCGGGTCTGTCACCATCGTCACACAGGATGATCTGTCCCTGACCGCAGTCAGTACGGGCAGTATCGAAGCGGTTGTCGGTCAGGCGCTGCTGGATTTGTCTCTCAGTTCCGGCACCTCGGCGGTCGCAGTCGAACTGGGAACGGCACTCAGTTTCAACGAGATCGGATCGGAGAGTCTCTGTTCGGCCAGCATCGTCGGTGCCAATGTCACAGCGGGCGGTGCTGTCAGGCTCGACAGTGATTATGCCCCCGACATCCGATCCGTGTCTGTTGCTGCGAGTCTGGGTGTCATGGTCAATTCTAACTTCAAAGGAGAACAGCTTTTCTCTGTCGATGGAGTCGGTTCCGCGGCCGTCAACAGGATCTCCGGCACGGCCAGCTCCGTGATCGCAGGCGGCACAGTCCGCACGACTCAGGCCGCAGCTGGCGATGTTCACCTGGCGGTCAACGACAAATCGCAGATCCAGTCTATCACCCCGACCGTGATGCTCTCAGTCTCCACCAAGCCTTCGCTGGTCGACGTCTCAGCTGGAATTGCCTATGCGGAAAACACCATTGGCAACACGGTCACAGCCAGTATCGAGGATAATGCCAGCGTGGACTCGACCGGTGACGTGATCGTTTCGGCCTCATCCGGGACAGCGGGTTCCGATAGGACAGACGCTTCCGGACCGGACAGCAGCGGTGATGTGTTCAGTCAGCCGGATATCCTGTCCCAGACACACAGCGCGGCAGCAGCCATCACGACATCCACGACAATCAATCTGAATTATATCGGGACGTTTACGCACAACCAGCTGGAAAAGACAGTTCAGGCACACATCCTCAGCAGTGCCATTGACGCCGCGGGTGACATCACAGTCAGTGCCGAGGAACAGGCCTCGATCCGGGCTGTCAGCAGCGGCAGTCAACTGACAGTTCAGGCGGCTACCGGGAAAAGCGGAATTGAGGTCAGAGCAGGTGCAATCACCCAGTTCGCCACCAACGATCTCCACACCACCGTCACCGCGGAGGTGATCGGTTGCCGTTATCAAGACGGTATTTCAGCTGCCGGAAGTGTGATGGTCAGCGCATCGAAGGCAGAGTTTGTCTCTGCGGAGATGTATACGGTCAGTGTCGGCGCCGCGATTGGCAGCAAGCTGTCGATTGACGCTGATGCCGCTATCACAACTGTCCGGAATACGCTTGGTTCTACAGACACTCAGAACTCCGATTCTCGCACCCACGCGACGATTGACAGCTCCAGCATCGATGCGCGGTCCGTGACAGTCGAGGCTGCTTCCAGTCCGTTCCTGTATGCGAAGGTGTGGGATGTTGATATCCAGGTTTCTCTGGGTGCCGATTTTGCTCTGGCGGCGGTGTATGGCCAGATTACAGCCCGAAGCCTGCTGGCCGATGACGTTTCTGCAGGTATCCGGAACAATTCGGATGTGACAGCGACTGCCGGTGACATCCAGGTCCTGGCAGCACTGGATCTGCCACCCGAATCCAGCCAGCCTGATCCCAATCTCGATCGCTACAGCCCGCCGGACTCAACCAGCGTCTACGCAGAGACTCACGGCGTGGGAGTTGCCGTCGCAGCATCCGAGAGCCATGGTGAAGTGCCACCGATTGCTGTTGCCGTCTCCGTAATTCGCAGTCACGTGGAAAGTACATCTCGAAGCCACATCATCGCAGAGGTCGAAAACAGCAGCCTGACTGCCTCCGGCAATGTCACAGTTTCCACCGCAGATCACACCACCATTTATGGTGTTGCGCGGGACACGTCGGTGGCGATCTCTGACTCGCTGTCGGTTGGTGTCGCGGTACCGCTGGCAGAACAAACAGTTGAAAACACCGTTCAGTCGACCGTGGCCTCAACCTCCGGGGCAGTCTCTGACATCGACGTGATTGCCCTGAGTGGCGACATTGATGTCAGTGTGACTTCCGATGCTCATGTGAAAACGGAATCGACGGTATGGAGCGCGGCCGGAGGGATCATCAGTGTTTCAGTCAGCAGTTCCACCACAGATTCCAGCATCTCGGAACAAAACATTCTGCAGGCATCAGTCAACGGCCAGGCAGGCGGGCACTCTCTGAACCTGCAGGCGGCTCAGGGAAGCCTCAATGTTCAGTCACAATTCGACGGACATGCCGAATCCAGTATTCATTCGGGTTCGATCTCCGTGGGTATCGGTGGTGCTGTCGATACTGTCAGCTCGACAGCCACAAACTCTCCCGGCGTGTCGGCATTCATTCAGGGAGTGACCACAGTTGACACATTCGGCACCGTGCTGGTTCAGGCAGATGCCGAAGGGCACGCTCAGAATGAGTCAAAACAGACCTCGGTGGGACTGGTTTTCGCCGGTAGTGGCCTGCACCAGAACAGCATTGCCAGTCCGACAGTATCCGCATGGATTGGTGATCCGCAATCCACCTATGAAGATCAGGCACAGTGGCGTCCATCCTTTGAAACCACAGTTGAGGGCGATGAAGGAATCACACTGCGTGCACAATCCTTTATTGATGCGGCGACCGAATCCCAGATGATCGGCGGGTCTATCGACATCACGGTCCTCTCACCCGAAAGCCATGCGACGGTGACTCCGACCGTCAAGGTGGACGTCGGGCCAGGCACACATCTCAAGAGTCTGAACGCCATTGAAATAGAAGCTTTTGGCGGGCTGGACCAGTCTCCCAGACCCTCCACGTTTGACGCGTCTCGAATTGATGACGATGAAAACACGATCGAGTATGCGGACCTCCACCGTCTGCAGACTGGAAATGTGGTCCAGTACTCGAAGGGAGTCGATAATGATCTCGTACCCGGACTCCAGTCGGACAAGGAATATCAGGTTATCGTTGTTACCGACAAACTCGTGCAACTGGGCTCACAGATCGAAAGTTCTCAGAGCAGCGTCGACGTCGATACAGATCAGTTACGGTTCAACAGCAGAGTTAACTTTCAACAGCCGTTCACACCCGTTTCCACCCCTGCGGGAATAGCCGATACGTGGGAAGATGTCATCAATCAGCAGTACCTGGACGCCCACTGGGATGACATTGTTGGACAATGGGATGCGGTGATTTATCGCCCGGTGAACGGGTCTGATTTCACAATACCCGGGCTGCTGCCTGAGCATCAATACCGGGTCAATCGTGTTTCCGATGACAGCGTCATGCTGGTTGACGCCAGTCAGATCCCTGATGTGCCGTGGGTGATCAGTGGGGCGGATGTCGTGAGTAACAGTATTGTCACTGACGGATTTCACGTGCCAGGTCATGGATTTGTCGACGATCAGCATGTCACATATCGGGCTGCTGATCCTGTTGTCTTCTCTTCCGGTGTCACGAATGTGGATGTCAGTGATGACTCGGAAAACCCTGGCCAGTTGATCTTCACTGAACAGAGCCAGGCCAACCTGACGCACAGTCTGTATCTGGGCAATGACATTAATCGGTTCCGCGATGGCGACCTTGTCGAATACCGGGCTGCTGCTGCGCCAGGGACCTGGTACTGGACGGAAGGTCCCGTTGCGGAGCCTCAATCCGACGACACAACTGATTCTTCAGACTCACCACACAGTCTGACAGGAACACAGTTCTGGGCAGGAGGTTCGGCAGATGAGGGTGGTAGTGTCGTGGGTGGAGCTTACGCCAACTGGGCCACAGGCAGTCCCGCTTTTCCCTCCGGTGATCAACATTATGTGACAATCGACAGCACAGGGGTCTGGAACGAGGCAGACGATAAAGCATCAGATAAGAATCAGTACGTGATCGAGTATCCGCAGTTTGTGCTCTTCCCCGATGAGGGCGGGAAGAGTCAGCATGACGCCAGAAAGTTTGCCAAGCAGCAGGGTGGCTGGCTGCCGTCCATTACGAGCGAAGAGGAATGGCAGCAGGCAAAAACAGCGGCTGCGGGCAACACGGTCTGGCTGGGGGGATCTGACGATGCCCGGGAAGACACCTGGGTCTGGGACGGTGGTGGCCAGGATCCCGAACATGGTGAGCAGTTCTGGGACGGTGGAAAACACGGGTCTTCCACATTGAGTTTTGCACCTCCGTGGCAATCTGGAGAACCCAATGACGGGGGAAGTTTTACGGCCGTACGAAACCGTGAGACCGGCCTGGAGATGCTGAGCAGCGGATACTGGAATGATGAAGATAAGGATACGCATCACACCGCGATCCTGGTGGAATTTCCACGCTATCAGGTCATAACCACTCTTCGGAACGAATTGTCCACATTCAGTTTTGCCGATGCGCGTGACGACGCCAAAGATCGAAGTGGGTGGATTGCCACAATTGGATCACAGGACGACAACGATCTGATTACCGGGCTGATGACGACCAGTACCGGGCCCGCGTGGATCGGGGCTTCCAATGACCAGGTGATCCAGGGACTGGAAAACGGTGGACGCTACCAGGTCAGGATTATGACCCCGGTCGATTCCGGGTCACAGCAACAGTCCATTCAACTGCTGCCAGTGGACGCAAACCTCGATGATGATGCGATTGCAATCGATAATTCCGGACTGGCATCGTCCGTCAATCATTCACTGACCGCTCTGTCCGAACTGCCCCTGACACTGATTTCGGATTCCGGAACAGATGACCTGCCCGTGTCGCTGGAGTCCGGACGCACGTATTACGTCAATCCGATCGACAGCGATCATTTCTACCTGACCGAGACGCCACATGGAAATGACCTGAAAGTGAACGGAACCGACTGGCTGGACAGTTCGATCACCATCGGAAACGCCGGCTTCATCGGGACCATGGGAGTTGACCTGACCGATGTCGGTCAGGGGCTGCACAACCTGGTTTTTGATATTGCAGAGACCAGCGGTACACAGAACCTGGTCTACAGGAAAGGGCTGCAGGCGAAACCGGATGGAACCGGAACTGCATCCAGCTATGTTCATGCAGCAGGTGGCACTCTGATTGCCCAGTCGATCCGGCCACGTTCCACTAGTACGGCCAATCCGGATGTTGCAATCGTTCTGTCGTCCGGCAGTCGAGTCCAGGCAGCGCGTGATGTCGATATCACAGCTCTGTCTGCCGGCAATGCGAATGCCAGTACGGAAGCCTACGGAGGGGCTATCGTGTCAGGCGCCGGTTCACACGCCACATCGATCGTCGATCATAAGGCGAAAGTCCAGCTTTACGGCAATCTTCACGCCAACAGACATCTCACTGTGGAATCAAAGATCAGTGATGCTGTCGAAGCCCACGCCGATACAAAAAGCTATGGGTCGGTCGATGCGAATGCCTTGTCCAATACCAGAATCGCTCAGTCATTCACATCCGTGATCGATGTCGATCAAGGTGCCAGACTGTCTGCCGGTGACTCCATCGAGCTGAATGCCTACACCTATCTCGATGACATGATGACGTCGAATACGCACTCAGGAGCACTGTTCGGAACGTCCAAAGCCAATCAGGAAAGTGGCAGTGGTATTCACATCGGCGATCCGGACAATGCCAGCACAACGGAGATTAACATCAGCCGGGCACATCTGCTCGCCGATGAGATCTACCTTAATTCCAGAGTGCTCGGAATTGATACCGCACCGGAGAACGCGAATGGTGAGGTGGTGGTGGCCTTTGGCGGTGGAATGCAGAACGCCAATCAGGCCACGGCCAGGGTGGATGTTACTGAAACCACTTTGATCAACATCAATAATAATGCAAAACTCGTCGGCGACAGGGTGGAAATCACTGCCACTCAACAGAACCTCAACCTTCACACTCGATCACACACACGCCGGGGTCGCGCCGCTTCAAAGTCGGAAGCTGGAATTGACTATACCGGGACGTCACAGATCACCAGTTCTGCCGGAGCCACAGTGGTCACGGAAAACCTGACTGTGCAGGCTGACCAGTTCATTGATGACGGTGATATCAAGGCAGTCGCGGACAGTGAGCGGGGCCACTTTGATCCGACCTACGATCTGAAGTCCGATCGTGAGATCGAATGGAATGCAACGGTTCTGGGCCGCAGGCGGGCCACGCTTGATGTGGATGCCGACGGAACCATTGTGGAGGCTGAAGGACTGGTCGTTCAGCCCTACAGATATGTGGATGGCAATTACACCTTCGAGGAAGCACAGACGCACGCCGAGAGTCTGGGGGGCCAGCTGGTCACAATTCGTTCCGCCGCAGAGCAACAGCTGCTTGAGGAATTTATTGCCACACAGCCTGGAACAGACGATTTCTGGATTGGAGCCAGTGACGAAGGGCACGAAGGGACGTGGAAGTGGCTGGAAGACGAACAACAGGACGTCACCTTCTGGACACAGACCGGTGATGAACTGTTCTGGACGGGCGGTACTTCAGGGCACGCCGTGGACAATGCTTACTCGAACTGGGGAACCGGGTATCCGGTCATTGATCAGGCGGCCGAACTTGATGA
>CALGTK010000371.1 GCA_937904325.1 uncultured Planctomyces sp.
CGTGCAATGCCCGACATGCTCGACATGCTTAACATGTGTGTGAGCCAGGGACTGACGATTCCCGATTCACTGAAACGTATCTCGAAAGACCTGCAACCGGTCTATCCAGCACTGGCGACGGAGTTGCTGATTGTTGTGTACCAGGCCGAAGTGGGTAACTTGCAGATATCGCTCGACAACTTCGCCGATCGTGTCGACGTTCCGGAAGTGGATTCGTTCGTTTCGTTACTTAATCAGTCGGAACGAATGGGAACGAACGTTTCAGATGCGTTGACTGAGTACAGCAATACGATGCGCGAAAGTCTTCGTCAGCGTACTGACGAAAAGGCTAACAAAGCGGCGTTTCGTCTGATGTTCCCGACAGTGCTGTTCATGATGCCGGCCGTTTTTGGTTTTTTGATGGGCCCGGTCATTCTGGAGCTTCAGGAATTCTTCGATGAAGGCGGACTGGATGCTCTGAGTGCGAGCGGTGACCTTTCAACGGTCTCGCAGGGGCTACGTCAAAGCACCATCACTCAGTAGTAAATGACGGCGTAGAAGCTGTCGGTAAGTATCCGGAAGTAGACTTACGCGTCGAGTGGAATCTGGCAGATGGCCCACTGGCCGAAGTTCTCTTCGACTTCGATCTGAATCATCGAAACATCGGCTTCGTCGTGATTAACGACGGTCGGACGGATGCGTTCGCCAATCCAGCGTGCGATCAGTTCTGCTGTCGTGTTTTCAACCGGCAGCAGAACGCAGTCTTCGCGTGGGAATACCCAACGCCGATCTTCGAAGGTAACTTCGACTTCGCGTTCTGACTCGTTCACCTTGATGGTGGGATGATTTGTTGGCAGCAGAACGTGATGGTCAAGTTCGTTGACGATTTCCTGCAGCGTGTCTCGCAATGCGATGAAGTCAAAGACGTACGAGTTGCGGTCGAGGGGGCCTGTCAGTTCAACGGCCGTTCGCCAGTTGTGTCCGTGCAGTCGCTCGCAAATGTTCCCATTGAACGTGATGAAGTGGGCGGCGCTAAAGACCAGGTGGTCTTTCGTGACTCGCACCTTCCAGGTTTCGTTTGGCATCAGGCGGACTTTCTGCGAGGTAGCTTCGGGTGGCGACTTGCGAGGGGCGACTACAGACGAACGCTACGAAACCGCTGCGGGAAGTCAATTCAGTAATGGGTCACGATCGAAGACTCCTTGAATTTGTCTGAGTTCGCGAAGTCGTGCGTGAGCCGTGTTGAGGGATTGGTTTGCCCCGCAGGATTCAAATTGAGACATGGCTCGTCGCAGGCATCGGCTGGCCAGCGACCATCGACTGACATTCTGAAAGGCCTCGGCAAGGTTCAGCAGGTCTGTTCCGGCATTTCTCCGGTCATTCAGTCTTCTATGAAGATGGTAAGCTCTCGCGAGAAATCGAATTCCGACCGTGTTGTCTCCGCGGAGCAGAGCAAGTGCTCCAAGGTTTGCACAGTCGATTGCTTCTCCATTGAGATTGCCTTTTTTTATTTCAACGGTGAGTGATCGGAGTAGCAGATCTTCTGCAAGTCCGAAGTTTCCCTCGTCGATGGCGTCTAATGCGCGGCCCGTCATGTCGGTGGTGTCAAGTTCTCCATTGGCGGAGATCGCGTCAGCAGTTGCTCGAGCCTGGAGTGTCATGGCCCGGGATGAATGCTCTGTTTTTCTAAGAATGGCAGCGAGATTGTGGCGAGCAACTTCCGCGAGCCGACGATCATTTGATTCGGCAGCGAGTCTAAGTAGCGACTCGTACTCCTGACCTGCTTCGTCAAAACACTCGGTGCGAAAGTGGAAACCTGCCAGTTCGACTCGGCCTCTCGGCGTGTCGTCGGCCAGACCTGCTGCTTGATAAGCGTTCCGGGCAGCAGAAATCTGACCGTTTTCTTCCAACTGTCTTGCACATTCCAGCAGCAGGCTGGTTGCGTTGGAAGGCAAAGTGGGACACTTTGTTGACGACTCGATCGGCGTTGTCACGGGACGTTTCCTTACTCGCGAATTGAAACATGGAATCTGAACCAAAGTTTCAGCGAGTATGGATCCCGGACGGCAAGCTCACCGTAGGGTCAGGTTGAGCAATTGCCAAAGGCCAGATGCTTCAACACTTCTGACGGAAGGAGCAACCCACAGAGGGGTGATCCTTCAATTGAGAGAACGCCAGAAAATGGAATGCATGGCGACCTCCCGCAGGAGACCGCCATGCCTTCCGCCCAAACCTAACGATGAATCGTCTGGTGAGGGGAGAGAGAAGAGAGATGACGGGGATTCTAGGTGGATTGCCTGGTTTGTCAATTGCGACTTTGCTTGAATGTTAAATTCTGCTCTAGTCATTTTTCCGCAGCATTCCGGCCGATGATTCGAAATATCGCTTCCGTCGGTGGTTGTTTGCGGGCTGAGGCTGACGGGATTCTTCCAGTTCTATGATGACCGCGTTGCAAAGCCGGCAGCCTATAGTTTCCAAATGAAACTCGACGTACTGATTGAGCGACTCGGCCAGAACTCCCAGCAGATGGCTGCCGAGTGTGGCGCGGGTTGGGCAACTCAACCGATCACGACGCCAAATCTCTCCGACGGTATGCCCACCCTGATCGCGGCGTCGCATCAGCACGGCAAGTCTCTGCCTCATGTCTGATGAATCACGAAGCAGAACTTCCAGAGTCGATGCTCGCTCAACGGGAAGTTGCTCGTCGAGAAATGCCAGAAGTTCGTCGTCTGAAAATGTGACAGCCACCGAATTTTCCTCTGAGTCTGCAGAACCTGATTCACGCAACGCACCAACGAATCCTCAACGAGTTCAGTCGCCAGTTTCTTGAACCATCAGATTGTAGAAGCGGCGATTCAGAATAGTTTGCAGTTTTCTCAGACCGTCGCTACCGCGGGCGTCAGATATTTATCGACGTCGTTCGAAACGATGACGCCGTAGTTAACAGCGCCCAGCCACCCTGACATGATGATTCCCACGGAGCCAGCGTGGAACAGGCCGCCGATCTGCTCAGGCAGTTTGCGGCTGACGTCGAGTCCTTCGAACTTCGTACCGAATGACGAACCACGCCAGTGTTTTGTGTAGTGCTGAAAGGTGACTGGCGTTGACGCTTCGGCGTGGTCAACTTTCTCGCGGATGTTTGGGACGTATTGTTCGAGGCAGTCGAGTGTCGTGTCGACAAGATCTTGTTTTGAAGCAGCGTATTCTTCTTCCGAGAGATTGGCCCAGTCTTCGAAGCGGGCATTCGTTGACGAAACGATGACGTAGCGATCGTGTCCAGGCCGAGTCTCAGGATAGTAAAATGAGAATGTTCTGCTGCTGACGTTGCGGCTGAGAATCGCGTCGATGTCGAAACCGGTATGTTCTGAGTGGAACAGCAAGTCACCGCAATGGTCGAACGATTCGCCCGGCTTCAGAGCGATGTAAACCTGGCAACTGCTCGTGTTAAGGCGTACTGCTTCGGCCTCTTTGACATATTCTTTGTCAAGATTCTCCGGACCGATCAGGTCAAAGATTGTCTGCTTAAGATTGGCGTTTGAGAGGATGGCGTCGCAGCCGATGCGACGGCCGTTGACGACGACGCCTGTGACCTGCCGATCCGGGCCGACTTCGATCTTTTCCACGTTGCTGCGGATTCGAATGTCGACTCCGTTCTCGATCATCTCGTCCTTCATCTGGTTTACGAGTTTGTCCGTGCCACCCTGGAAAGTGTAGACACCCTTGCTCATGAAGTTCGAGAAGACGATTCCGTATGTGATCGCTGGATCTTCGAGCGTCGAGCCGTTGGCATAAGTGATCGGCTCCATGAGTAAACGCACGACATCGTCACGACCGGGAAAGAACTTCTCGAACAGTTCGCCAGTCGTCATCGCCTGATCGTCGTAGAAGTTCATCTTCCGGGCGAAGGTGAAGAAATCATCGACCGTTTTGTGCTTGATGCCAAATTCTTCGGTGATCAGCCGTGTGAAGTCTTTACGGTCAAAAGTTGTTTGCAGCGAGAACTGCGGATTCTCGAATCGGACACCTTTGAGTTGGACGATCGAATCGGCGATCTTCTGAGTCCAGTATTTCCGGCATGATTTGACCATACCGATGGGGAAGCCGTGCAGCGAGATATCGAAGATGTGGCCGTTGCGTCGTTTGAACCAGGTGGCCATCCCGCCGAGCTGATAATGGTGCTCAAGCAGCAGCACGGATCGTCCTTGGCGAGCGAGCGTGTTGGCCGACGTCAGCCCGGCAAGGCCGCTGCCGATGACAACGACGTCGTAGTGATCTTTCGCATCTTTCAGAAAATCTTTCGCCATAACTCCACCGAATATTGCCGGACGACCAATGTTCAGATCCGGACCTGACCAGCGACCTGGTCGCCACATGAAATGCATCAAACCGCAGAGTTTATTGGAGCCAACTGTGAAAACCAAACCAGCCACTTGCGGCGGTTCAGGTTACTTCCAGGGAAACGTCTCGTCGGTGAGAAGTTCGAAAGCCTCGATATATTTGGCTCGGGTTTTTGCTGCGATTTGGTCTGGCATGTCTGGTGGCGGACTGTTTTTGTCCCAGTTGGTTGTTTCGAGCCAATCGCGGACGAACTGTTTATCGTAAGAAAACGGGCTCTGACCGGGTTCATAGCGGTCCGCGGGCCAGTACCTTGAGCTGTCCGGAGTCAGGGCTTCGTCGATCAGGACGATTTCGTCGCCATCGAGGCCGAATTCGAACTTTGTGTCTGCCAGAATGATACCGCGTTCTCGAGCGTACTCTGACGCTTTAGTATAGATGGAGATGCTTATATCGCGAAGTTTGCTGGCCAGTCGTTCGCCAATCTGACTGCATGTTTCTTCGAACGAAATGTTCTCGTCGTGCCCGGTTTCTGCTTTCGTGGCTGGGGTGAAGATCGGTTCCGGAAGCTGGTCGGCCTGTGCGAGCCCATCCGGCAGAGCGATACCGCACACTTTTCGGTCTGCCTGATACTCTTTCCAGCCTGAGCCTGCCAGGTAACCTCGCACGACGCATTCGATTGGCACGACCTCAGTCTTTCGCACCACCATACTGCGCCCCTGCAAAGACTCGGCGTCGGTGCCGTCAGGGAGGGGCAGGGTAGTCGGGTCGAGACTCAGAACGTGGTTCGTGACGTCCAGCCTGTCGAACCAGAAACGGCTGACCTGTGTGAGTACTCGACCTTTGTCCGGGATTCCATCGGAGAGGACCCAGTCGAACGCACTGATTCTGTCTGACGCGATGAACAGTAGCTTGTCACCAAAGTCGTAGATGTCTCGAACCTTTCCCTGCCAAACAGGCATTCCAGGCAACGACGTTTGGAGTACTGCGGTGGACATTGCGGCTTGTACCAGGACTGGAAGATTTGCGGTCAAAAAGTCAGAAACAGGAGCACTGGAGATCACATTTCGGCCGGAGTGTACCGCTGCGTCAGATCGTTGAACAGTAGCCGCACGGGGGCTACACTCGCGTGTGATTTTCGAGGTATTCTAGCCTCGGGTGAGTGCTTCAGCTGCTCAATATGTCAGAGCAGAGAAGGAATGCCGAGTCACTCAGGGAACAAATTTTGACTCGTCTGCACACTGTATGGGTGCACGGTTTGAAGCTTCAACTGACGCTCGTCTGTATTCACAAGAACAATCCGTGCCAGCAATATTGAGGTTCTTCTATGGGGGTAATGCGGTTCGCGGTCTATCCCGAAGGACTGCTGGATGCTGAAGCGGATCTTCCGCGAGCCTACATCAGTGGCTTTGACGGGCGAGTCTTCGCTTCTCGGTTCGAGGTCGCCGGCGACGTTGTCGACTTCCGCCGAGTCACCGCTGACAGCGGCAAACTTCAAGTTCCCTACCCCGTGGAAGGCTTTGGGAAGCCAGTCGTCAGCACGGCCAGCCTGCGTGAACACAAAGATCCTTATATTCTCTCGTTGGAACTGGCTCGCGGAAAAATCTGTCAGGTGAGAAACCAGCTCGCGACCTGGGAAGGTCTCGGGATGCAGATTCCCGACGAGTTTCGAACTGTCCATAAAGAAGCACATCATTTATTCGCTCAGGCGACCGCTGCCAAACCGGACGTCGCCGAAGTGACGCGACTGGCTGACCAGGCAATCGCGAAGGCATTTGTGGCAATCGAACAGCTCGCTAACGCGTATGTTCGTCAGAGGCTTTCTGTCCGATTTCAGAGGTCTCCGACGCTTCCAGTTTCGTTTGGATGTAGCATCAACTGCGTTGACACCCCGTACAAACAGCGGGAACCGTTTCTCGAAACGTTCAACGCGGCGGCGATTCCGATCGAGTGGAAGCAGATTGAACCCGTAGAAGGTGAGTACAACTGGGACTCTTGCGACGAGCTCGTTGCATGGTGCATGGAAAACCGGTTGCTGATGCGGGGAGGCCCGCTGCTTGATCTGTCGCCGAAGGGATTGCCCGACTGGCTGAATCAGTGGGGACATGACTACTTCAACCTTCAGAGCTTTCTGTGTGATTTTGTCGAGACCGCGATCTCACGGTACGCCGGCAAAGTACGTATGTGGGAAGTATCATCGCGAGTCAACACGGGCGGATCATTCAATCTCAACGAAGAAGAGCGTCTGACTCTTGTCGCTCGAACTTTGGAAGTCGCTCGGGAGAGTGACGAGGAAGGCCAGTTGATGATCCGAATCGAGGATCCCTGGGGTTCGTACCTTTCAGCAGGCGAGCATCGGCTTTCTCCAATTCAGTTTGTTGACGCTCTGTTGCGGTGTGGCGTTGGCCTTTCAGGGATCAACCTTGAGTTTTCAGTCGGGTACGATATCAAAGGCAGCGCTCCGCGAGACCTGTTGGATATTTCACGGTTGCTTGATCAATGGGGCATGCTCGAAGTGCCTCTGAACGTAACGCTGGCATTTCCGTCGTGCAGTGGGGCAGATCCTAATGCTTCAGATGAAGTCCCCATTGCGGAGAATTGCTGGCGCAGTCCGTGGAGTGAGCAGGCGCAGTCCGACTGGATTGATTCTGTATTCCCGTTGCTCATGGCCAAACAATCGGTCGCCGGGATCTACTGGAGCCATTTGACCGATGCCAGCCGCCACGTGTTTCCAAACGCTGGTCTGATTGATTCGAATGGCTCTCCAAAGCCGGCGTTTCAGTCGATCCTTGACCAGCGAACGGGCAAGTGGCTGAAGTAGTTGCGAGCTACAGGGGACGTACTGACGCACGATGTTTCTAAGTCGAAGCGAGTTGCTCGGCCAGTCTTGTGGCAGCCGATTCACCACTCGATATGCAGTCTGGGATGCCTACCCCCGAAAAGGCATTACCCGCCAGTTCGAGTCCTTCGATTCCCTCGATCAGTTCCCGAATTCTAGCGACACGTTCGCAATGGCCGAGGTGGTATTGCGGCATTGAACGTTCGTGGCGGCAAACCTCAATGAAGTCAGGCTCGCCGTTGACTCCAAGGATCGACTTCAGCTCTGCGTGGACGGTCTTTGTGATTTCATCGTCAGACTGGTCGAGCATTTCAGGCTGCATGGCACCGCCGACGAACGTTCGCAGAAGAATTCTTCCTTCCGGCGCGCGGCCGGGAAACTTTCGACTCGTAAACGAAATCGCCAGCACTTTTCGATTTTCGATGGCCGGGACGACCAGTCCAAATGCGTCGAGGGGATGTTCGATGTCGGTTAGTCTATGCCCACTGACGACGACTGCCGCGGAAGAATATTCGATCTCGTTAAGCAACCTTGTGATTTCCTGTATCGATTCAGTGAGCGAAGTTTCGTCCCGATGGGTGATGCATGGTTCAAGTATTTTTGCAGCGTGAAATGCCGGCAATGCAACGACGATTCCGTCGAAATAGTCAGTTGCCCCGGATTGTGACGTGACCGCGAATCTGCCTGTCTTCTGCTTGGAAACCGCTGTGACAGCTTCGCCGAGCCGCACAACAGCTTGCTCGCGAACAACATCCATCAATCGATTAAACAGCACAGAAATGCCATTTCGTGGTGCAGTAAACAGCCCGTAGCGTGCGCCGCTTCCGTCGCTTTCCTGAGCTGCTGCCTGCTTTCGTGAGGCAATAATCAGGCTGCGATGCTTTTGCTCCATTTCGAGGAACCGAGGGAGTGTTGCCTGAAGACTCAGTTTTTCCGGATCCGAGGTGTAGATGCCGCCGACCAGTGGTTGAATGAGCCGATCAAATGCTTCGCTACCGAATCGTCGTTTGACAAAGCCCGCCAGAGTTTCATCTGTCTGGTCTTTCTTCCGGGGCAACAGATATTCTAAACCCATCCGCAGTTTCCCAAGCGGGGAAAATATGCGTGATGTTAAAACTGGCCACACTCTTGCCGGGCTGATCAGCATGAAACCTTCGGGGACTCGAACAGGTTTTCCTTTTCGCAGAACAAGTGAGCCACGATGTTCGGTCTCGGTCGGAATGAGTTCGTCGCTCAATCCCATTCGCTGGCAAAGATTAACGGCCGCAGGCTGATTCGTGATGAACATGTCCGGCCCGGTTTCCACCAGGTAGTCGCCAATTTGTCGAGTTGCGGCAACGCCACCGGGCGCGTCGCTCGATTCGAAAAGCGTGACGTCGAATTTGGTCGTTCCATCGATGGACAGTTCAATCAAGCGATGGGCTGCGGCCAACCCGGACGCCCCACCGCCAATGACAGCAATCCGTTTTGGATCAGATTCAACTGAGGAACCGGGCATATGGGTACGCTTGTATTCTTTATTCGCAGGTTTTTCAGTCACAAACTAGCCTGTATTCTAGACCGAAACTTCACCTGACAAGTCAGCGGCGCCGCCAGCGTAGCGGTCACGAACTTGCTGCACGACGTTTGCGACGAAAGAGTCGACTTGTTCCGGAGCGCGACCAACGAATCGGCGACCGTCGAGTGCTCCTGAAAGATCGGCATTCTCGAACGACGGATCATTCTTAAGTCGCTCCAGCAGATCGTTAGCCTGCCCGTGCTCTTTCACCTGCCGAGCAGCGTCCTGGCTGTGGACGCGAATCTGTTCGTGAAGTTTCTGGCGGTCGCCACCGGCTTGAACTCCAGCCATAAGGATTTCTTCGGTCGCCATAAAAGCCAGTTCTTCGTTCAGATGTTTTTCGATCGTCTTCGGGTAAACGACCAATCCGTCCGTGATATTTTGAAACAGGATCAAAACGGCATCGACCGCAAGAAATGCCTGCGGGATGGTTAACCGACGGTTGGCACTATCGTCCAGAGTTCGCTCCAGCCACTGATTGGCGAAGGTCTGATCTGCACTGCTTTGCAGACTGGTCACGTAACGAGCGAGTGAGCACATTCTTTCGGACCGCATCGGGTTTCGCTTGTAGGCCATCGCCGAAGAACCAATTTGCTTCTTTTCAAACGGCTCTTCCAGCTCTTTTCGGCTTTGCAGAATTCGTATGTCGGATCCGGTTTTGTTTGCTGACTGAGCGATACCAGACAGCACACCGATGATTTGTGCGTCCACTTTACGCGTGTAAGTTTGACCTGTAACGGCGTACGACTCTTCGAATCCCAGCTTCTCTGTCACTAGTCGGTCGAGCTCTTCGACTTTGCTATGATCACCCGCAAAGAGTGAAAGGAACGTTGCCTGCGTTCCCGTCGTGCCTTTGACGCCGCGGAATCGAAGTTTGCCGATTCGGTGTTCGAGTTCTTCCAGGTCAAGCACCAGATCGTAGCACCATAGCGCAGCCCGCTTTCCAACTGTTGTCGGTTGAGCTGGCTGCAAGTGTGTAAAACCGAGGCAGGGCAGGTCGCGATATTCGGTCGCAAATTTTCCGAGAGCGTCGATTACCTGGACCAGTCTGTTCCGGACCAGTTCCAACCCTTCACGCAGAAGAACCAGGTCGGCGTTGTCCGTGACGTAGCAGCTTGTCGCTCCGAGGTGGATAATACCTCGGGCGTCGGAACAAACATCTCCGTAGGCGTGGACATGAGCCATGACGTCGTGTCGAAGTTCCCGTTCGTACCCTGCGGCTGCTTCGAAATCGATATTATCGATGTTTGCTTTGAGCTGATTAATTTGCTCGTCAGAGATATTCAGGCCGAGTTCTTTTTCAGACTCAGCCAGAGCGACCCACATCCGACGCCAAGTGGTAATTCGCCTTTGGGGGGACCAGAGTTGTGCCATCTCGCGGGATGCGTATCGGGAAATTAACGGATTCGAATAAGTGTCGTGGCTCAACGTAGACTCTCCATTTCAGTCCGTAATCCGAGCTTCTTGCCGCTCGGGATTTATTTTCGGAAGTGAGTGATTATTGAATGTGGTCATCGAACGATTGCTCTGGCGATGCCCATCCCGATCACGACAGCGATCAATCCGATTGCCAGGTTGGCAACTACGTACAACGCGGCCAGGCCGGGGCGATCGTCTCTAATCAATTCGACGGTTTCGTAACTGAATGTCGAAAATGTCGTGAGTGATCCAAGGCATCCCGTGACCAGAGTTTTCCGCCAGAAATCAGGTAGCTTTTTGTCAACCGCCAGTGCCATCAGAATTCCAATGAGCAGGCAACCAACGATGTTCACGACAAACGTTCCCAACGGATAGACACGTCCAAACCGTTGCGTGCTCCAGTCGCTGAGCGACTGGTTGATCTGGAATCGCGAGATCGCCCCCACGAAGCCGCCAATTCCTACGGCCAGCCAGTCCGGCATGGTTTTGCCTGGTATTCTGCTCTGAAATTTCGGGGAAAACGGCTGCCGGAAGAACCAGCATGATGGCCGATTACGGAGTTTAAGTTCGAATGGCGATATCCGCGAGCGTGGCAGAACAGGGCTGACAGAATGTGCGAAAACTGTTACTACACATTACTTTGCCGCGTATTCTGGCTGACGATTTCTGGTAGCGGCATAATTTGATGCACGGAGGCATTGTATGGGAGTTCCCGTCTCGCAGATGTGGACGGTTGCGTCGTACGTGTTGCGACAGAAACTGCGAGGAGTGACGCGTTACCCGCTGGTTCTGATGCTGGAACCGTTATTTCGCTGCAACCTCGCGTGCGCTGGTTGCGGAAAGATTCAACACCCCAACAGCGTACTTAAGCGGAATCTTGCGGCTGAAGAGTGCTTTCAGGCTGTCGAAGAATGCGGCGCGCCGATGGTCTCAATTCCCGGCGGTGAACCACTGCTTCACCCTGAGATTCATGAAATTGTTGCGGGACTTGTCGAACGAAAGAAGTACATCTACCTCTGCACGAATGCGATTCTTCTGGAAGAACACCTCGACCGTTTCACACCGTCGAAATACCTGACGTTTTCAGTTCATTTGGACGGTCTGCAGGAAGAACACGATAAGGCTGTTTGCCGAGAAGGCATCTACGAAGTTGCCGTTCGAGCCATTCGAACGGCGGTTGAACGCGGATTTCGAGTGACGACGAATACGACGCTGTTCAACGATGCGGATCCGGAATCCTGCAAGCAGTTCTTCGACGAGCTGATGGAATTGGGTGTCGAGGGCATGATGGTGTCGCCAGGCTATCCGTACGAAAAGGCTCCAGACCAGGAGCACTTTCTGCATCGGAACGAAACATTGCAGCTGTTTGGCAAGCTGCTTGACCGTCCGAAGAAGTCGTGGCGTTTCAACCAGTCCCCATTGTTCCTGGAATTCCTTCGAGGACGCTTCGACCTTGAATGCACTCCGTGGGGCAATCCGACTTACAACCTGTTCGGTTGGCAGAAACCGTGCTACCTCGTGCAGGAGGGCTATTGTGGGTCCTTCAAAGAACTCATGGAAACAACAGACTGGGAATTGTACGGCCGTTGCAGTGGCAATCCGAAATGTACTGACTGCATGGTCCATTCTGGCTACGAGCCGAGCGCAGTCGCTCAGACGTTTGGCAGTCTGAAAGGCTTCCTGCGAACCGCGAAAGTCTCTCTTTTTGGTTTTGGACCGAGCGAGACAGTTGTCTCACCGCGGGTTGAGGTTGGTTCCGAGCCGGAATCAAAAACTGACGCGGAACTTGTTCAGCTTCAGGAATATTTGCCGATGGCAGGCGACGCTGCGGACTCGATTTCGGAAACTCAATCAGACGAAGCCGTCATTGAGTTGTCGACACGCTCCTGACGCAACGATCTATTGCCGAGAAAGAAGATCGTCATGGACGAAGAAATGTTTGACGAATCGGTCTGCGCTCGAGGTGGCTGGAGCGAAGAATTTACGACACGGCCGAGCAACCCCCCTATTTATCAAACGACGGCATTCGATCTGCACGGCGTTGAGCAGTTGGAAGCGGTTGTTAGCGGATCCGAGCGAGGGTACATCTACACGCGGGACGGAAATCCGAACCATTCGGCGTTCGCTCAGGACGTGGCAAAACTGGAACACACCGATGCCGGTGCGGTGTGTGCATCAGGCATGGCTGCCGTATCTGCGATTCTGCTCAGCCATCTGAAGACGGGCGACCATGTCGTCGCCGCTCGTGTGCTTTACGGTCGAACGTCTCAGCAGCTTGAAGAGTTAGCAAAGCGGTTTGGAATAGAAGTGACGTTTGCGGATTCGCGAAGTCCTGACGCGATGAAGTCGGCAATTCAGACAAACACAAAGCTCTGTCTCGTGGAGAGTATTTCCAATCCGTTGATGGAAATTGTCGATTTGCCGGCGCTCGTTGCTGCAATGGGCGACGTGCCGATCGTGGTTGATAACACGTTTGCGACTCCCTGCCTGTTTCGGCCGATGGATCACGGTGCGAAACTGGTATTTCACAGTGCTTCTAAGTATCTCAACGGGCACGGGGATGTGATGCTCGGCGTTGTTGCAGGAGACCGCGGAGCAGTGACTCGCGTTCGCAGAGTTGCCAGCCTGTACGGCCTGAATGCGAATCCTTTTGAATGCTGGCTGGCGTCGCGAGGTCTGAAAACATTGCCGCTGCGAGTCGAACGGACCTGTTCGAATGCTCTCCTGGTTGCTGAATTTCTCGAAGAACATGCTGCGGTCAGTCGCGTGGTCTATCCAGGAATTCTCAGTCACCAGGATTATGAGTTGGCGGGCAGACTGCTACCTGCTGGCTGTGGCGGCATGCTGTCGTTCGAACTTCATTCCGATGAATCGGGAGTGCCGACATTGCTGAAAGAACTTGCCGGGTCGATTCCATTTTCGCCAACACTTGCGGATGTTCGAACAACCATTTCCTGGCCAGCGGGAACATCTCACAAATTCCTGGTTCCCGAAGATCGACGTGCATTGGGAATCAGCGACGGACTGGTGCGTCTGTCGGTTGGGATCGACGCGGTGCACAACGTGATTGCGGAACTCAATCGCGCGCTCAAGAAGCTTTGAGCGAGATGCTCGCCTCGAGCGACCATCGCTCAAACAGCCGGAACAATCACACCGGCATGCCAGTATTGCTTCAACTCTTTCACCAGAAACAGAAACTTTTCCAGATCGACAGGCTTGTTCATATAGCCTTCAACGCTGAGTTGCTCGCTTTCCTGAAAATCTTCGTAGGATGATTGGGAACCGGTAAGCACGACGACGGGGATCTCTTTCAATTCGTCGTTGCCCTTGATGTCTGCGAGGATTTCCCGACCGTCTCTTCCTGGCAATCCAAGGTCGAGCAGGATCAGGTCAGGACGTGGCGCGCGTCTGAATCGTTGACGCTGATAGATGAAGTCCAACGCGTCATTGCCGTCGGTGAGCCAGGTCATTCGATGCTGGACTTTGCCCTTGCGCAGAGCACCGATTGTAATTCGGGCCGAGACGAGGCTATCTTCAATCAGAAGCACTTCCATTGGTCTGCCGACAGCTTCCAGGACTGACATTTCCGAATCCCTTTTTCTGGAAAGCTTAACTCGCGTACTCAACGGCAGTGGCCAGTTGTTTCATGACTGTTCGTGTCCACGCTGTTTGACGTGCGTATGGAATTAAAAGGTAGAGTATCAAATTGTCAACTACTCAATCGGGGTCAGCGACGGCGCTGATTGAGCCGAACCGTCGATTTCGTTTTTAAGCATCGGATATGCGTAGTTTTTGATTCCGTAATAGACCCCAAAGACCACTGCGGCGATCACGATCAGATAGATGATCAGCCCGAATCCTCCGAGTACGTTTTCGGTGATGCCTTTGAACCATCGCCA
>CALGTK010000372.1 GCA_937904325.1 uncultured Planctomyces sp.
GATACTGTTGTTCTTATTGTTTGTTGTCTCCGCGTTGTTCATTCAGTAACTTCGTTCTGCAAATAACGCCTGATGGCGCGTGCGACGTCGTGGCCGAAGGCGCGGGCCGATTCGCGTGTCACCGCTTTCCCGCCAGCAGACGCATAGGGAAACTCGACCGTGGCTGATACCTCGACGCCTGGCAGGGTAGCCGCCCAACGCGCGCTGGAGCGTTTTAGGTCGGCGGGTCGAGTATTCCACATTTGGCCGAAGGGAAGATTGTGTTTCGTGGAATAGCGCAAAGGGCCAGTTTGCACGGCTTCGAGAAAGATCGCCAGCTTCTGAACGTTCTCCGAAAGCTTCTCATACGGCACACGGACGAAGTAGATTTGTTCGTTGCTGCCAGGCTTGCTGCCACCGCCACGCACGTAAGGACAATGCAGGTCGAGCACAATTCGCAACTTTCCGTCAGACCATTTTGGCACAAACTTCTTGTTCGCCGCGACGGATGCGTAAATAGGCTCGCCTTCGTAGTCTCGGTTGTGATCGTGTGGCTTGCGATTCTTACCCTGGTCGCCGTCTTCCACGCCGTCAACATCCATCATGGGCACAGCCAGAACTTCGACATTCTCGCGCAACCAGCGACCAGTCTCGTTGTCGGCCAGTACCTCATCAACGATCCCTTCCAAAACGTAGCTGGCCATCATCTCGCACGAGTGGTGTCGCGAAGTCAACAATACACGGAATCGCGGACGAGCCAAATTTCCGGCATGCAGCCGATAGACGGGGCGGTCCTTCGCTGTCTTCGCGTGAACATGCGCGGAAAAGTTGCCATGGTCCTTGTGGCGTTCAATGAATCGCTCCAGATCGGCGAGCTGATACGGAACTGCCAGGCAAAAGCGAACGTCCGCGTCATCTTCGCCGAACTCGTATTTGAACGAAGAACCTTTGAGTCGTTCTTTGCCCAACCACTTCCACTTGGCGCCACCGTCACTGCTCACGGCGGGGCCGAGCACACACATCGGGTTTCGATTCGTCCAATGGAATGTCAAGGTCCGATTCGCAGCACCACGTACACGAAAACTGTAATAGAACCACCATCCATCGGTGTCGCGCAGATCCTGAGAAATGTAGACCTGGTCGCCCTCGATCTTCACCAACTGAATGTTTCCACCAGGGAAATCCCCGTCAATTCGAATTGGTTTGTTGTCTCCGCGTTGTCCATCCCTGAGCCATTTCAGGTTCCGCAACTTCAGGTCGCGCCAGTCCAATGTGCCAAGGGGTGAGATGACGATGTCCAAGCCGTTCCAATCCTTGAGCGTCTCGCCTTCCCTGTTTTTAAAGTCCGAAGGGGAAAGAACGACCTTCTGCCATTCCGAAACTCCGTCGATCACAATCGTGTGGTGATAGGAATGCTTCTCTTGCTCCATGCCGATCAGCAGCCGCGCCTGCTTGTTGGATTGGACCTCGATGCCTAGCTTGCTCTCTGGGGAAGCCTCGTATTGCGGACTCTTTAATTTGAAGGTCTTGCGGCTTTTCTGCCCCTTCTCAAACCATTCCTTTTCCCAGCCTTCGGTGAACTCTTCGATCACGAGGCTGGGTTTCTCAGTTGCTTTCACACCGGCAGTTTTTAGTTCATCCGGCGTAACCATCTCGAGGACGGACGACAGGTTGAACGTGTCTGAATTGACAATGTCCCGTCCTTTCACGCAATGCACCGCTCGGTCGTTGGCATAGCGGACGTCTCCGTAAACCCAGAGTTGTCGGTCGAGCGAGAACACCGGCAGGGCCGCGGTCCACGTTCCTCCATGCCCCGTGGTTGGTGCATGACGCCAATATTTCGTCATCGCTTCGATACGGCCCGTGTAGTCGGTGGCTGGTTGCTGCGTGTAGTAGACTTCGACTGAGCGGATCTTCTTTGAAGCATCCGGAGTTATCGAAAAGACCGGAACTCCATCCTCGGTTTTGAGGGTCAGTTCGGTCTCCGGACTTGCCGGCATGCGGAATTCATTTTTCAGATGCTGGTTGAACCAGAGCGTCACGCTGGCGTGATAGGCCGCATCGTTGCCATGGTTCCGATGCGGCATGCTGGAGACTCGCCAGTCGCTCGCGTCGAGCCGATCGATCGCCGTCGGCAGGTCGTGGATGCGGCCGTGGAAATCATTGGTCGGCACCATGAACAGGGTCGGGCATGTAATTCGCGGATGGTATTCGCCGTTGGTCAGCAGAACTGCTGGCTTGTCCGGAGTCAGGCCGCCGCACGAGGGTGAAGCCGCTTTCACTCTCGAATCCGAGCCGGCGACCGCGATGGTCAACTCGGCTCCCATCGAGTGCCCGTAAACTCCAATCCGATCTCCATCGACTTCCGGCTGCTGCTCGAGAAATGTGATCGCTCGCCTGGCGCCGATTGTCCAGACGAACCAATTGCTGTTTCGTGGAGACTCGGCGACTGGATCAAGTCGATGCACGAGGATCTTCTGATCCTGAAACCGTCGCGGAAAAAAGAACGCGCCGAGATCACCCCAGTCGGTCGTGGGCCGATACTTTGGATCGTCCTTTTTACCGTCCCAGAACAACTGCTTGGCTTCGTTGTCGATCGGATACTGCGAAGCGCGGATTCGCCCGTCCCACGCGATGGAGATCGTGGCATAACCTTCTTTCGCGTTGGCAAGGACCGGTTCTTCCGTACCGGAACCGCCGCCACCGTGAATCTGCACCAGTGCGGGAAGGTCTTTTGCCCTCTTGGGATAACCATACACGGCCACCATCATCGCCTTCTTGCCTTTGAAGACGCCGACGCGATAACGCAGTACTTTCAGCACCGTGCCGTCCTGTTCCCACTCATGAAGGATCTCGACATCCAGCGGTTCCTTGCGCGGATCAAACCCGGCCCATAGTTGTTCAAGGGTTTGAGGAGCCTTGCCGTCTTTTAGGGGCGGCAGCGTTTCCTCACCGGAACCATTACAGGGCATTGTAGTCAGCAACAATGCGGGCAAAATCAGTTGGGTGAATTGTTTGATCATGTAATTCTTAAATCACTTTCGCATCGGGATTCGCGTTGAGCATTTGAGACACGAAACATCGACCGATGGGTTGTTCAACTAAGCAAATAGGTCGCGCAAAACACCGTTGCTGTCTCCGAACTGTTTTACCGATGAATTCAATGTCTGCAGAAGGGTCAACCACAAATTGCAGAGTGGCGTTTCCTGAGGCATTTTGACGTGGCGACCGTGTCGGAGTTTGCCGGACGCATTGCCGGTAACAAGTGCCGGGACATTCTTGAGCATGTGACCCGCGCGCAGGTTACTTCCGTAACTAACAAGACAGTTGTCGAACAGCCGCGAGCCATCGACGTCTTTTGTAGCTTTCAGTCTGTCGATGAATGACGCAAACAGTTCGGTCTGCTTTCGCTCGCGGACGATCATCGCCTTCTTCAGATCCTCGCCTTTTTGGTAATGGCTGATTGCGTGAGCCGAATACTTAATGTCGAGCGCTTGCAGCAAGCTTACTATCGGCTGGCGATAAGTGATGACTCGCGACAGGTCGGTCTGCATGGCAAGCAGGATCAGGTCGTACATCGCCGTGATCTCCTGAACGCCATCCAACTCCGCCGCTGGTAGCTTGTAATCCACTCTTGGTTTTGGCTTTCGCGCCCACAACTTCTCCCGGGCGATGCGCTGTTCGACTTCGCGGAGCGACTGAAAGTAATGATCGAGGCGCTCGCGATCCAGTTTGCTGGCATTACGATTCAGGCTGCTCATGTTTCCAACGTAGGCATCGAGGACGCTTTTCTCGTTCTGTAATTCAGCCAGCCTTTGCTCGTACGGAGTGCCCTGGCCACCAAAAAGCATATTGTACATCCGGAAGGGCTCGGCGACGCCGGACATGCTGGTTCCGTTCTCGTGCCACGAGAGAGATGAACCGCCGCCGTGTCCACCGCCTTTTTCGCGGGTCGTGACCTGAATCGAGGCAAAACGAGTTTCATTGCCCATGTAACGGGCCGCCACCTGATCGCACGAGACCGTGTTCCTGGCGGTCGGCCCATGCGCGTCCGCGCCTGTCAAATAAACCACCGTCCCCCCGTGGGCTCCTCTGGCGTTCTTATGCCAGAGGTTGCTGATGACCGTGAAGTCCTGCTTGTGCTTCTGCAGCGATTCCATGCTGGGCGTCAGCTCATAGTCGCTGCCAAAGGTCGTGGCATAGAAGTCTTCGGTAAACCCAAAGCCGAAACCGAGGAATACGACACGTTGCGGAGCTTTGCCTGTTTCGCTCGCAGCTACCTGCAACTGCGGTAGAGCAAGCAGCGACGTTGACGACGCCAGAAAATGTCTGCGATTAAGTATCATCCTGGACCTCACTTATTCAGTAATGCCTGAATTTGATGTTGTCGAAACACGAAATGTAGGACGGTTCTCCAGGACCGTCCGGTCGGGCCTGGAGAACCGACCTACTTTAAGTACCATCTTTGACCTCACTTATGTGTAAACGTCTTGCTGCTGACAAATTCGAGCAGCAATGGTTTCAGTCGATACCCGTTGTCTTTGGAATGCCTGACGAGGTGATCGACCAGTTTCTGATCGGTGAATTCAGCTTCACGACTCAGGCTGTAGACAATCAGAGCCTCGACCAGCGACCGGATCATGCTGTCTTTGTGATCGAGCAGCCGCTGCTTCATGTCATCTGCGTTTGCGAAACGTACTCCGTCCGGCATGTGGCCCGCGGTCTCAATGGGCGTGCCATCTTTGTAGCGACTCCGCCAACGACCGAGAGCATCGAAAGTCTCCAACGCCAGTCCCATGTCATCGATCTTTTTGTGACACGAATAACACTGAGCGATCTGCTTGTGGCGTTCCAGCGATTGCCGCACGGTCAGCTTTGGATCGACTGTCAGTTGCGGAACGTTCGGCGGCGGAGGTGGTGGTGGCGAGTTGAGAAGTGTTCTCGCGATCCATGCACCTCGCTCAATCGGTGATGTTTCGACACCAGACGATCCAATCATCTGAATCGCGGGCATCCCCAGCAGGCCACCACGCCTCTGGTTCTGTGGGCTGAGCTGAACCTGCTTGAACTCATTCCACGACGCCTTGCTTCGGTACGGTTGCAGGTCCTCGTAATAGCCGGTCATGTTTCGATCGAAGACGGAAAACTCCGCATCGATCAGTTTCGTCAGGCTCAGGTCCTCTTTGATGATGAGTTTGACGAACTCCAGAGGTTGCCGCCTGACGGCCTGACGGGTTTTCGTATCAAACAGGGGCGAAGTTTTGGCTTTCGAGTCCACTTGAACTTCGTCGAACCGCCGCAGTTCGAGCCACTGACCGAAGAACTCGTCGATGAAGTGCTGAAATCTCGGGTCGGCGATCATTGCGTCAAGCGTCGATTCCAGAAATGTCCTGTCGTGCAACAGTCTGTCGCCGGCGGCAAGCAGAACGTCGGAGGGCGGTTCCTTCCAAAGCATGAAAGACAGCCGCGAGGCCATTTCGTGACTCGCCAGAGGCGCCGGAGTCGCTTCTTCCGACCGGTGCGACTTGTTCTCGGTCAGGTAGAGGAATTGCGGCGCTGTCAGAACGACTGCCATCGGTTTAACGAGCGATTCCAGAGGCGACTTTCCAGTGTCCAGCTCCTGTTCGAAGATCACGACCAGGTCATCAATGAACTGTGGTTGAACTGGCGAACCACGGAACGCTATGGCGGCGAAGCGATTTAATATCCGGCGTGCGTCCGAACTTGCAATCTGGCGTTCGTTCACACCTTGAAGCAGTTGCTCCCGCAGCTGGACATGGCGGCCCACGTAAACCGGACCTTCCACTTCAATCCAATCGATCCAGATTTTCGGAACCGGCTTCCCTCTCTTCATGGCTCTCGTGATCGCTGGTCGCAGTTGCGATCTTCTCAGATTGGAGAGCTCGACCGTGCCTTCTGCATCAGCCAGGGCTTTGAATTCAATGACCTTTGGCGCGTCAACCGCATCATGAAGCGAGAAATAGAGAGGGGCTGCTTTTTCCTGATGAACCCGCAGGAACTTGAGTTCTTCCTGCATGCTTTCGTCGGCTGCGACGCGTGCGCGGACGATGTACTCGCCGCGAAAGTCATGATTGGGGATGCGCAGCTTGTAATGCGTCCACTTGTACTCGGCCTGGTAGATCAGAAGCCCGGTCTTGTGCCTGGGGTCACTGATGTAATGCTTTACCGCTGACCGCACCGAATCCTTGCCCGACTCGTCTCGTCCAAGCAACCTGGACTCCGGCGTGTCGATGCGCGTGAGCCTCGAATCCTGAACCGGTTTCCTGCCTTCCATGAGCATGGTTTCGACAGCAGACTCGGCAGCTCCCTGGTATGCCTCCAGAACTCCCGGCGAAAACGTCTGGTACCAGCCAAGCGTGTTGAATTCGGTGCCGTTCTCATCCGCTGGAACATACCGCTCAGGAATCAGAATCCCGGTCAAAGCTCGAACACTGTTGATGTACTCGACTCGGTTGAGTCGACGTGCCGCCGTTTCACCACCCTTTCCGCGTAGCATCTTCTGCGCCGTCACCAGGTTCTCGGTTAAAGTCCCAATCACGCTGGCGAGTTCATCCTGACTTGGTCTTTTGCTCGCAGTTTTCGGTGGCATGTCGCCCGTGTTGAGGATGTCCAGTACATCCCGCCACTGCTGGGCAATTGCAGCATTGGAGATGCGAACTGCGAGGTGATCCAGTCGCACTTCACCGTTTTGCTCGTCGGCGTTGTGACAGGTGACGCAGTAATTTCCAATGAAACTCCTAACCCGCCTATCCACTTCTGCGGCTGACTGTATCGCCCCCACCTCCTGCGCCGCATTGTCAGGTGCTCTTGGATTCTCTACCGCCTCCACCTGAACCACGAATTGCAGGACGAAGAGCGTGATCAGAGCTGTGTTTCTCATACTCATAATCATTGTTACTCCTGCTCAACCGGCACTCCGTAGACCGCGATTTCCATTGCTCCGGTGTTGCCACCCCATTTGGTATCAAGCACGGACCAGCGGATGAGGTCGGTTTCGACGTCGTCAATATCGAAGTATTGAAATTCTGTTTGCTGTTTGGGCTTCCGCAAATAGCACAACTGCAAGCCGCCGTCTCCGGTCGCGACCTTGAAGCTCTGCACTCGTTCAAAGACGCCATTCCTTGACCGATAGCCGATGTGTGTGATTCGGTACTTCTGGCCAAAGCGGATCATCATTGCGGCTTTCCGGCCGTCCTTCGCCGATGCCCAGCCAGTCTGCAGGTCGCCGTCAATGGCATACTCGGCGGAGTGATCCTCGAACACCGAGCTGGCCGCTACCTTGGCTTTCAGGGCCACGTTGTCAGGGAGATTGTCCGGCTCTGTCGTAATTCCGCGGACTGCGGTGACGCCGTAGGTCTTCTTCAGGTTCTCAACGAGGTCGTCCTCATCCACCGAACGGATCGCGACATCCATGAAATTCGGCTCGGTCGTGAAGATCGATGCCGGCAAGCCTTCTTGGTTGTAAAGCATCGTTCCGTCCAGATCCGCTTGCCACGCATAGCGAACCCAGTATGGCTGAGGCACCTCTTTGGACCAGACTTTCACCGCATTGGTCCCGACGATTTCGGCTTGCGCTGGGTGCCAGTCACCGAGTACGCCGCAGATCTCGAAATGCGGGAGAGGTTCGTCAAGTTGCTTCGCGTCCTCAAGCAATTCCTTGCGTCCAACCATCAAGCCAGATCCAGCGTGATCGAATGTAACGACGATGTGGTCGCCTTTCGTGTGATGACTTTTGAAGAGCGGGCCGCAATGGGCGGGCACATCCAGCCCGTAGTCATGTTTCAACGCCCACAGTGCCAGACGCTTGCCGACGTCGATCTTGTTCTTGGGGTGAACGTCTTTGGTTTCGCCGACATCGTTGAGTATTGCCAGCCCAGCGTTCTCGACATTCCTGGCTGCCAGTCGTTGGGCTTCAGTCAGCCACTGACGCCCTTCGCCCTCTTTGCCGAAGCTGGCGAGTTGCGCCATATAAAACGGCAACTCCGGTTTTTCCCAGCTTTTACGCCATCCATGCACCATGGCCTCAAACAGCACCGCGTATTCCGCCGCTCTGTTTCCGGAATTGGATTCGCCCTGATACCAGATCACGCCCTTGATGCCATACGGAACGACGGGGTGCACCATCCCGTTGAACAGCGTGCAATGATTCAAAGCTCCCTTGGCCGGGTCTCCCCAGTTAAACGGTTTGTGTCCCTTCTTTCCTTCCGCTTCCCACTTCTCAAGGGCCGCTTCATATTTCTTTTTCGATGCGACCGGATCGTATGCCTCGATCTTCTGCTTGAGCGTCTGCCGTTCCTTGGCAACTTTTTCCCACACGGTCGGAAAGTGCCTGTAGCCGTTCTCCGGAATCCAGGGACGAATCAATGTCCCGCCGTAGTCGCATTTAATCAGACCAACCGGGATACCTAACGTTGATCGCAACTCTTTCCCGAAGAAGTAGCCTGTCCCGGTGAATCTGCTGGTGTCGGCCGGCGATGACGATGACTTCCACGAGCCTTTGCCTCGGTCCAGTTCCTCGAAAGGCGACGTGCCAATTCCGACTTGAAACTGTCTGAGCAGCGGATCATTCGCCGTTTCAATCTCTTCTTTGATGAAGTCGACAATCGGCTGATAGCGTTTCTCTTTGACAGGACTGTCGGCCAGAAACCCCAGCCACACGGTCATGTTCGACTGGCCCGAGCAGAACCAGACTTCGCCCACAACCACATCGTCGATCGTGATTGATTCATCGCCGCAAACAACAACCATGCTCCGCCCGGCATGCAGTGCCTGCATAGCATCCAGCTTGACTTGCCATCTGCCGTCATCACCAACGGTTGCGTTTTTCTTTTGTCCGTTGAAGTCAACGGACACCGTGGCTCCTGAGTCGGCCCGTCCCCAGACCGGCACGGATTCGCCTCTTTGCAAAACCATGCCGTCTGAAAAGATGGAGGCGACGGAGAACCCACCGCCGAAAACATTGAGCGGGAGCAACGCAACCAGGGCCAGGCTCAGTTGAATGATTACACGATAGTTTGGGTGATTCATTGTAAGTGACATCGTCGAACAGATCTCACCGTCGCCCGGCGCTTCGCCAGCATTGGTTGGAACCTGCCTCAAAGAGCAAAAAATGAGAGCCAATTTTCAATTCGTTTTCCATTATCCAACCTGAATTTGTATCTCGTTCAGAGTTCCGGTGCTGTGACTGAATTGCTCCAACGGAATTCCCACTGACTGCATCAGAGTCAACCAGTAGTTTGCCAGTGGCGTGTTCTTTTTCGGAAGAACGATGTGCTCGCCTTTCTTTAATTTCGCAGCCGCGCCGCCGGTGAAGATCGCGGGCAAGTTTTCCAGCGTATGACCGGTGCGCAGGTTGGTGCCCCAACTGACGACGCAGTTGTCAAATAATCGGCTGCCATCGGTATCCTTTGCTTCCTTCAAACGATCGAGAAAGTAGGCGAGGAGTTCGGTTAACTTCTTGTCCCGTTCCCGGGACGCCAGGGTCCGG
>CALGTK010000373.1 GCA_937904325.1 uncultured Planctomyces sp.
GGGGGCAATCGGCCGATCGTTCTTCAACCTTCGGGAATTGCCGAGTTCAAACGACCTTCTAGAATTATCCGTGTCTGATCGTGGATCGGGCAAGTTTGACAATATTCTGAAACAAATTACGTATCGTTGGAAAGCTACTCCCCTGCCAGGAGTGATCGTTGGGCCGGCGGATTGAGGATTTCGGGATTTTCCCGTGATCGATCGCTGAAACGGCAGACCAGTAGTTAACAACCGCGGGCGAAGATTCATGGAAATCAGCGAAGTACTCATCCGGCACGGCCTTTTGACGACTGATCAGGGCGATCAGGTTCGGCAGCAGATGAACGGCCATCGGTTCGACAAGGCCGTCATAGAAATGGGTCTGCTGACCGAAGAGCAGACCCTGCGGACGTTCGCCGACGAACTGGGCATGCAGTACGTCGAGCTTAAAGACTTCGAGATCGATCCCGAACTGCTGAATCTCTTTCCGACGTCGACGATCTATCGGCATTCACTATTGCCGCTGCGCCGCGAAAACGGTCTGGTTGAAGTCGCAACGAGCGACCCTTTCGATCTGGAAGCGCTCGACGAACTAAGTTCGCTGAGCAACCTTCGGCTGGAGCCGGTTCTCGCGCGGCACGACGACGTCGTTCAGCTCATCAAAGAAAAGCTCGGCGTCGGCGGCGACACGATCAACGAACTGGTCAAACAGAAGACCGACGAGGACGACGACTACCTGGCCGAAGCATCGCGAGCCGACGGCGAACTGGCCGAGATGGCTCAGCAGGCGTCGGTCATTCGGCTGGTGAACGAGTTGCTGCTCGAAGCTCTGCAACAGCAGGCGAGTGACGTTCACATCGAACCCGGCGAACGTGGACTGAAGGTTCGGTACCGAGTCGACGGTATGTTGCGGGTCCAATCCGTCCCGCCCGAGATCAACCAGTTCTATGCGGCTATCGTCACGCGTCTGAAAATCATGTCTCGGCTGAACATCGCCGAGAAGCGGCTTCCTCAGGATGGTCGTATCGAACTGAAAGTTGCGGGACGAGACATCGATGTTCGAGTTTCAATCATCCCGATGCTGCACGGCGAAGGGATCGTCCTTCGAATTCTCGATAAAGGCCGAATGGTCTTTAATTTGAGCGGTATGGGCATGCCGGACCCGATTTATCGACCCTTCCGGAAGTTGATCAGCCTGCCACACGGCATCGTTCTGGTGACTGGCCCAACGGGTAGTGGTAAGTCGACGACGCTCTATAGCGGCCTGAACGAAATCCGCAGTGCCCACACAAAGATCATTACGGTTGAAGATCCGGTCGAATACCAGCTCGATGGAATCAGCCAGATTCAGGTTCACAGTCGGATTGGCCTGACGTTCGCCGCCGGCCTGCGATCCATTCTGCGTCATGACCCTGACGTCATTCTAATCGGCGAAATTCGAGACTACGAAACCGCTGAAGCAGCCATCCAGGCATCGCTGACCGGTCACCTTGTCTTCAGCACGCTGCACACCAACGACGCGGCGAGTTCATTCACTCGACTGGTTGATATGGGCGTCGAACCGTACCTCGTTGCCAGCACTGTCGAAGGTGTGATGGCTCAGCGACTGGTGCGACGACTTTGTCCCCACTGTCGAGAATCCTACCGCCCGAATCCGGATGAGCTTCCGAAGGACTTCCCGAATCGCGACATCAAAGAACTTTTCCGGGCAGTCGGCTGTCGCGAATGTAATGACACTGGCTACGCCGGACGGATCGGTGCTTACGAGTTGCTGATCAGCGACGACCCGATTCGTGAAATGTGTGGCGAGCGAGTCAGCTCAACGCGCATTCGCCAGTACGGAGTCGAGCAAGGAATGATTACTCTCCGCCAGTGTGGATGGCTTCACGCGATAAACGGGACGACGAGTATCGAAGACGTCCTGCGAATCACAAAAGGGGACATTGTCTGAAGGCAGAAGCATGAATTCAGAAGGTTGAAACATCCGTCATCCTTTTGCCTTCTTGGTTCAGCACTCCATTCACCATGCCAGAATTTCAATACACAGCGCGAGCCATGTCTGGCCAGGAAGTCAAAGGGCTTCTGACGGCCGGAACCGAGACGGAAGTCGTATCGACGCTCTCTTCGCGCGAACTCTTTCCGCTCAGGATCGAACTGGCCGAGTCAGCTCGGGCAGACGATCGGCTGCGCGGTCGTCGAGTCAAAGCTCGCGATCTCGCCACCTTCTACTCGCAACTGAGTGACCTGCTGCGCTCGGGAGTTCCACTGCTGAGGTCTCTGGAACTCCTGCAGCAACAATCGCGTAACAAAGTGCTCAAGGTCGTGCTGCAGGAAGTACGTGACGAAGTTGCTGATGGAACCAGGTTGGCTGAAGCATTAAGACAGCATCCGAACGTTTTCGCCGAACTTGCCATCAGCATGGTGCGAGCCGGCGAGGAAGGTAGTTTTCTGGAAGACGTGCTGCGGCGCATTGCGGACTTCACCGAACATCAGGAAGACCTGAAAGGCCGCGTTGTTGGCGCAGCAGTTTATCCGATGTTCCTTGTTGTCGTCGGCGGCCTCGTTCTGATGTTCATGATGATCTGGTTCGTTCCGAAGTTTGAACCAATTTTTCAGCGTCTCGAAGCTCGTGGCGAACTTCCCTGGGCAACAACGGCGGTTGTTACTATCAGCGACACTCTGACTAACTACGGGCTTCCGGTTGCAGGTATCATTGCAGCGGCCGTGTTCTTCGCAATGCAATATTTCGGCACGGACGAAGGCCGAATGACACTCGACCGCGGAAAACTTTCAGTACCGGGAGCGGGCAAGATTTACCGCAGCCTGGCAATTGCACGTTTCTGCCGCATTCTCGGAACGCTGCTTAGCAACGGCGTGCCGATTCTGAACTCGCTGCGGATATCCAAAGACGCGACCGGAAACAAGGTTCTATCGGGCGCGATCAACGAGGCGAGTGACTTTATCTCTGCCGGAAAAACGCTTGCCGAACCACTACGAGCAAGCGGCGAGTTTCCCGAAGAGGCTGTCGAAATCATCGCGGTCGCTGAAGAAGCGAATAATCTCGAAAAAGTTCTCGTCGACATCGCAGAGAGCATGGAGCGACGAACCTACCGCTACCTGGAATTGTTCGTCCGCTTGCTGGAACCAGCAATGCTGCTGGTCATGGCTCTGCTGGTCCTGTTTGTGATGCTGGGTCTGCTGTTGCCGGTCCTGCAGAGTTCGAATGTACTTTGATAAACTGTATGAACTTCTCGCCTGCGAGAAGCCGCTTGAATAAAACGAAATTAGTAATCCCGCCCCGAGCGAGTCTCGGCCTGCCCTCCGAAGGAGAAAGTCCCATGCGAATTCAACGAAACAACAAATCAGAACGTCGAGGCTTCACACTGATCGAAGTCTTACTCGTTATGGCAATCATCGGCGTTATTGCCGCGTTTGCCGTTCCGCAGTTGCTCGGCCAGCAACAGGGGGCGATGGTTGACGCCACAAAAATTCACATCCGTGACTTCGAAAAGAACATTCAGATGTACGCTGTTAAGCACGACGGCGTTTACCCGACTGGTGACTCTGAAATCGTCGTTGGCATGCTGATGCAACCGGGCACCGATAAGTCAGGGCGTGAGTTGCAGCCGTTCATCGCCGAAATGCCAAAGGACGCCTGGGGAAACCCGCTGTATTACGAGTACCCACCAAGCGGTAACCGTCAAGGACTAATCGATAAGCCAGCCGTATGGTCGGCCGGGCCTGATCAGCAGGAAGGCTCAGAGGACGATGTCATCAACTGGGCTCAGAATTTGTAAGAAACGTAGCGTGCGTCTCGACGCACCAATCGAAGGAAGCGTGCATGGTGCGTCGAGACGCACCCTACAATTATTGGTTGATCAAAGTGTGAATCGATGAAACGTCAAATCGCCAGGAAACCTGATTCCATAACCGGCGGTTACACGCTGATTGAGATCATACTGGCGGTAATGGTGCTGATCGTACTGACCTCGATGGCAGCTTCGCCGCTGATGAACAGTTGGCGGGACACTCAAACTGGATCAGCAACGGAAGACGTCAGAGCGTTACTGGCCGGGACTCGCATTCTGGCGCTGGATCGGGATGAGACCTGGCAGTTCGTGTACGAGCCGGGCGGGAATCACTACTTGCGGGTTCCTCTGTCGACTGCGCCGGAAGATACCTCGGACGAAAAAGTTAATCAGGGAAAGCACTCGGACACACTGCCAGAGACAATCACATTTGGAGAATCAGGGGGTGGCACCGGCTCGAGTCTATCGTCAGAACTACTGAGCGGGCTTGCCGGCGCTGGCGAATTGAACGGTCTTTCCTGGTCAGCTCCGATTCTCTTTTACTCAGACGGTACGTCGTCAGACACAAAGTTCGAAATCGTCGATGAGTACGGGAACGCTCGAACGATACTGGTGCGGGATTTAACGGGAGGAGTCACGGTCAAGGAAGGTACGAACCTGTAGGTAACGACCGATGAAATCGGCAGTAAGTAAACATGCGAAACGACTGACGCCGAGCGTAACAACTCGGCGAGGGTTCTCGTTGTTGGAAGTACTGATTTCGCTGGCGATTTTCATGACCGCGTTCGTCGCACTCAGTCAGCTTTCACATAACGGAATGCGTTCTGCAGTCGAAGCTCGTCTAACCACAAAGGCGATCCTGCGGGCCGAGTCAAAGATGGCCGAGATCGTCGCTGCCGTCGAGCCATTGGAAGACATCACCGACCAGCCATTCCAGGACGACGAGTCGTGGACATGGTCCATGCAGGCCGTCTTAGGCCCTCACGCCGATCTTCAGGATGTCACTGTCACGGTTAACTACGAAGGTGCAAATCAGCTGGCGAGTACGAGCTTCTCAATGTCGCGACTAATCCGTGATCCAATTGTTTATGAAATGGCAGCAGCCGAAGCAGCAGCGGCAGAAGAGGCTGAGCTTGAGGGGGAAGGTCTGTGATAAAACACCCACCTGCCTCATCAACTCGTATTTCTCAGTCGTTCGAGCGATCTAATGGTCGCGCGGCCTTTACACTGCTTGAGTTAATGCTCGCGCTCGGCCTGACGGGGACATTACTAACCGTTGTCTATTCATCATTGGAACTGCACTGGCGATTCTCAACGCTCGGACAGGTCGAAGTCGAGCGTGCTCAAATCGCTCGTGCCATCCTGACAAAGATTTCAACCGATATTCGGTCGACGATGTACGCACCGCCGGTCGATGAGTACATCCCTGACGACACTTCCGAAGACGACACCAGTTCGGCTGACTCAGATCCCGACGAGTTTCTGGTTGAGCCGATAGTTGAAGTCACCGATCCGGCCGCAGCGTACTCGGGCAGCAGTATCGGAGTTTTTGGTGATGCTGTGTCCGTGGTTTTACATATCAATCGCCCGTACCGGCCTGACACAAATTTTGCCGAAGACATGCTGAACCCGGAATCACAAAGTAATCAAAAATCTATCTCGTACTTCCTCGCAGGAGGAGAAGGAAATCTGGCTTCGATGGTTGCCGACCAGTTTCAGACAGAGAACGAGTATGAAGACGGAATCAACGGACTGGCTCGGATGTCCGGTGACCGATTCGTGCTGACGCTGGCCGATCAGCAGGGCGACATGGTTCAACTGGCAACTCAATCAAAGTTACTGGCCGAAGAAATCAACACGCTGTCGTTCGAATACCATGACGGTGTCGAGTGGCTGACCGAATGGGACAGCGACGTGCAGGAACGCCTTCCAAACGCGATCGGCGTCACGATTGGGTTTCGAGAACCTGCTCACCCCGAAGGCTCAATCCTCTATCACCAGCCAAGCGAGTCGACCGACTCGTATCGCATCGTTGTTCCGCTGGTTGTCTCGAGTCCTTTTGAGGGGTTGGTCTATTGAACCATGTAATTCCTCAACCTGGTCTGACAGCACTGCGAGTTTGGCCGTCGAACGTGAAAACTCGACGCATGACCGCGGGATCAAGTCAACACCCCCGTTGTGAAATTCGTCCTTCACTGACGCGTCGGGTTACCGAAGGCAGCCTCAATAATCAGTCCGCCAAACGGCGTGGCAGCGTTCTGATTCTCGTCATGGTCGTCATCGCGATGCTGACGCTTGGAGCGTACAGCTTCTCTGAGATCATGATTTCAGAATCCGAAGCGACGGCGATGTACGGCCGACAGGCTGAGTCCCGTGCATTTGCTGATTCCGGCGTCGAGCTGGCGGCGGCCGTGATCGCCGCTCCCGAAACGGAAGAAGACGCCAGCCTCTACCACAACCCGAATCGGTTCCGCGGCGTTCTGTTACGGGAGTCCGAAAACGCTCGCGGTCGAGGATACTTTTCAGTGATTGCTCCCGTCGAAACCGACCCCGCCGGGACAGCTGTAAGAAACGGACTGATCGACGAATCCGGACGACTTAACCTGAATCGACTCTTAAGCTTCGAACTCGATGAAACACAGACGCGTGAGATGCTCATGTACCTTCCGGACATGACCGAGGAAGTCGCCGATGCGATTCTCGACTGGGTCGACGACGACGAGACCTTGCGGCTCTACGGAGCGGAAAGCGACTATTACACTTCTCTTGACCCGCCGTACGAACCGCGAAACGGAGATTTAAAATCGATCGACGAGCTTCTCCAGGTAGCTGGCGTCACTGCAGCTCTGCTCTATGGCGAAGACGCCAACCGGAACGGCAAGCTGGATTCCAACGAGAACGACGGCGATGCAAACGCTCCGTTCGACAATTTGGACGGAATTCTTCAGCCGGGCTGGGCGGCGTTTTTGACGGTGAACGCTCGCGAACTCAACCAGCGAGCCGACGGAACCGAGCGGACCTATATCAACAACGGCGTTCTTGATGAGCTTTACGATTCGTTGGCCGAAGAATTCGATGAAGACATCGCTCAGTTCGTCGTTGCCTTCCGAATGTATGGCGCGTATGTCGACCCTGACGATCCGGCGGCGCAGGACGAGACGGCAATTGCTGCTGAATCTGGTTCAGCAGATTTGAGTTCGGACAGCAATTCTGATTCAAACACCGAGTCCGGCAACTCAAGAACGTCGGAGGGTGGACTCGTTGAAGCGGCGGCGGCTATCGGCAACGCGCTGGGTGGCAACGCTCAAGGAACGGTAAGTCGCGGCGGTATGGATTTGTCGAACGGGGCGAAATACGACCTGGAATCGTTGTACGAACTGATCGGGGCTCAGGTGGAAGCCGAGATCGAAGGTCAAGAAATGTTGCTGCAAAGCCCGTGGGCAGCCGATCCGGGATCGATGCAGACTTACCTGCCGACGCTGCTGGATGCATTGACGGTTGTCGAAGGTCCAGAGCTTTCGGGACGGATCAACGTTAATCAGGCCCGCATCGAAATTCTGCTCGGCATTCCTGACATGACTGAAGACATCGCTCAAGCAATAACGTCATCGCCGATGATCGGGGCCGAAGGAGAAGCGATTGCAGAGCAGGCAACCATGCGAACAAACACCGGCTGGTTGGTTTCACAAGGAATTGTGGACCTGCCAACGATGGTCAAACTCGATCGATTCCTCACTGGTCGCGGCCACGTGTTCCGAGCTCAGATCGTCGGATTCTTCGAAGAGGGCGGTGGTTACACCCGAGTGGAAGCAACGATTGACTCAACTGAGTCTCCGGCAAAAGTGGTTTCGGTCAGCGACCTGACCGAACTCGGACGCGGCTACACAAGCACAGAGCTGACCGGAATTATTGACGACGGAACCAACTGATTAGTTTTTGGCGACATTACAATCAACAGAAGTCTTAGACGAAACGATACAACGAACTGCGGCATGGGAAACGGCGTTCCAACGCTGGCAATCATTGCCTGAAGCGGCAGCAGAACAAGAAAGAACAACCATGTCTGAATTCCTTGCCATTGATTTGGAACCTCATCGAATCTGCGGAATCGAAGCGTCCGTTGAACGAGGTTCAGTGAAGATTCGTACGAGTTTTTCACTGGCCGTGCCGGAATCGATTTCCGTCAATGACCCTCAGGGACTGGGCGATTGGCTGAAAGGGGAACTGCGGCGCAAGCGAACGTCCGCCAGTCAGGTTTGCATCTCGCTGCCGCGTGAAGACGTCATCGTGCGGCACCTTGAAATTCCCGACGTGTCCGACGACGAGTTGCCGGATCTCGTTCGGTATCAGTCAGCGGCGAAGTCGACGATTCCGCTCGACCAGTTAACGCTGGACTTCCTGCCGCTTCCACGCCGGGCAGATGCATCGGTGCGTGACGTTCTGGTTTCAACCGTTCATCAGGATCGGATCAAACGCCTCCGAACAATCTCGACGGCCGCCGGCCTTGACCTGCAGTCTGTCGGCGTTTCGTCAGTGGCAACGGCAGGAATCGTCGCACTGGAAGAACACCGAATTGATCACAGCGAAGGAGAAATCGTGGTCGTGGTGGCCCAGCATGGCGATCGCGTTGAGATTTCAATTCTTGGCGAAGGACACCTGCACTTCACTCATTCAACGCAGGTAATGGCTGGCGGCGGGCAGCCGACTCCCATTCTAGCAGAGATCAGCCGGGCACTTGTGGCTTTGCAGAAACGACTGCCAAATTCGCGAGTCGTGCGGTGCTGGATGGTCGGATCGCCGGACGAGAATGACAAACTCGGCGATGCCATCCGCGACCGATTCCGATGTGATATCAAACAGCTCGATCCGTTTCAGGGACAAGGAGTCACGCTCGGCTGCACGCCGGTCAACGAGCCACACGGCGCGTTCGGCGGACCGATCGGCCAGCTTGTCAGCCGTTCGCTGGAAGTGTCGTGTGCCTTCGATTTTCTGAATCCTCGTCGACCGGCTGTCAAGAAGGACTATTCTCGACACAAAAAACTGGCCGGTGTAGCTGCCGTTGCTTTGCTGTTGATCGGACTGTTCGGTTACCGCTCTTACGCGGTCGCAGGACTCGAAAAGAAAGTCCAACAGGCAACACAGTACGAAAAGGAACAGAAGGAACTGCTGAAAGTGCTTGAGCCACAGGTCAAAGTTGCTGAGTCCGTCGGCGAGTGGGCATCAAGTCGTGTCAACTGGCTCGAAGAAGCGGACACTATCACAAAAAACATCGACGGCACCGAGCGTCACTATTTGACGAAGCTGCAGTTTGGCGAAGGAACTCGGAACGAGCGAGGAACAGTAACCGCTGCCGGGCATGCTAAGGAACGTTTTGACGTTGAAGGATTGTACACGGCACTGATGCAAAGAACTGATCTTGAGGTAAATGCGAAACCGATTAAAAACTCGGGGCGTGACGGAGATTACCCGCAGCAGTTTGACCTCGATCTCAAACTGAAGCATCCAGAAACGGAGACGGAAAAATGAACAGAGCTTATCTCGTACTTGCCACGACACTGCTGCTTTCTGCGCCCGGTGCAGCCCTTGCACAGCCCGGTCGTGGGGGTGATTCGTCAGGCATGGCGGATCGTTTTTTTGGAATGATGGACCGGAACCGGGACGGCCGTTTGGATGAAGAAGAAACTCGACGGATTCCGGGACCGATGCGCGATTCCATGCAGAAAATGGGAGCCGATTTTCGACGAGGCATATCCCGTGAAAAATTTGGTGAGATGCTTCCCCGTGCGATGGAAGAAATGCGTCGCGGTAGAGAATCTGGCGGAGGATACGGTGGTTCTTCGGGACGCGGCGGCCCGCCGAGTTACGGTGACCGTAGTCGAGTAAGCGATACTGATCGCGGAGATGGACGTGGCCCGGGCGACTATGGTCGAGGCGATGACCGATCTCGCGACAGCCGCTACGGATCGAGTTCTCGAGACAGTCGAGGACGTTCAAGTCGCAGTAAGCCCAAGCCTGCACCGAGAGTTACGGTTGATCTGCCTGAAGCATGGAAGGCCGCAGACCTCGACAAAGACGGTCAGATCGGGCTCTACGAGTGGGACCGTAAGAA
>CALGTK010000374.1 GCA_937904325.1 uncultured Planctomyces sp.
CGGTCCGGAACGTTCGGCCTTCAGGTGATAAAGAAATCGTTCTCCGCCTCGGCCGTGCAGGTCCCTCACGGAAAGAAAATACTGACCATCAGCTGGAGCGTTCCAGTAGAGTTTCGAGTCCTTCGTCTGCAGGTAGTCGTCGGCCTCTTTCTGCAGTTTTCCGTTCGCGTCATAGACTTCAAGAATACTGTCAAGCGGCAATCCCAGACGCCGCGCCGTTACTTCAAACAGCAGCGAGTCGCCCTTCTTCGCGTCGAAGGAGTAGTAGTGAGCACCTTCCTGATCGGGAAACCGAGCATTGATGCCGACGGGAAATTTCAGCGAAAATGCCTTTTCGATGGATGTGTTCTTTTCGTCAACGACGATCTGTGGATGCTCGCTCACGATGACCGGAACGGGGTTGGTTTCGCCGGCTGCCGTCTGCAGCCGCTGCCGCGTAATCCCTGATTGCACACCTGTTGTTCCGCGAATTTCAACATCGCTTGATTCGCCAAGTGCGTGCCCGATCGCAATCGCTGTCGACGTCGTTCCGGACTGAACGCTCAGCGGGAAGGTCGCGTGAGCGTACGGTCGACTTGCCAGTTCAATGCAGTAGGCGTACCGGCCGCTCCCCGCGTATCGAGCGTCGCGAATTTCCAGGCTGTACGTGCCCTCTTCCGGCAGTGTGACCGCGATAAAAGAATCGCCACCATAGAAATTATCATTCTGAGCAACAATCTGCCCGTTCGGACCGTACAACGTCATCAGTCCGTCCATCAGATAAATCAGTGGACCTCGCACAACCATTCCATGAATCCCGGCGGTGGCTCGCTGTGCAAACAGTTCGGCTGTGATCTGCTGGCCGGCCTTGCCTTCGAACGAGTAAAAGTCGACGTCTTCGGCGCGTGCAACTCTTCCACAAATTGCAACGGGCAGCGTAACAGCCACTGCCTGATCTCGAACGTTGTTCACTTTCGTTTCGTCTTCGCGGATCACCGGATAGTCCGTCACCATCAGATGCGAAACGCTGGACACGGCCTGGTCGGTAGCCACGCGAAGCTCTCGCACTCCTGGCTCAGCACCAGCAGAAACTACAACGTCAAAAGCAAACGGAGTTCCGTCCGAACCGCGTCCCTTGCGAGGTGCCTCTTTCGGTTCCTTCTCGGCAAACGTCATTGTCACGCCCGGCTGATCGAAGAACACCGAGTGCGTACCGTCGAGTGTAAAGTTCGAACGCAGATGGACCTGCTGACTGACGCCACGTTGAACTGCGACTGGTTCAACAATCGTCAACTGCCGAAACCCAATTTTTGTCTCGGCTTGAGCTAGCGATATTCCGGACGACAAAGCCGCGATGAATGCGAAAACTGCGACTGTCGATGCTGGCTTCATGACACTCTCCTGGCAGGAACGAACGTGGGTGTGACAGCGAGGCGTCACCACGAGGAAGATGTCTGAAAGATGCGCTGAATGATTGATTTGAGCAAGCGAGCGGCGTCTGACGACGCGTTTCGGTAGGTCAAGATGCGCCTGACTGCGTCTGGTCCACAGGCTTTCATTGAGAAATCAGCGACAATCTCTGGTCATCAAACTTCGTCAGGCAGAGCCTGACCTGCGACTGAGAAAATCAAAACGCCGCAGGGAGTCGATGTGCACACTACGGCGTTGAGTCGATGTACATTGTGAGTAACTCTAAGAATTACTCCGCGATCAGAATTGGCATGCTGAGTGAAATCTGTTCGCGGCTGACGATGTCGAGTTGCTGGATGGCTTGTCGCACGGCGGCGACTCGGTTTGGATCGAGGCCCTGCAGCAGCGGCAGCACGGACTTCCACAGGCTGTCCTGTGAAACGGAATGCTCCAGTGAAAGTGTTGTCGACTTCTTGTTTCCGCCACCGCCCAGGTCGCCCATCAGAAGTTCCGCGAAGTTCTGTGGACGAGGAATCACTCGGACTTCATAGTCCTCACCGATTTCCGCTTCGTCAGCGATGAATTTAATCGCGTCGTGGATGCCGCCGATCTTGTCGACGAGGCCGTATTCGAGAGCCTGCTGGCCGGTCCAGACTCGGCCGGCAGCGAGGTCGTCGATCGGTTTCTTCAGACGATCGCCGCGGATTGTCGTCACGTGGCCTTTGAACTGTCCGTAGACTTTTTCCATCCAGGCCGTCATGCGGGCTCGTTCACCTTCGGTGAACGCTGTTGCCGATCCAAGCATTCCGGCCTTCTTACCTCGAGTAACCGGCGTGAAATTGATGCCGACGCTTTTCCACATGTCGGTCGTCACGAACTTGCCAGAGAGAACTCCGATTGAACCGGTGACGGTGCCGGACTCGGCGAAGATTGTGTCCGCGGCGCAGCTCACGTAGTAGCCACCGCTGGCTGCCGTGTTGCCCATTGAAATGACGATTGGCTTCTTCGCTTTCACGCGTCGAGTCGCGTCGAGAATGATTTCGCTGGCAACGACGGAACCGCCGGGTGAGTCGACTCGCAGAACGACGGCTTTGATCGTGTCGTCTTCCGCGGCTTTGTCGAGAGCTTTGCGAATGGAAGTGCTGTACGCGCCACCGGCCTGTGCTAACGGAGATGCCGCTGGAGTCCCAGTTAGAATCGAGCCTTCAACATAAATGACTGCGATGCCGTCTTTGTCCGACTTTTTCTTCGACGGCCCTGATAGAATCTGAGCCCAAAGCTGTAACGCGGCGAAGGGATTGGAGAGGTCGATCTGCTGCTGCGATTTCCTGCCGTAGCGTTTGTCGAATGAAATGTCGTTGCCGTGCTTTACTTTGATCTGCTCAACCAGGTCCTGGCGATAAGTAACGGAGTCGATAATGCCGGCTTCTTCGGCTTCCGTCGCCGAGTAGATTCCGTCGTCGATCCAGGCTTTCACCTTCGCTGGCTTCACGCCGCGGCCCGATGCGAGAGCGTTGACCGTTGAGTCGTACATCCCGTCAAAGAGCCACTTAGTCATGTCAGCAGCAGCCGGCGATGCTGATTCAAGCATGAAAGTTTCAGCGGCGCTTTTGTAAGCACCCATCGTGATGAAATCGGGTTTGATTCGCAGTCGGTCGAGCAGACCTCGAAGATGTACCTGCTCGCCGTACAAGCCATTCAGAAAAATGTATCCGGTCGGTGTCATGCTGATTTCAGATGCTCCGCTGAAAATCATCAACTGCCGAGTCATCAACTGGTCAGCATGCACATAAACAGGTTTACCTGCCTTTTTGATATCGACCAGAAGTCTGTGCAGTTCCTCTGCCTGAGCCAGCCCCGGGGCGGTACCCCCCGCCAGGATCACGACAGCTTTGACATTGTCGTCGTTAATCGTCTTCCGCATTCGAGTCGTCAGTGCCAGGAACGAGTCCGCCGACTGGCCGGTAAAAATCGCGAGTTCCTCATCGCCGGGTTTTTCGGCGACTCCACCGCTGATACTGAAAACTGCAACCGTACCAGTGTCCGCATCGTTTTCGTCAGCAGCGGCTGCGAAGTTTTGAGCCAGCAGTAATACTGCCGAAAGTGCAAGATAGGTGCATCGCCATGTGAGTTGTCTCATCGTGTCTTCCTCTTTGATTCCGTTTTAAGAGTTGAAGGCGGCAGCCGGGCGCAGGGTGGGCGGCCCCCACCGAATATGTTTCTTTATGGTGGGCAGTGCCCACTCTAAGTAGCGTTGTTGTAGCAACTCTGCCGGTCAGAGAAACGTCAGACTGCACAATGAGATCGACATGCTCGATTACCGACTTCTGAATATCGCAACTTCTGATAACCCGACGCGTCAGCGAGGGACGCATTTCGACATATTTGTGACCGAAAATCTCTTGCTGACGCGTCGGGTTACTTCTTCGACACGTTTCTCCAACGTGTTCCCGATATTGTCACCGCAACGTTCGCACGGGATCCCTTTCAGCGTCACAAACCACGAGATGGCAATCGAAGGTTGCACCGACTGCTGTGTCGAGAATCGAGAAGCTCGTCCAGGGCTTTGCCGGGCCATTGATTCCGCGAGGGTAGTAGTGGCTGCGAATCGAGAAAATCAGACAGATTGCAAGGACTCCGCAGACGGATAGTTTCCGAAAGCTGAATCTCTTCAGACTCCAATACATCGCCATCAGCATGGAGATCGTCACTTCAAAGACTGGCTGACAGGGACCGATCAGGCTGCTGCTCTCTCCGAAGATCACTCGCATGCTCCAGTCAGAAAGCATGAATTCGTAGATGTCGTGAACGACCAGTTCCTGTCTAACGACAGCCACAATTGACGAGATAATCATCCACGTTGCGATAAATTCGGTTCGAGACGGGTAACGTAAACATTCTCTGGTGAGCAGATGCGTAGCCCGCGACCATCGGAGTGGCCATTAGGATGAAGCTCAACCCGAGGTACATGCAGTGCCAGCTTAACGCCGGAATGTCGGCATCGGAAAACCGGTTAAACAGGAGAGGCCTGCCAGACCCAGCGGCCCCAGCAGCAGGATTCCGATGATCAGCGGCGCGGTCAGCACCATCCGTCGGCAAAATTTCCAACTCAGAGTTTTAATTGGACCAGTCATAAGCATGCACTCACTGCCAGGTGAAATCGTTCGGAGTCATTCAAATCAGTAGGTCGGGCCGAGGACCGGCGCTGTGATTGATCCAGCCTGCCCAATTTTACCCTGCAACGAATTTATTAATCGTTGATCCGAGCTGAGAAAATCTCGTCCAGTGTAGGTGCCCCTCGGTCGACGATCTCGCCGTTGAGCTTGGTTAGTTGAGTTTCGACATTGGCTTGCTCACCGTTACCGAGAATCGTTCATGTCCGGCCCTGGCCTTCGCAGCGCAAAGCTCCCTCAGGTTTCAGAGCTGAATAGAGCGACTGTGCGAATCGCACTGTCAATCGATGGTGTAATGTAGCACGTCATCCATCGGAGAAGTCAGGAGCATTTTCCCAGATGCAGCATCGCGACGTGATCGGACACTCGCTGGACTTCGTCAACGAGATGAGACGAAGACAAAACGGTTCGCCCTTCGTCAGCAACCGTGCGAATAATTGCTGACAGGATGTCTCGCCGAACGACTGGATCGAGCCCCGACGATGGTTCATCAGGAACCAGCAACTGTGGCCGATGAGCGATCGCAGCGATCAGCCCGACCCGCGCGAGAGCGTCTTGACTTTCTGAACCAGCGACAGTTTGAACATTTCGCAGAGTTCTTCGGCGATGGTATCGTCGCAGGATGGGGAGAAGGCCTTTGTGTAACTCATCAGTTCGTCGATCTTCATCCAGTCAGGACGGTCGCGAATTTCCGAGAGATATCCGATTTAACCGAGGACCGATTGGGGACCGGTCACCGGGTCTTTACCAAAGACTCGCACGCTTCGGGTCCGAGCTTTAAACAGCCCGAGTACGTGTTTAAGGAGTGTGGTCTTCCCGGTCCCGTTTTCTCCGACGAGGCCGACAACGCTTGCCTGTGGAACGGACAGGTCTACTTCGTTGAGTGCACGTTTTTTTCGAATGATCGCGAAACGCTTTTGATGTCGACTACTGATTCGCTCATGACTTGCCTCCCCGCGTTGAGTCAAACTTTTTGCTGCGTTGTTCGATCAGCTTCAGAAGAGAGTTCACTCCGACGTTAAGCTGGCTGGACTCCGTGAGCAACGCATCGATGCGTTCGTGCAGAATTCGAGTCTTTTCTTTCCGCGACAGCGGCGAACCCGAGTCCGAAACGAAGACTCCGGCTCCGCGACGCGAATTCACCACTCCTTCGGATTCGAGTTCCCGGTACGCGCGGGCGACGGTGTTCGGATTGACGAGCAATTGCTCAGCCAGCCGTCGAACCGGTGGGAGTTGCTCGCCTTTATCCAGCCTGCCAGACGCCACCAGAAACTTGATCTGGTTGACAACCTGCTGGTAAAAACGGCATGCCGTCTGCCTGGGTGATGTGGATCTGCATGGCCTGAATCTTTTGGAAAACTGTATTAGTGCAGTGATACAAAATGATTCTCGGTCAAGTACTATTTGTAAGATTTTTCGATAGGACTGAAAGTTTGCGGATGAGGCTTCGATTGTGGAATTGTCCCGCGACCTATCGAAGTTTCTTCGTTCGAGAGGGCAAGCCATTGAAAAAGGCGAGGTCCGTAACCATGATTCCCGGAAGCCAGCGTTGGTAGATTAAGAAAGCTGCCGAACGCCCGACCTGAACATATTCGCCCGGAAGCCGGACAGAAACCTGAATTTCATGGGTTTCTTCCGACAGACATCTCAAGGGAATCTGCGATGAGCATTGCTGAGACGGACCTTCAAACTCCCGGGTACGAGCTACCTTCACTCGGAAGCGACCCATCCTCAACCTCTCAGGGAACGACCCCCGGCAGTTTCGCCAACCCGCCAGCGCTCGCTCCCGGACGAGAGGGAGCGGCCACGTTTTCTTCGCCAGACACTCCAGGTATGCCTCAGACGTCGGAGAAGACGGCGTGGGACTTCATGCCGGAAGACTGGACTCTGAACGCCGGTTTCGAGAATGACTACGAAAAGGCCGCAGCATGGGAACCGCCGTTGGGGTGGGAGCCGGTCACTCAGCTGGAGCAGGGACGTCGAGGCGTCATCAGCCCGGAGATGAAGCGAGTCGCCGAACGGGAACCGCACCTCACTCCTGAGCAGGTTCGAGACGAAGTCGCCGCTGGTCGCATGGTCATCCCGGCAAACATCAGTCACCTTAAGTATGATCTCGATCCAATGGCGATCGGCCGAGCGTCCAAAACCAAAGTGAACGCCAACATGGGCGCTTCGCCGGTTTCCTCGGGAACTGACGAAGAGGTCGAGAAGCTGAAGTGGGCGGAAAAGTGGGAAGCCGATACGGTCATGGACCTGTCGACCGGCGGTAACCTCAACGAATGCCGTGAAGCGATCATCAGGAACTCGACCGTCCCCATAGGAACAGTACCGATCTATTCGATGATCATTGGTCGAAAAATCGAAGACCTGACCGAAGACGACATCCTCCAGATGCTCAAGCATCAAGCGAAGCAGGGAGTCGACTACTTCACAATTCACGCTGGTGTGCGTTTCGGACATCTCAAGTTCGTACAGGACCGACTGATCGGCATCGTAAGCCGCGGCGGATCACTCCTCGCTAAGTGGATGATCACTCATAACAAAGAAAACCCAACCTACACCCTGTGGGAAGACATCTGCGACATCATGCGAGAGTACGATGTCACCTTCTCGATCGGTGATGGTCTCCGTCCGGGCGGACTGGCCGACGCCACCGACAGAGCTCAACTGGCAGAACTCGAAACACTGGGTGAACTGACCGAGCGAGCGTGGCGACGCGGCGTGCAGGTCATGATCGAAGGTCCGGGACACGTGTCTTTCGACCAGATCGAATTCAACATGAAGCTACAGCGGACACTGTGTCATGGTGCGCCATTTTATGTTCTGGGACCACTCGTCACGGACATCTTTCCTGGCTACGACCACATCACCAGCTGTATCGGAGCGACATCGGCCGCCTATCACGGTGCCAGCATGCTTTGCTACGTAACTCCGAAGGAGCATCTCGGACTGCCGAAGAAGGACGACGTCAAGCAAGGCTGCGTGGCGTACAAGATTGCCGCTCATGCCGCTGACGTGGCGCTCGGAATTCCTGGTACGCGAGATCGCGACGACGAACTGACCAAAGCTCGCGCGGCTCTCAATTGGGATAAGCACTTCGATTTAAGCTTCGACCCGGATCTCGCACGAGCACTCCACGACGAAGACCTGGACGTCGATACCGACTTCTGTGCCATGTGCGGCCACGACTGGTGCAGCGTCCGCATCTCAAAAGAGATCGAAATGTTCGTTTCAGGCAAAGACGAAGAGTACGCCTGGGACAAAGCCAAAGTCACAGAAGCCCTGAACACGGATCAGTTGGCGATTCTGGAAACTCGCGGAGTGCTCTCTCCAGACGAGATTCACAAGCTTGCTTCGAAAACAAAAGAAGCCGTAGGAGCTGACGAAGCAAAACCGGATTGCCACAGCGACTATGTGGATCCTGACGAAGCTCAGAAACTCCAGGAAGAGGTTTCCCCTGCGTAAGTGATCGTCATGTTGAACGAACCTTGTTCGGTGGTTCAACCTATGACTGCCACTTCGTGATTCAATCCCGGTTCGTCGACGTGTGCCGGCGTTTTTGCCGCTTGAGGAGTGAAGAAAGTGAATGATCTGAAGTATGTCCTGAAGGCAGGTTTGCTTGGTTTGTTTCTCGTCGCAGGCTGCGTGCCCGCACCTTCTTCCAACAGTGGAATCGGTCGCGTTCCAGTTCCGACTGCTCCTGCAGCAGAACATGCGGAAACCGTCTTAGATGTGAGCACGGAGCCTGGCCCTGACGATCCGGATGCACAGACTGAGTTCACCGAAACGGCAACCGGTCTGAAATACAAGATTCTTCGCAAAGGTGACGGTCTCAAGCCAACAGCTGCAGACACCGTTTTCTGCCACTATCGAGGTACGCTCGACGATGGGTCAGAATTCGACAGCTCTTACGGTAAAAATGCTATCGACTTCCCACTGACCGGAGTGATTGCTGGCTGGACACAAGGTCTGCAGCTCATCGGTGTTGGCGGCAAGATTGAACTCGAAATTCCTTACCAGCTTGGCTACGGCGAAGCCGGTAGTCCGCCGAGGATTCCGCCAAAGTCGACTTTGCACTTCATTGTCGAACTGATTGCCATTCAGTGAACGAATTCTGAAACCTGCGTGAATAATCGGTCTTCCACTGAAACCTTAGAATTCAGCCTCGGCCGACTCGCGTTTGGGTGTACGATCACATAGCTGAACACCGTTTGTGTTCGACGAGTGCTCGTACAAGAGGAATACGTTATGCAGCTATTGAGATTGGCGGCTGGTGCCGTGTTTGCTCTGGCGGTTGCTGGCTGTTCTTCCGGCGGCGTAGATTTGTCACCGCTCATTGCCCAGACGGCGGTTGAAGCCCCGGCAAATGTTGCAGAGCAAAGAAAGCCATCGAAAGTGCGATCTCTGGATGAACTGTTGCTCTTTCAGCCGACGAAATTTCCGAGTGGAGACTGGGAACCAGCGGGACTGAATTTCGTCGACGTTTGGATGACTTCACAAGACGGGACTCAGATTCACGGTTGGTATTGCCCGGCCGAGAAACCCAAAGCGGTCGTTCTATATTGCCACGGCAATGGTGGGAATCTTGCCGGTCGCGCATTAACGCTGCAGTTTCTGCAGGAGACGATGGGTGTTTCGGTTCTAATTTTCGACTATCGCGGGTATGGGCGCAGCAAAGGTAAAGCAACAGTGTCAGGCGCAATCGCTGATGCCAGGGAAGCTCGCACAGAGTTGGCGAAACTAGCGAACGTAAACGAGGCAGAAGTTGTACTCATGGGACGTTCGCTCGGCGGAGCTATCGCGATTCAGATTGCTGCCGATGCATCTCCGCGAGGACTGATCATTGAAAGTTCGTTCTCGTCGCTGCGCGATGTGGCGGCCGAACACTTTCCAAAACTTGCCTGGTTGGTCGCGAAGAAAAAATTGGACTCCGCTCAGGCTATCGCCGAGGTTCACTGTCCGGTGCTTCAATGCCACGGAGATGCGGATCGGGTCATTTCGTATGCAAACGGCCGGAAGCTGTTTGCGGCTGCGAGGCATCCGAAGCACTTCGTCAGATTTCCAGAGATCGGTCACAACGATCGACCGACTCGCGAGTATTACGATGCGATGGCCGACTTTCTGAACGCGCTGCCGAAATAGTCATCCGTTGGGTATGGCGATGGCCGAATACTGCTTCCATCGCGACTTCGGGCTTCACTCGCCTCTTTGAGAAACTGGAATGCTTCTTGATTTGGCGGTTTCAGACTTACCAAGTTTCAGGGTAAGAACTCCGTCATTGACCTCGGCCGAGATCTCTTCGTGGTTTACCGGTACTGGCATCGGGATCGAGTGTGAAAATGGTCCTTGCGGGCGGTTGCTCACGTGAACGATCCAACTGGCATCAATGTCGCTCATGGGATGGCTGCCGTTAATCGTCAGCATGTTGCCGACGATCTTGACGTCCAGACTCGCCGATGCGACGCCTGGGACATCCAGCGTGACAATCACGGCGTCAGGGGTCTCGATGACGTCTGCCTGAGGCTGCCACTCGCCAGTTCGGATGCCCATTGCATCGAGAGCTTTTTCACCTCCATCACGGAGTCTTACGACGACGCGTTCGAGCTCTTCTCGAATTCGGTCAGATGAGCCAAACAGTCCGCTAGCTTTTCCGAAATCAGTCACTGCTCAGGTCTCCTGCTATGTCGTTAATGAAAAACTGCCGGAACGATTGAATCGCCCCAGCAGTGATCGTGCCTCTTTAGTTGATAGTGTGTCAAGCTTTCATTTCGCGACGTACGAACTTCAGTTTGGCAAACCGTTACGCGTCGTACTTCTGCATGATGTCCAACTCGTCGACGCCGGACAGAGCCGAGAATCCGCCATCGACGATCGACTCGCCGAGTTTAGTGAGCGTGCGGAAGTATTTTCCGGATGGAAGTTGACCAGTGATCTTGTTTCGAAGCGTTTGGCATAAGGCTTCAGCAGACGCTCGAATGATCTCATCTTCCTGACGTCCGGCGTAAACCGCAGTGACCAGCATGACGATCTGATCCTGAATTCGTTGAGAAAGATCAGCCATTGCGCACTGACGGTCTGCCAGGGTCAACTTGTACTTGAACATCAGGCCATCGACCTTCAGCCGACTTTTCTGGAGACGATCCGCGGCCCACTGAGCGTGCGCGGCCAGCTTCGGATCGGATAGTCGAATGTTCGCTCGCTTTGCGCCGCCGAGTATTTGCTTCGCCTTCCAACCAAGATACGGCATGGTCGGACCGGCCAGTGCCATTGCGTGAGCCGGATTCAATGGGTTCGGAGTTCGAATGCCGGCCTTCGCCAGGGCTTTGCCGATTGGTTCGAAGTAAGTCGAGCCGTGAACTTTGACCAGCGACTTGAAAAAGGCCATGCCGAGCATTTCTCCTTCGCCCTCGTAAATGCAGGGAGCCAGGAAGTCGTGGACGTTGTCGCCGAACAGGTGACCCTTCAGGAAGGACCGCCCGCCGTGCGTCTTCATGAATAGTTCGATGGCTGCTTCTTTTTGCGATTCGCTACCAAAGATCTTGGCGATGATACACTCCATTTCACCGCGATAGCCTTCGTCGAGCAACCACGAACACCAGTCGGTCAACGCGTCGCAAGCCACGATCAAACCGGCCATGTGACCGACGCGGCGTTGGACGAGTTCGCGAGTGTTGATCTGGGCTCCGTATGTCTTTCGGAATTTCGCCCACGGCAGGATATTTTTCAGCATGACTCGCATCGTGCCCGCGGCTCCGGCGACGAGAGCGACGCGGCCACGATTCAAACCGTGGTAAGCTATCGTCAGTCCGTCACCCCGGCCGGGATCGAGCAGATTCTCGGCGGGCACTCGGAAGTTGTTGAATTTCAGGCCGTTGTTCCAAGAGTGCTGCAGTGCGTAAATCCCATAAGGCACGACCTGGAATTGTTCGTTTTCTTCATCGGGAAGATCGGCGATCAGTACGGATGGCTTGCCCTCGATCAGACAAACGATCGCGATTGTCCGGCCGGGGATTGCGTTGGTGATAAACAGTTTCTCGCCGTTAACGACGTAATCGTCTCCGTCGAGTTTGGCTGTTGTTCGCAGAGCGGTCAGGTCGGACCCTGCGCCGGGCTCCGTCAATGCGAATGCCGAAATGCGTTCACCGCTGGCAAGTTTCGGCAGGATGCGTGACTTCTGCTCGGGTGAACCAAACGCCAGCAGAGGGTCAACGGCGCCGATGCAGCCATGTACAGATGCCGTGCCCGCGACGGTGGGATCGACCGTCGCCATTCGAGTCAGAAACTTCGCGAAGGCCGAGAACGGTGCACCACTTCCGCCGTGATCCTGTGGAACGAGTAGTCCCCAGTAGCCAGCGTCGCCCAGCCCGCCAAGCAAGTCGGGCGACATCTTGCCATTGGCGTCGTACGCCGTTCCGTTCTGGTGCATCGTTCGAGTCAGGTCGATGGACTTTTCCATGACCTCATCGCAGCTAGATGGCGTCGGAGACTCGTTCGGGGCGAACAGTTCGAGCGGGAAGTTGTCGCCCCACACCGCCTGGTGACAAGGACTTCCTTCTGTTCGATACTTCGCGGCAAAGAGTTCTTCGACCTGTTCGTCGGCGCGATCGATAGCTCCAGTCTTTCGAGCTTCTTCCTCGCTTTTTCCGCTGAGCTTCAGAGCTGTCTCGACAAAGTTGTCGGATTGCGGCGTTTCCGATTCAGGTGCTTCAGAGTCTGAGTTACAGGGCGTTGCGTCGGTTGACATCGCGAGGTCCTTTACGCTGGAGTCATCCTGTCGAACGGGTGGTTCGGTTGAGGAGAACAGCAGCCAGCCTCGAGACAGGAACGCGGACTGACACTGCTCCCACCAACGGAGTTCCTTACGGTCCAAATGGAAGGGTACCACGATCTGTTGACGTCATAGAAGATGAGTTTTCATAAGGTGAATACGTATAGATCGAGCGGAAACAACGGGCCAAACCAGCATTCCCGCGGGTAAGCGGTAGATTTGGCGAATATGTACGCGCATCGTGTGCCTGGTCGATCTTACGTCGCTCGTTGAACGTTCGTGTCTGATCCTGATTTTTCGCCGCTGCCTTACTTTGCGGAAGCTGGTTTGGCTGACGATTCCGCACTCGCATGCTGGATTTCGCCTTGCGGCTCCGGCATCAAGTTGGGAGGCTGATTGAAGACGAACTCTTCGTCGTGTGAGACTGCCTGTCGCCGCTTGTCTCCGTCTTTGTCACCGATAAGCGGCAGCGCGATCTTCATGCCAGCGAACCGAGGTTTTTCGTAAATCGTGCCGCTCTGAAACGGCCCGACGCCAAACAACCAACTGTCCTTGGCATTGCTTCGAGCCGTCGAAACTCCCGACTGCCAGACTGGATTTCCGGACTCAGCGTCGTAGGCAAATATGGCCAGTTTCGTAGCTGCCATCTGGTCGTTTTTTCGAGCGAGCGAGATTTCTGGGATGGGCGGAACTGGCGGAGCTGTTGGAACCAGCGAAGCCGCCTGAGTCAGCAGATTGCTCGACGGAATCCCGTAGGTTACTTCGTTTTCGTTCGCCCCGAGAACTCCAAGACGCGGCTCGATGATAATATCGGCGTCAGTCTTGGTCGCAGCGAGAATGCCGCCAGCAGCGGACAACTGGTTACGCACCGAACTCAAAACGTAGTCGGCGTTAACAAAAGAAGCAGACTTCACTGTCTTCAGATACGTGGTGTCGACGTAGCACGTGCGGCGGGCCAGCGGCGAAAAGTCGATACTTCGAATCGCTCGGTCGACGCTGTCAGAAAGAATTAGTTGCTCGGTTGCTGTGTTACGAAGCGTTTTTCCGCAACCGGACAGAAGCAACACTGCTGAAAACAGAATCGGCCAGACGAATCGGTTGCCGCAACGCGCGCAACGAATCCTTCCAGCCAGCAGCGATTTTCGCCGCGCAGAAAGATCGTGATTCGGTATCCGAGTGGATTGACCGTGCATTGGAGTCAGGTTGAACTCTGGTTTGAGTCGGGCAGGAGGGAATGGCGCCCGTTGGAAGGGATGCCGCAGGTGGAACTCTTTTTCGTCAGGCTGAAACGCCCACGAAAGAATCCTCGCGACCGGCGGATTGTAGCCGACAGCCAGCTATGAAGCCTAGAGCGTTCTGATTCGACTGATATCGTCCAGTTTTATACTGGTAGAACGCTACGCTGCTAAGGAAGCTGCGAATACTGGCCCGTGGCAGCGTCGAACAGAATTCTGCGGTGATCAGGAAATGCTTCAGCAGCCAGTCTTTCCGTTTCTTCCTCGGAAGTGCGTCTGTCAGCTGGCATTCGACCAATCAAGAGTGGCTCGGTGAGCGAGGGGTGATTGGATACATAGTCGATGTGGCGATCTGCCGGGTCATGCCGGACAAGTACCAGCGTAGGACCGTGGTGGAGACTATAATTGTCCATTATCCATCGAAAGCTGAATTGCCGCACGCGTGAGAATGCCAGCTGGTTGATTCCAACCGTAAGTCTGGAGACATTCTGAAACGGTGGAAGCGCGACGTTATTGGTCGTCACGGTGGCAATCAGTAACAGCCCGATCCAGACCACCATCCAGGGCCGCTCCACTTCCTGAACGGCCGAAACCAGAAGCTGCACGGCGGTGGCGATGATCAGACACCACAGGATTCCGGATTCAAAAACGTAGTGCCAGTGAAAGATACCATCGTACCAGTACGGAACGTGGGCGATCTGTAGCGACAGGATGGCGGCCAGAATCAGCCACCAGCGACCATCAAGATTTCGCCAGGCTCCCATCAGAAAAACGGTTCCAAGCAAAACGACGACCACCAGGCCGAGCGTCCATTGCCAGCTTGCCAGAAATCGATTCTGAACGTTCTGAATCGCGAGCTCGGAGTCAAGGTTCTCGGCCCACTGATCGTAGTTCTCGAGCGTCCGCTCGGTGATCAACGGCTTTGCGCGTTCGACGTTGTTGAAGCCAAACATGTGCCTTGGCGTGAAGAGTTCGGTGTAGAGCTGGTAGGGCGTTTTGAATGCGCTGCCTGTTGTGTTTTGATTGTAAACACCGGCGGCGACAAAGCCGACTGCCAACGGAACCGCGAAGCCGACAAATACCAGTGTCGCCGCGCGCCTGTGCTGCCGAAAATTCTGAACGAGCCAGAGGGCAAGCCATAAGCCAAATGGAAGTCCGATCGCCGCCGCGGTCATTGGTCGGCAAAGCATCGCGAACGATAGCCCAATACCTGAAAGCGTTGCCGTGGTGACGATGCTTCTGGAGCTTCCTGCTAGCGTCGAATCGCCACCATTGTCACGCGGCAACAAAAGTTTCAGCATTCCAATAGCGGATACACCGAGCGCACTCGGAAACAGCATCATCTGCTCGAGCGGGTGGCGAATAAACCTTCTTGCAGCCACACAAACGAATTCGACGATCGTCATAAAGACAGCTTCACGACCGTCGTCCAGCAGTCGTTGCATTCTCAGGTATGAGTAAACGAATAGACCGAGTCCCACCAGTGTCGGCTGATGTGCAAGCAACAGATTGCCGAACAGTACCAGGCCTGGCGACAGGGCGGCCAGCAATCCCGCAAGCAGCCCGACGCCGTTGCACGACAACTCTCGCCCGATCAAAAAGACGAACACACAGATGATTGTCGTTGCGAACCAGTGTGCAAGGTACGGCTCTCCGAGCATCAGGAACGGAGCAATCCACAGGCCAGTTCCGGGAAAGTAGCGGCTCGCAAATCTGCCTTCGTTCAGAACGTGCATCTGGTCGAACATTCGAGCCGCTGTCCGGTGGCTGGGAAACGACAGCTTTCCGGCCGCAAACGTTTCAGCCTGAAAGAGGTAGCTGAATTCGTCGTGGTATGCCGGTGGCATTTTTGCAAGAGAGGCAGTTTCCCATTGATATCCGTCGATCGTAAATTCTGTCATCGGAACTCTCAGCACCGAAGTGGCTGCCACACACGCGATGAACAGTCCCGCAAGACCGACCAACAGCCTGCTGCCGGTCGGCGAGTTTCTCGGCGACTCGCTCAGCCATTTCTTAAACTTCGTCCACAGTCTCGGCGGACGAGCGGTCAGCGGTTGCTGGAACAGCCACATGACAGGCAGAAGAACGAAAAGTACGGCATAGGGCGTCGTGTCGATATTCATGTCGAACAGCCATGCCGTACCCGGTTCACCGGTCAACTCGGTCCAGCGGTCGATTTCTGCCGGAACGACAATCGCCAGGCTGATAGCGCATCCGATCGCAAATCCAATCAGAATTCGGCGCGACGAGGTAGCCCGTTCCGGTGTGGACGCGTCCGAGTCGGCGATAGCGATGGACTCATCAGAAGATGATTCTGTCGGTAATGGCGTCTCGCTGGATGGCTCATTGTTCACACAGATATTTCCCGTTTGGCTGCAGTTGGTCAGATTAAAGCGAGGACGATATCTCAATCGTTGTATCTAAGGAATGTGTGCGTCACTTGACAATCGCCAGTTTGGGAACGGGAAATACATTGTTCCGGGGTAACTGGATGGCGTGGATTTTAGCCACATCGGTTCAGACAACGCTCAATACTGGAACGCCAGGAGCACTTCGTACGGACCTATTTCTTCTACTGTTCAGGAAACATGTTTATTGGTCGACGTTGGCAGTTCGACGCTTTGCTGAATCTATTCGTGACGAGTTTTCCGGTGGAACCCAGTTGCAGGCGGCTTTGAATGAATTGGTTGAGGCCATCGACGGTTTGAAAACTCGCCCAACGAAGCCACGTACAGGCTGGTCAGAACTTCTAACAATTCCGGATAGTCAACGCGTGGAGTTAATTGCATTGCGGCTCCTTCATCGAAAGTGGATGCGATACACGAATTCCTGCTGAGACAATCACTAATTGTTTCGGCTCCGTATCGCCGGAATGTGTCGATTCTGCTGAGGTGATACAGCCGAATATGCTAGCGGTAGACGAAGATGACGAGAGTTACGATCGCGATGAAACGCTCGGAAAGGTCATTGAACAAGTTTCAACGAGACTGGCCTGTCACGCTAGCGAATGGCATGCCTTGGAATCGTTCTGGCGACCAGCGGTGGTCGCCAGAACGATGTTGTCTGACGACAGCAGCAGAGCTGCAGTATCTGCATGTCCCAATCCTGGTTTGTTGAAGCAGCGGCGAGTTGCAAAACGAGCCGTAGAGATCGGCTTTGGAAACGGCCCGCAGGAAATGAATGAAACGCTTACCGCCTGCTGGAATTTTTACACCCACCACGCGATCTCTGGCGGCAAAACGGTACTCGCGGATGGTAACTCTTTTGCGACCGGGCACTGGATTTGGAACGAGGAAAGTTCCGCTGACATTTTCGACTGCATGCGGCAAGCGAATCATTCTTCGTGGACCGGCATATTATCCTCGAATGTGCGGTTCATAGCGAGCATTCGATTGGTTGAAAGCGTCGATTCAAATCGATGAGTTCCTGAACCCGACTGGCGTCGACGAGTGAGTATCTCGCCTGGCTCAAGAATGAGGAAAACTTTGCGGCCGCCGGGCTGAAATGCGAGTTAAGTCACTCGCTGACATACTGCTGATCAGCGGGTGTAGCCGGCTTTACTTCGCTCGGACTCGTGTGACGCCGGACGTACTGACTCGGATTGGCGGCAGGAAACCATCAGCATCAGGATGGTTCGTCATCGATGCGCTGGCACGGTCAATCGTTGAGGCTGTTGACGGTGTGCTCGGTGCCGTTGGCGAGGTCCGCAGCGTTGTCAAAGCTGCGGGGGCCAGTGTGTGTTGGATGGGCGTTTGGTCGACGAATCCATTTTGTTTCGCGGGCTGATCTGGCGGTGTGTTTTGAAAAGGCGATGCTTGAGCGGAGTTGCGATCAGGTCTGATTGATTTCGCTGTGTTTGGTCTCGCGGTGCGAGGGGTTGCCGGAGCAGCCGGAGCAGCCGGAGGGTTGAGCAAGTTCAGTGGCGAAGGCTCAGGAATCGATCGAAGACTGTTTAAGCCTTCGTTGTCGAATTCGGCGTTGCCGCCCGGTGGATGTAAGGTGGCCGATGGGACTGCTGACGAGTCACCTTCAGATGGCTCGTCCCTGGTCGGAGGCGAGAGTGCTGACTCAGTCGTCATGGGGCGAGATTCGGGTAGCGGTTCGGCGCTGAAGTATTGCTCGCCGGATGGCGAGTCGAACGAGGCTTCGACAAACTCATCGGGTTCAGTGTGCTTCAGGTTGGAAGCGTCGAACGCATAGGTTCGCGATTTCGCTCGCCGGTACGCCTGGTAGTAGGCTTCCGGATCCCACTCGCCTTCAGCCAGGAAGACATTGTTGAATGGCAGTAAAGTTCCCTGTCTGTAATGCAGGTTGGCGATCGCCTGGCTGTATGCGACGAGTGATCGGAAGTAAGCCACTTCGGCGTCGGCAAGACTCGACTGAGCTCGCAGTAGAAGGTCCAGCGTTTGCGTGCCGACACGGAACTTTTTCTCGAACAACTCGGCGCGGTCTTTCGCCGCTTCACGACGGTTAAAATACGTTTGCGCGGTCATGTATTTCTCGGCGAGTTCCTGGAACGCGTTGCCGACTTCGTGAGCGATCTCCAACTCCTGAGCCGACAGAACATCGCGCGCCTTTGCCAGACGAAGCTCAATATTCTGCACCTGGGCCTTCGCTGACCGCAGCCCAATTGGCATTTCCATCACTAAACCTGTCGACCAGCCGGTCTGCTCGTTGTCCGCCATCGTGCCGTAGAAACTGCTGAATCTTCGACTGTCGTCATGGTCGATGAGGTCGTCTCCGAATCCGTTGACTGAGTAACCGGCCACAAAGTCCAGTCGAGGACGCACTAGACTGTTTGCCGCTAGAAGCTGCAGTTCCAAACTCTTAATATTCCACTTGTGGCGACGTAATTCGACTCGATTTGTCAAAGCGTCTGCCACGCTGCTGGCCCATTCAGGCTCAATACGAGCGGTCAACGGTTCGTCGCTCGGACGAATTATCGATCCATCATTGACGGACAGCCCGATCAGCCGACGAAGAGCTGACTCGTTCTTATAGAGCAGTGACAGATTCTGTTGAGTCGTCGCCTTGGTGTTGAAGTACTGGTCTCGGGCCTGAGCTTCGTCTTCGACTGAGAAGCCTCGCACACCGCCGATTTCCAATTTTCGCTTGGAATCCCGCCACGTGCGGAGAGCACTGTTTCGAGCAGCAACATTTGTGTCATAAATTCTGTACTGGAGATACAGCTCCCAGTAAGAATCCTCAACGTCCTTAACAAGGTTGTTCACGTTTGATTCAAAGTCGGTCAGAGAAATGTCGTGGTTGATTCTGGCGATCGACACGCCTTGCGTCACACCGGACAATCCTCCGAACGAGGCTGAAATCGGTCCGGCAATTCGAGTGAACTCGGTGCCTGATCCAGCCAGTAGGGGATGACGATAGCGCGCCCGCATGTTCCCGGAGTATGACGATGCAAACAGGCTCGGCGAATTGCTCCCCAGATAGTTGACTTCGTGCCCGAGTTCGATCGAACCCCCGTAGGCAAAGTTCTTTGAAAGCGTCGAGCTGAAGTTCCCGGTCTCGCCAACAAAGATCGATCCGCCAGGCAGGTTGTTGCCGACCGGATTGTTCTGCACCAATTCGTTGCGTCCCCAGGTCATCTGAGTCGTGAAGTTTGTATCAAACGAGGCAAGTGCCGATTCGACACCTCGGCTGCCAAACAGAACTCCGGTCGACTGGATAGCCGGGTCGTAGATCGAGGGAGATCGTTCAGGGTTAGCGAGAATCGAGTTGCCGGGTGAATTGAACGACGACTTCGCCCGAATCACCGTGCTGTTGAGCAGGGCGGTGCGGATACATTCTTCGAGAGACATGTCGCGGATCTCGTCCTTGTTGAGATCCATGATCGTGCGAGGCTGGTGCGACAGTGTCACTTCTTCAGGGCTGGACTGATAAATCGATGGGTAGTCGATTTTTGTTGACTGATCGAGGTAGTAATCCAGCTCTTCCGTGCCGTCCTCTGGAGAGACTCGCGATTCGCCGACCAGATACTGCAGACTTCCGACCTTCGCGCAGCCGCTGAGGAAAGCGGCTACATAAAGACAGAAGAAAACGTTTTTAATCAAATTGTGCATGAAAAACCCCTGCAGCGGCGATCAGTCAGCAACTAACGCTGCGCAGGGACTGCGAGCGTCGGCATAACCGCTACAGGTGATATCGGCTTCCTAATCCGAAGACTTTGACTCTTTCACGCAGCCACGTGCAAACTCCTGGTACGGTTTACCAAGAGCCTTCTTGATCAGGATTAGTTCGCCAGCGTCGTTTCCTTCAATAGCGTGCCCGACGAATTGCAGAATGTAGCCACCAACGAACGCAATGGCGGCCAGATTGGGACGTTGCTCGACGAGCAGGATGACGGAGCCGATAAACGTCAAGGGAACGCCAATCAGGTGAAGAACCATGTTCGCTCGGTTCTGGTGTCGAGCGATGTAGTTTGTGAGGAACCGAGTCAACATTACTAAGAAATCCGGAGTGCTTTCGTGCGGAAACAGGTGATGATCCCTGAAAATTTTGAGGCTCCAAAGGCGTTTGAAAGAACCGTTTCAGACAAGATTGAGGCTCATTGTTGACAGTAGATTCTGCCATCCAAATTTCTACCACGCAACTGACGAGCCCGTAAGGTCAACCTGATCGGTATCCTCGGAATCACGTCGTATCAACCGAATCGGTGGTGCCTGACCTCGCTGGTTTCACTGGATTGCGAGGGCTATACTCGAACGCAAATTTATCTGATGAACGCTGGAATTCTGACACTTCCGCGTTAGATTTTCACGAGAGTAAGGAGAGTACTGCGATGACCACGAGTTCTGCCACGTCTGATCAGCAGGACTCAGGATCCGCAAACTCGGCCAGCTCCAAACGCACTCTGGTGAGCGAGCGAACCAATTCGCTTCTGGGTGTTCAGATCATTTCGTCCGGCTCCTACTTGCCGGATCAGGTGATTTCGAACGAGCAACTGCGAGACGAACGCGGCTTTGATCCTGATTGGATTAAGCAGCGAACCGGCATTCTCACCCGCCACCACGCTCCCCAGAATTTAGCGACCAGCGACATGGCTGTTGCAGCGGCTAAATCTGCAATCGAGCGTGCGAAAGTTAACCCCGCAGACATCGATTTGTTACTTATTGGGACGTTCACACCCGATTACTGCTGCCCGTCGACAGCCTGCCTGGTTCAGGATCGCCTCGGTCTTGAATGCCCGTCTGTCGATCTACAGGCTGCATGTTCGGGCTTTATGTATTCGCTGGTGACTGGATCGCAGTTCGTCGCGACTGGAAACAGTAAGCTGGCTTTAATCATCGGTGCCGACTGTAACAGTCGAATCGTCGACCAGTCGGATCGAACAATTGCGCCGCTTTTTGGCGATGGTGCCGGAGCGGTTCTGATGACCCGCGGAGAGGCCACGCAGGGGCTCATTTGCTATCAGCTCGGGTCGGACGGCAGCGGCGGACCGTTGCTTCAGGCAACGACAGGTGGAACGAAGGAGCCAAATACACCTGAAGACGTCGCGTCGAATAACCACCTGTTAAAGATGGACGGTCGCAATGTTTTTAAATGGGCCGTACGAGTCGTGCAGGAATCAATCGAGCTGGTGCTCGAAAAATCCGGCATGTCCGCCAACGATGTCAGTCTGTTTCTGATTCACCAGGCGAACATCCGAATCGTCGACGCCGCGATGGAAAAACTGGGAATTCCGGCATCGAAAGTGGCGATCAATCTCGATCAATACGGTAATACTTCGGCCGGATCGATCCCGATCTGCCTTGACGAGGCTCAGCAGGCTGGACGCATAAATAAGGGCGATGTCCTGCTGATGTGCGGCTTCGGTGGCGGTTTGACCTGGGGCACAGCGTTGTACCGTTGGTAGGCCTGCCTGCTAAGCTTTGCTCTATGCTATCACCCGCGAGCCCTGACTTCGTCCCGAAATCCGTGGCTCAAATGCAGTAATCGGATGCGTTTCTCGGTAGGATCCCAATCAGCTTCTCGGATTGTCACGTCGCCTCTGCCGCTTTTGATGTCCGAATCTTCCTTCGGCGAGAACGGGTCAGACCGTTTTTCCCCCCAACGCTCAACGTGGAATTCAGAGAAATGTCCATCCCCAAAGTCGCCATCGTGGGACGCCCGAACGTCGGGAAAAGTTCGCTGTTCAACTGGCTCGCCCGGAAAATGATCGCTGTCGTCGATGGTACGGCCGGAACTACACGCGACCGAATGCGACATCTGCTGCACGAGGAAGATCGCTATTTTGAGTTGATTGATACGGGCGGAATGGGTATCGATGATTCTGACGATCTGACCAGCGACATCGAAAACCAGATCAATATGGGGCTGCATGAAGCTGACCTCATTGTCTTCGTGGTCGACGGCAAGGCCGGCCCAGTCCCGCTCGACATTCATGTCGCCAATCGACTGCGACATATCGACAAGCCGAAACTGCTGGTTGTGAATAAGTGCGACTCGTCACAAACAGCCGACGACATCGCCGAATTCTACAAGCTGGCGAACTGCAAACTGATCACGACAAGCGTGAAGGGAAATCACAATCGCCATGGTTTGATGGCCGCCGTTCTGGAATTGCTGCCACCGATCAGCGACAAAGAATCCGCCGATGGTGCGGACCAGGCTGCCGAGCCTGAGATGAAGCTAGCGATTGTTGGGCGGAGGAACGTTGGCAAGAGCACGTTTATCAACGCACTTGCAGAAGAAGACCGCGTGATCGTCAGCGAAGTCGCCGGGACAACTCGGGACAGCATCGACCTTCGCATCGATGTTGATGGAAAAACGATCATCGCCATTGACACTCCGGGGGTTCGCAAGAAGAAAAGTCTGGCCAACGACATCGAGTTCTACGGTCTTGTTCGTGCTCAGCGAAGTATCCGCCGCGCAGACGTTGTGTTGATCTTTTTCGATTCGCAGAAGACTGTTTCGCGAGTCGACAAGCAACTGGTTGAGGAAGTTCTGACTCACTACAAACCGTGCATCTTTGTTGTGAACAAGTGGGACGAAGCAACTGAAGCAGGCATGACCATTGAGTCGTGGGGCGATTACCTGCTGAAAGAATTCGCATCGATCCGGCATGCTCCTGTGGCCTTCGTGACGGCCATCGAAAATCGCAACACTCGAAAACTGATCAACCTTGCCCAGACCGTCTTCAAGCAATCGATGGCCCGCGTCGGAACCGGGAAGCTAAATCGCATTCTCCGGGGAGCCATTCTGAAGAACCGACCGCCAATGCGGAAAAGCCGAATTCCAAAGATCTATTATGCAGTGCAGGTTGCAATACAGCCGCCAACAATCGTTCTTAAGTGCAACGATCCGACACTGTTCGACAATTCGTGGAAGAGGTATCTGCTGGGGGTTCTCCAGGAAGAGCTCCCGTTCGCCGAAGTGCCAATCAAGCTTTACATGCGGGCGAAGACTACTGAAGAAGAACGCTTTCCAAATCGATTGCCGGCAGGTGTCGAGGAAACCGTCGAGAATATTTAAAGCATTTTCAGAATTTGCATTCAGTCGTAGCTGAAGTGGCAACACTTCGGGAGTTGCTGGAACTCTTGCGTGCCTGGCTACGAGGGTGGCAAAAATCTGAAACCAGGAAATTAAAATGGATCGCAGTCAGCACGTATTGATTACTGGCGGAGCCGGATTTATTGGAAGTCATCTCGCGAGAGAGCTGTTGAAATCCGGCCGGCGAGTTTCTGTGATCGATAATTTGTCGACCGGCCTGCACGCCAACGTCGCTGATCTGGAATCTGATTCCAATTTTCGCCTGTACGTCGACACGGTCCGCGAAGTTGCGTTGATGGAAAAGCTGATGTCCGAATGCGACACAGTCTTTCATCTCGCCAGCGCTGTCGGCGTAAAGTTGATCATGGAACAGCCGGTCGACACGATCGACACAATTTACCAGGGGACGGAAGTCGTACTCCGACTGGCCCGTCGCTACAGAAATCGCGTCTTGATCACGTCGACTTCCGAAGTCTACGGAAAGTCCGAAAACGTTCCTTATCGCGAAGACGATGATCGGCTCGAAGGCGCAACAACTAAACATCGTTGGGCGTATGCCTGTGCAAAAGCGCTTGATGAATTCCTCGCGCTGGCCCACTGGAAGGAAAGTCGGCTGCCGGTCACGATCGTTCGATTGTTCAACACGGTGGGGCCGCATCAGCGCAGTCAGTACGGGATGGTGGTTCCGCGATTCGTTGAACAGGCCTTACGAAATGACAAACTGGAAGTTCACGGCGACGGCAGTCAATCGCGGTGCTTCTGCCATGTTTACGATGTCGTACAAGCATTGATTAAGCTGGTTGACTCTGAAGAAACCTGCGGGCAAATTTTCAATGTGGGAAGTACCGAAGAGCTTTCGATTCTGCAGCTCGCCGAGTTGATCATCTCGCGTTTACAGAGTTCTTCGAAAGTTGAGCTTGTCCCGTATGACAAGGCATACGGAGAAGGTTTTGAAGATATGCAACGACGAGTGCCATCGATCGACCGGATCAACGAAACCGTCAGTTGGCAGCCTACACGAACGATTAACAACATCATTGATGATGTCGCTGCAGAGCTACGCTAAGCGTTTTGCGACAGCAGAAGTTTATGCGTTCGATGTCCGAGCCAGCGTGACACGCGCCTGCCATGCCGCGCGGTGTCACTCGCGAAACACGAATCGCGGATTGCCGCAGTCTTTATGCAGTCCACCGGCACGAAGTGTGCGGATTGAATCATCGTTGCCGCACAGCAGTCAGTCCATTTGTGACAGCGTCGGAGAATCCGAAACGCGGTTCACTGGATGTTGCGGGTCCATCACAGAATCAGCGTTCAAGGACTTTTCAGAAATGTCACATCAATCGGTCTCTCCTAACCACTTTCCAGAAAGGAATGCTCCAACTGAGCAGGTGGAAGGACCGGCAAACGTTTCCAGAGGCCGTGTTGCATCGGCAGCGGTCGCTGCTCTGCAAAGACTAGTCGCGATGGGCCCATCGCGTGCGGATTGGCAAACGGAACTGGAAGCGGAAACTGGTCGGCTATGTGGCACGCCGCACGTCGTTGCCGTGGCGAGTGCCAATGTTGCCTTGCACTGCGTTCTTGCTGCCAGCAACCTGAAGCCGCAAGATGAAGTCATCATTCCGGCTTACCTGCCACCATCGATTCCGGAAGTCATCTGGCAATTTAATGCGCATCCGATTCTCGTCGATATCAGCCCAGAATCGGCACACATCGACGTAGACCAGATTGCGGATTCATTGACGGATCGAACTCGAGCGGTTGTCGCTGTTGACATCGCAGGTTTGCCTGTGGACTCGCAAGTGCTCGGAAATTTTTGTCGCCGCCATCACCTGCTGTTGATCAATGACGCCCAGGCACAATCTCCTGGCATCGGAACGCGAGGCGGCGTCGAAGGTAATGACGTCCGAATTTACCACTGCCGATCGGAAGAAACGAGCCTGCTGAATACGGGAGCTTTGATCTGCACATCGGACAATGGTCTCGCGACACGACTGCGGCAGGAGATCGCACCACTTGACGATCTGCCCGGCGAGTGTCAGCGATGGGACGCAAAGCGATCTTTGCACTATGCAGATCGGATGACAGACCTGGCCGCCGTCTGGCAACTGGCAGCGTTCGGGAAAACTCGCGACGCCTGGCGTCGACGATGCCAGATCGCGCTAAGTTATACTGCGGCGTTCAGTTGCCGACGAGAATTTCAGGTTCCGTACGAACGCTCAGACTCGAATCACACATGGCTGAATTACCCGCTGGGACTGAACCTGCAACACCTTGGCGTCACACGCGACGAGTTTTCATCGGAACTTCGTCGTCGAGGCGTCTCGGTCACTGTTTCTTGCCTGCCAGTCAATCTGATGCCGCATTACCAGGAACGTTACGGAGTTGCGGCCGAAACCTTTCCCGTCGCCCGAAATGAATTCCTGCGTCGCGTCTGTTTGCCAATAGACGCACGGATGAGTGATGCCGACATCGACCGAGTCGCTGGTACTGTCATGACATTTACAGACGAGTTGATTGCTCGGCGGACGATGGCAGCCGAAACTCGATAATCGTAAGAGCGTGTAAAGAACGCTGCGCATCCCGGCTAGAGAAGCATCATCGCTTTGATCGTCGGAAATGCCGTCTGGTTACACTTAGTCTGACCCAACGGGTGGTGTCGCATCAGCAATGCGCCGCTGTAGTTCTTCGGCCCGGTGGACGTACTTGCTCGCCTCTGCATCGTCCTGATAAAGGACGGTAAGACCGTCGAGTACCGAAAGCGCGTCGTTAATACGACCTTCGTCGATCAATGCTTCCGCTTGCTTAATTGCCTGCTGTGGCAATCCCACTTTGTCGCCATGCTGTTTTCGCCGCTTGTCGAGAAACTTCAACTGCGTATCAATTTCGGCGATGGTGTCACCGTACGCTTCAGCATGAACGATAACCGCTCGAAGCGCCCGCAGGACGCGTTCTTCGCGAGGGATATCTCCATTTCGCCGGTATGATTTTGCCAGTCGAATAAACCGAGCAACTTCCCCTGATGCCCCGGACGAATCCGTCACCAGGTCTGAACTGCCGTTCAGAGAACTGTCTTGCTGAACCCCGTTCATCCATAGAAAGCCGCCGCCGACCAGCAGTCCGAGGCAAAGAATAAGAAACCAGGTGTTGTCGAACAGTTTGGCAACGGGAGACTTGTCTTGTTCCCGTGCCAGTTCTGCGCGAAACGCATCACGCATCATCGTGGCCGACCCCGGACCGTCGTAACGTGCGTCGCCAAACTGCTCACTTACCTCACGGGTTCCCGACTCCAGCAGTCCGGATTCGAATATCTCTTCCTCGTTGTGAACGAGAGAACTCCGGCTTGGGGCTGTCGACGTTGCGGATATTAAACTGTCCGCCTTCATCGGTCTGGCAATAGTTTCGTCTTTGCTTGCGAATTCGACACGCTTGACGACTTCTTTTAGTCGTAGCGACACTACGTGGGCGTCGCTGTACCGCTCGTCGGGGGCCTTCTTTAACAACTGGCAAACGACGTCTTCCAGAATCTTTGGAATGTCAGCAGCGTACAGGCTGGGCCGATCGAACATTGCTGTTGAGTGTTTCTGAATGATATCGACGATACTTTTGCCGGTGAACGGCGGCCGCCCGGTCAGCATGACGTAAAGCACGGCCCCGAGTGAATAAAGATCGCTTTTCCGGGTGCATCGCCTTCCCTGAGCCTGCTCGGGTGACATGTACTCTGCCGTGCCGATGATCCCGCCCGTTACGGTCAATCGTTGCGCTGCAAACACCTGAGCAACTCCAAAATCAGTCAGCTTGACGACGCCGTCATCGCCAATCAGCAGGTTCGATGGTTTGAGATCCCGATGCACAACACCGGTTGCATGAGCGGTTTTCAGTGCTGCACAAATCTGAATCGCGATATCGACCGACTGTTCCCACGGAAGTCGGCGGTTGGTGCGGATGCAATCGGTCAGCGTCTCCCCTTCGACATACTCCATCGCAAACCACATTTGGTCCGTCGGTTCATCGTGTCCGCTCTCGAATAACTCGACGATGTGCGGTCCGGCTAGTTGCCGCATAGCATCGATTTCGCGTTCAAACCGATCAATCGTTCCCGGCTCACGGGCCATCGATGACGGCAGCACTTTCACCGCTGCTTCAAGCTGAGTATCAACATGCCGTCCCAGATAAACGGTGCCCATTCCTCCGGAACCAATCTTCCGGAGAATCTCGTACGGGCCGATTCGGTGTGGAAGTTCTACTTCGTCCATTGGAAATCACACTCCGTGGATTAATATCGACGTCTCAAAGTTTGATCGCCGACACAGTGAAAAACGGGAAGATAAAACCGACCGCCAGAAATCGTGAATGAATTGTGCCATGATCGGTACAGTTCGAGGCTGCGCCAATGGGCGACCATGCTGGAAACCTCAGAGAAAGAACAACCGCCCGTGCCATCCCGGAATGATTTATTGACGCCAGAGTCCGTCAGACGTGCCTGCCGTTCGCAGGAATTGACCATGCAGACGTCAGGGCTTGCTCCTGGCTTTGCTCAGGCAAATCTGGTCATCCTGCCGAGTGAGGACGCTGGCGAGTTTCTTCGTTTCTGCGAGTTGAACCCAAAACCCTGTCCGCTCCTTGAAGTGACCGAGCCTGGGCAGGTTTCTCTCCCAAGGCTCGCAATGAACGCGGACCTGAGAACCGATTTGCCGATGTACCGAGTCTGGCGAAGCGGCCAGTTCACCGATGAAGTTACAAACATCTCAGAAATCTGGCAGGACAACTTTGTCAGCGTTCTGATCGGTTGTTCGTTCACATTTGAAGAGGCTCTGATCGAAGCGGGGATCCCTGTCCGGCACATTGAACTTGGCTGCAACGTTCCAATGTACCGGACAAATATCGACTGCAAGCCCGCCGGCAGATTTCATGGCCCACTCGTGGTTTCAATGCGACCGCTAAACCCGTCTGACACGTCTCGAGCGGTACAGATCACGTCTCAATTTCCCGACGTTCACGGAGCACCAATCCACATCGGCACTCCGGAAGAGATCGGTATCACAGATTTGCACAGCCCGGACTTCGGCGACGCCGTACCAGTCGCCCCTGGCGAACAGCCTGTCTTCTGGGCCTGCGGAGTCACTCCCCAAGCCGCCCTGGTGGCGGCAAAGCCGGAATTCGCCATCACTCACAGTCCTGGTTGCATGTTTGTCTCTGATCTCAAAGACGAATCGCTTAGACGCTCGCCGCAGCTGTAAATCCCGGTTTCAAGGCAAACAATTGTCCTGATGGCTTTCGGGCGGTTCGTGGCTATCAAGTGATGGGTAGTTCCTTAACCCTTACGCCTCGCTGCATGCAGTTCGGCAATAAATTTGCCGCATGCCAAATAGGATGCCCGAGTCAGTCGTTACGACTTTGAGAAACCTTACCGAGTGACCTCGATGAAAATGTCGAGATCGAGCTAAAGTCCCACTTTAAATACGATCATCGCAGTAGCCTTCGGGATGCCGCGAGAATAATTTTCTCAGTTCCCACGTCATCATCCCCGTGCAGGCGGGAAACCAGCTTGATCAAGAAGCTGATTGATAAGGATTATCGTTGTGAAACTTCTTCGTGAGCTGACGCGAGTCCAGCACGAACGCGGCTGGTTAAGCTACGAGACGTTGCGTGAAATCGCCAAACAACAACGGGTTCCGCTCTACCGTCTGGAGGGACTCGTCAGTTTCTATCCGAGTTTCCGCCGCTCTCCGCCGCCGCGAAGAACTGTGCATGTGTGTCGCGACGTCGCATGCGCGATGGGCGGGTGTGCAAAACTGAGTTCCGATCTTCGAGCAAACCTTGCTTCGCAGGAAGATGTTGAAGTCGTCGAAGTTTCCTGCATCGGCCGCTGCGACCATGCTCCGGCCGCGTCTGTCGATGAAATTCCGATTGGAAATACATCGACAGACGACTTGCTGAAACTGATCGATGGCTCACAGCCTCTGCCGGCTAACGGTTCCACGCAAACATCGCGTAGTTGGAAATCCGATCCGTATGGCATTCCGTCTGAACGATACGGCACAGTCCGGAAGTTCGCTGTTGACCCGGGTGAAGTCTGCATGGAAGCGCTGAAAGCTTCTGGCTTACGCGGCATGGGCGGAGCTGGATTTCCAACCGGTCGAAAATGGGAACTCGTTCGAGGCGAATCCGAACCGCAGAAATTCGTCATCTGTAACGCCGACGAAAGTGAGCCCGGCACATTCAAAGATCGAGTCATTCTGGAAGAACTTCCTCACCTGGTGATTGAGGGAATGCTTCTGGCCGGGCTGACGATTGGAGCTGACACTGGCATTGTCTATCTGCGCCACGAATATCAAAAGGAGCAGAAGGCTCTGGAAGCCGCCCTTGGGTATGCCCGAGATCAAGGTATTCTCGGCGACAACGCGGCCGGTTCAGGTAAATATTTCGACATCGAAATATTCGTATCGCCTGGCGGTTATATCCTCGGTGAAGAAACGGCGTTACTCGAAGCTCTGGAAGACAAACGAGGCGAACCTCGCAACAAGCCACCCTATCCCGGAACGCATGGTCTGTGGGGCAAGCCGACGCTCATCAACAACGTTGAAACCTATGCTCTGGCAACTTCAATAGTGACGCGCGGAGTCGACTGGTGGAACGATCAGGCGGAAGGTGATTTCGCCGGATTGAAATTCATCTCCGTTTCCGGAGACGTCAAACAGCCGGGTGTCTACGAAACTGCCATCGGCACCAGCGTGTCCGATTTGATTGATCTCGCGGGTGGAATGCGAGACGGAGTGACGCTTCAGGCCTTTCTGCCCGGCGGAGTCAGCTCAAACTTTCTGCCGGCCGACAAAGTCGACACACCGCTCGACTTCGACGCGATGAAAGCCGCCGGAAGCATGCTCGGTACCGGAGCGGTCATCGTGATCGGCCATCAGCACAACCTGTTCGACCTGGCCACCAACATCGTCCGATTCTTCCGCAACGAGTCGTGCGGAAAGTGCGTCCCGTGTCGCGTCGGCAGCCAGAAAGCCGTACAGATCCTGGAAGGAGCGGTCTGTGGAGGATCGAAGGACTCGGACCTGGCGATCCTTCTCGAACTCGGCGATACGCTTGAGCAAACCTCGATCTGTGGCCTCGGCCAGGTTGCCCTGAACTCAATCCTGTCGCTTATGAAAAACGTCCCCGACGCCGTACCCAACAATCCTCTCTCGCCGTAGGCCGGATCAAGCTCCGGCCTGCGACAATCATCCGTAATGCACAGACACTACTAACATTTATCGAGACGGCATGATCACTCCAATTCCCGAACAACCAGATGTCACGCTGACAATTGATGGCCAGCAAGTCACCGTGCCAGCCGGATCAACGATCTGGGAAGCGGCACGTGCCGCTGGCATCAGCATTCCGGTGCTGTGCCATACTGACGGCATGGATCCAGTCGGCGTGTGCCGGATGTGCGTTGTGGATGCGGGCGAGCGCGTCCTCGCTCCGTCGTGCATGCGCGAATGCCAGCCGGACATGAAAGTCGATGCGTCGTCACCGAAGGTCGAGAAACACCGCAAGGTGCTGACGGAACTGCTCCTCAGCGAGCATCCGGTCCCGTGCGCACGCGAACTGTCATCGGGAGATTGTGAACTGGAAGCTCTCGGTCGTCAGTACGGAATTATGCCCGACACGCTAACCGAAGATGCAGACTGTGCGGGAGCAAGCTGCGTCGGTCCGCCGGAAAGGTTCGCACCAGCCGAAGCGCAACTCAACGACCACGAAGAGCGCACGGGGTGGCGAAGTCATGATGACAGCTCGCCGGTCATCGCCGTTGACCATCAGGCATGCATTCTGTGCGACCGTTGCGTCCGAGCCTGCGACGACATTCAGTCAAATGACGTCATCGGACGCAGCGGCAAGGGTTTTGCAAGCGAAATCGCTTTTGATCTGCGCGACCCGATGGGCGACAGCTCCTGCGTGTCGTGCGGCGAATGCGTTAGTTCCTGCCCAACCGGAGCCCTCGTCCCACAGCAGATTACGTTGCCCATGATTCCGTTAGACGAAATGACGTCGGTCGACAGCGTGTGTCCGTACTGCGGAGTCGGTTGTGCCATCACGTTTCACACTGTCGACAATCAGATCGTGCAGGCTGAAGGCCGCGACAGCCCGGTCAATCACGGTCGGCTTTGTGTGAAAGGTCGATACGGTTGGGATTACCCGATGCACGCTCAGCGGCTGACAAAACCGTTGATCCGAATCGACTCGGCCTATCCCAAAGGCCCGTTGTCCAGCGAGGTCACACAGTCCGTCAGCCGTCGCGCCGGCGGAGTCGTCGACTACGCCGAAGTAATGCCGGCGTTCCGTGAAGCATCGTGGGAAGAAGCCCTCGATCTAATCGGCAAGAAACTCGGAGGCATCCGTGACGAACACGGCGGCAACGCACTCGCTGGTTTCGGATCGGCTAAATGTTCGAACGAAGAAGCCTACCTGTTTCAAAAGCTTGTCCGCGCCGGATTCAGAACGAATAACGTCGATCACTGCACGCGGCTTTGCCATGCGTCCTCCGTCGCGGCTCTGATGGAAACGATCGGCTCCGGAGCCGTCACGAACGTCTTCGCCGATGTCGAACATTCGGCTGTTGCACTGGTCACGGGCAGCAACGTCACTTCCAATCACCCCGTCGCGGCAACATTCATGAAGGCCGCCGCGAAGAAAGGCACGAAGCTGATCATGGTCGACGTACGGCGTCACGACCTCGCCGATTTCTGCACACACTTCGCTCAGATCAAACCCGGCACAGACGTTGCCTTTTACAACGGTGTCATGCACACGCTGATTGCCGAAGGGCTGGTCGACCAGGAATACATCGCCGCGCACACCGAAGACTTCGAAAAGCTGAAGACGTTGCTGCTGAGTGACTATTCGCCGGAAGTCGCCTCGCAGATTTGCGGAGTGCCCGCCGACGAAATTCGAGCCATCGCGCGAACGATCGGAGGAAAAGCAGAGGGACAGGAGTCGAGTGTCGAGCGACAGGCCGCTCACGACCCCTCGTCTCTCAACGCTCGCCCCTCAGCCATTCCCAGCATGCTTGTCTTCTGGGGGATGGGCATCTCTCAGCACACGACCGGAACCGACAACGCCCGGTGCCTGATCTCGTTGTGCCTGATGACCGGCAACGTTGGCAAACCAGGCTCGGGCCTGCATCCGCTGCGAGGTCAGAACAACGTCCAGGGAGCCAGTGACGCCGGACTGATCCCGATGGTCTTCCCAGACTACCAGCCCGTCACCGACGAAGTTATCCGCAAGAAGTTTGAAATCGCGTGGGGAAGAACGCTCGACGAAACTCCGGGTCTGACAGTCGTCGAGATCATGAAAGCCGCACTCGTCGGATCGATTAAAGGCATGTACATCCTCGGCGAGAACCCTTTCATTTCAGATCCGAACAGTAACAAAGTACGGAAGGCGCTGGCCTCGCTCGACTTCCTGGTCGTTCAGGACATTTTCCTGACCGAGACTGCCGAATTTGCCGACGTCATCCTGCCGGCCAGCAGCTACTTCGAAAAATCCGGTACCTACACCAACACCGACCGTCGAGTACAGATCGGCCGACCGGTGCTGGAAACTCCTGGCGAAGCGCGCGAAGACTGGCGAATCATTTGTGACATCGCCGACCGTCTTGGCCTCCCCATGAATTACGAATCGCCCGCTGAAGTCTTCGCCGAGTTCACATCGCTCACGAAAAACTACGCCGGACTGACGCACGACAATCTCGGCCCGACTGGCAAGCTCTGGCCATGCCCTGATCCAGACGCGGGCGACGGAGTTCAGATTCTGTTCGGTGATAGCTTCCCCACGGCAAACGGTCGAGGCCGTTTCGTTCCGTGCCCTTATCTGCCCGCCGCCGAACTTCCCGATGAAAAATATCCCTTCGTACTGAGCACCGGTCGAGTCCTTGAGCACTGGCACACCGGCAGCATGACCCGCCGCAGCTACGCATTAAACTCAATCGAACCCAACGCCTTCGCCGCCATGCACCCGTCCGACATCGCCACCTTAAACCTGGAAACCGGAGACCACATCGCCGTCAGCAGTCGTCGAGGAACCATAGCTCTGGCTGTCCGCTCCGACGATTCCATCGAACCCGGTTGCGTCTTTATCCCGTTTCACTTCCGAGAAGCTGCTGCCAATGTCCTCACCACAGATGCTCTGGATCCCTACGGCAAGATCCCCGAATTCAAATATTGCGCTGTCAAAGTCGAAAAGTCGCAAACACTTACCACACACGAGGCAACGCCATAAATTAGGCGTACATTGTGGGTAAGAACCACCATTCGTAATCCGGTGGCACAGATTGCATGCAGCGACGATAGAAAAGAACACAAAAATTGCACCTGCGAAGTCGACGTGGAGTCGTTCGGTCACTCAGCTTAGAACGGTCGCCCCTTCGTTCACTTTTTTTCGCGTTGCTGGTTTGGCTGGTGATTCGAATTTCGTCCGAGTTGGTTCGTCGGGGTTGTTGATTTCATCAGATGCACCATTGCGACTTTGCCGGCGTCCGCGACTTTGCTGAACTGACTCTCTCCAGAGTAGTAACCACCGATCGTGGTGCCGAAGATTGATGCGACCAGTTGATCGTCCTGCCAGGCTTCGACGGTTGTGATCAAATTTCGGCGATTGAGTTGGACGTAAACATCGGCCGATTCAGGACTAATCCAGGATTCTTCGCGCGACGGACACTCTTTGAGAGTGGCGTTAAATGCCGTGTTCACCCGAATCTCAAAACGTCGTTGCCTCATCAGCCTCTTGACGTTTCTGGGAATTCGATATTCATCGATCGGAATGATCCCTCATTGCGGTGGGCGACGCCATTCGAGTCCGCCGGACTCGTTACCCATAGCGAAGAAGCCGTTAACGTAATCCTGGATCATAGACCCACCCGAGAGCTGCCTGGACTCCAGAACGCTCTGCAGCAGCATTTCGATATCGATCGGCAGTTTTCTCAGCCGCAGTCGTAACACGCTTTGAGTTAAAGATGTTCACATAGTCCTGCTCGTGAAGTGTGTGCGGTTGTGACATGAACTCGGCAACGTCTACGCGTCGGCGGTAGCCGTCGTTCGCTTGCTGGTGGTCTCGCCTTGCTTCAGCTTGAGGACGGCTTCTGAAGTTGGCCGTGGAATTTGATGAGCGAACCAGTCAAACTTCGCGGATGAAGCAACAGCAGCCAGAAGCTGTTTTCGAAAATCTTCCTTGCTCATTTTGAAGCAGCCAAACTGTTCAAGGTGAGGTGTGAATGCCTGTACGTCGTGCATCGCGAATGAGTGCGTTCGTAGCACGTGCATGCAATGCATGAATGCGATCTTGCCTGCATCTCGAACTTCGTTGAACTGACTGATGCCGACGAAATAGCCGCCAATCACCAGACCGAAGTAATCGCCGATCAATTCTGTTCCGTCCTGCCAGACTTCGAAGCTGTGTGCAAAGCCCTGGCGGTGCAGCTTTGAATAGAGCTCAACGATCTGCGGACTGATCCACGTTTCTGTTCGTCCTGAAAAGTTCCGGGCGACGTCCTCAAAACAGCAGTCAATCGAGACTTGAAAGCGGTCCTGACGAAGCGTTCGCTTAAGATTTTTCGGGATGTGGAACTCGTCAATCGGCATGATCCCGCGATGTTCCTCGGACGACCAGAAAATTTCTCCTGAGTCAGAACTTGTCAGTGGAAATCGCCCACTCATGAAGGCATGAATGACGGCTTCTATCGAAGGGGACACACTTTGGACATCGAGCTACAGATCAAAAACCCGTCGCTGATGGTTCGGGACCAGTTTGAGCGTTCCCAGAACGGCTGAGCGAGCTCCCAGGCGAAGTGGTGAAAGAAGCGATTTCAACATGCTGCACCGGAAATCAATGTTCAAGAAGAGAGTCAGTCGTAATAACAAATGGGTCTTCTGGAAATACATCGCAGTCTGGCGGTAATAGGTCAGAAACCCTGGATGGACAGGAGCCTTTACGGCCTCATGTTGAATAATCGGGTCTGTCACGAACCAGGCCCATCGCTTCTGCGAGGGCATTCCGCCTGGAAATCATAGAGAACCGTTCTGGTCCGCGACTGCTGAGTATCAATCAGCCATGTCAAACTTCGGCAAAGATTCGACAGGGGATGGCAGCGTCACAATCGTGACATCTGTTACTGACATCCAGATTCGACTTAGTCAACATCCTGGTCGCATCGAGCTTCAGCTTCAGGCTAAGCTGATCAATTGTGGTGCTGATCAATGTGGTGCTGAATTTTCCGGATGTTAAGCACGTAAAGATCGGCTCGCGAGTAATTGCGGCGGGTGAAGCCACACCGTGTGATTAATGCTTACTTGGGATCTGCGCTGGGTGGCCCGGTGCGATTGTCCGGTGCGATTGTCCGGGTCACGGAGCGATAAGTGGCCCTATTATCCGTATCCGGTTTCGCGTTAGACGATTGAGACAAATTTCGCCAACTGTTTGTGAGGCATCCAGTGTCTGGGGTACCGGACAGCAAGCGGTTGGGGCACCCAATGAGCTTGATGATCCTGCTTACTTGATCGCGCTGTGACGATGCAGCACGGCTTGAACCAACGCCTCACCGTAGAAACGCCAGAGAAATCCGGGAGACTGAGTGGCGGCGTTGGGGGGGAGTTCAAAGGTGATGGTAGGGATGCCGAGGGTGACCCCAGCGTAAGAGCCCAGTGAGCCAGGGCGACTACCGAGTTTCTCGACAGGCAGCGGGCAGTGCTCACTCATCACTGTGGCCAGATCTTTGGCGGGGCCGTCGTAGTCGACGCATTGCAACGGCTCGTGCAGCGTCACGATGTGGTTTGGCAGGGTGTCGTTGATGACCTGGTAGATGGCCAGTGCTTCCGGTTCGGACAGAGCGTTCAATCCGTAGCGGCTGGAGTTCTGCCGGTTCTCTGCCGGGAAGTTTCGGTTCAGGTCAACGCCTCGCGCGTTGTAGCGTTTTCCGCTTTCCACTCCATCCGGATTGACGACCGGCATTAGAACCAGCGTCACGCCATCGAGTAATTCGGAATTAGCGACAACGTGTTCGGCCAGATTATTCAGTAGCGGAGTCCCCGCTGCTTCGTTGCCGTGAATCGCCGCCATCATCAGTACGACATACTCCCCGTCGCCAATTCTGCGGCAAACAATGGGCCTTTCTTCAACGGAATGTCCAACGGGCGTCTTAAGTGATGAGACGTTTCGAACGACTGGCTCTGCTTTTTCAGCAATGTGAGCAGTCAGTTTCGAATCGGTCGCCGACAGGTCGGTGGCGTCGCCCATTGGAACTTGCAAGGTTGTTGAATTACCAGAAGCATCCGCATTCGGTTTGAGTTGGGTGGTCGATTCAAGGTTCCGAGTCGATGATAGACCATCCTTTTGCAGCGGCCGCCAGCTACGAGTGGTTGGCCCACCCATCGTGAAAAGAAACGCCGCGACTGCTGCCAAAGAGAGGCTCGCAGCCAGCAGAGCTGCTGATCCTCGGCGGCTTTCCACAATTTGACAATCCGCGGATTCTCGACTGTTCACTAATTCGCTCGCTTGTAGAACGGTAGATTCACAACTCGTGCGACGTGTCGTTTTCCTCGAATGTCGACTTCAACTTCAGTTCCAGTTGCTGAAACTGCGGCGTCGACATAACCCATTGCGATGGCTTTCTGAAGAGTCGGCGAAAAAGTTCCCGATGTTACTTCACCGGCTTGTTGCTCGCCTGAAAGTATTCCGGCACCTTCGCGAGCGATACGCTTTCCTTCGAGTTCCAAACCTATTCGCATTTTTCCTGTCGGCGATTCCGCAAGTTTTTTAAGGGCGGCACGGCCGATGAAGTCAGCGGCTTCGAGTTTGACGGCGAAGTCGAGGCCGGCAGTCAGCGGGTCGGTGGCTTCGTTTAACTCGTGACCGTACAGCGGCATTGCTGCTTCCAGCCGTAATGTGTCCCGGCAGCCCAGCGCGCAGGCCTGAACTCCGAATGGCTGGCCGGCTTCGAGCAGAACATTCCAGAGTTCCATTCCGGCTTCACTTGGCACAATTAACTCGAAACCGTCTTCGCCCGTGTAGCCGGTCCGGCTGACCAGCGCGTCCATCCCTGCAACGGTCATGGGTGCCGCCGAGTAGTAACGATGTTTCGAGGCGGTGTCCGCTTCAAGGGCGGTCAGAATCTCAACGGCCTTTGGTCCCTGCACGGCGATCATCGCGTGCGAAAGGGTCTGATCTTCAAGGTCGACGTTGAACTTCGAAATGTGCTGACCAATCCAGTCGACGATCTTCGTTCTGTTCGACGCATTGACGACTAGCATGTAGCAATCCGGCAGTCGATAGACGAGCACATCGTCAAGCACACCACCGTTTTCGTTGCACACCAGCGAGTATCGCACCTGCCCGACCTGTAACTTCGAAACATCGTTGGTCAGCAGGTAATCGAGAAACGAGCAAGCATAGTCACCCGCAAACCGAAGCCGCCCCATGTGCGAGATATCGAAAAGCCCGGCAGCGTTTCGAACGACGTTGTGTTCTTCTACAATCGTCGAATACTGAACCGGCATGTGCCAGCCACCGAACTCGACCATCCGGCCGCCGTTTGCCGAATGCCAGTCGTGAAATGGTGTTTGCAGCAATTCCGTATCGCTCATGATGCTCCCTTATCCTGTCAGGTCAGGGGGGGATCATAGCAACGAACTCGCGACTGTGTGAGCGGCCTGGAGCGAACTTCTCGCTTCTCAATTCCCGTTGAAGTCTTTCGGCTTTCCTTCGCCAGGTTTTTCTTCGAATTTCAGCGAGGCGGAATTCATGCAGTAACGCAGGCCAGTTTGCGGCGGTCCATCTTCAAAAATATGTCCCAGATGCGCGTCGCAGCGGCTGCAGAGAACTTCAGTTCGAACGCTGAAGAACGAACGGTCTTCCTCTTCTCGAACGGCCTCAGCACTGGCTGGTTTGAAGAAGCTCGGCCAACCAGTGCCCGACTTGTATTTGGTTGCCGATGAGAAAAGCAGCTTATCGCAGCAACGGCAGTGATAGAGACCTTCCTTCTTGTTATCCCAGTATGCGTTTTCACCGGATCGCTCAGTGCCTTTCTGCCGAGTGACATAAAACTGTTCGTCGGTCAGAATTTCTTTCCATTCAGCGTCGGTTTTCGGCTTCCACGGTTCTTGTGCCTCGACGGTTTCGATCGATCCATTTTCCGAAGGAGAATTTGCTTCGGGAGCAACTGGGACGGGCTCCGTCGAGCCAACCTGATCTTGCTCGGATGGGACAGAATTGTTCACATTCTGCTGGCTGTCAGCGCAGCCAATGAGAATTACGAGCAGACTTAACATCGCAACTGGCTTGATCATCATAAAAACCTCACGCAGCAGTTTTCAAAAGTGCTTCGAATTTAGAGCGTTCACGGCCCGACGTCAGCCCTATAAACTCTACGCTTTACGACAAACTCTAACTGGTGGCTAGAGCAACCAGCAAAACTCGGCAACCCGTTCTCATTTTCGAATTCTGACGCGAAGACGGATGCGAGAGCAACCGTTTCCGACAACACTGTACGGCGAATGGAGCCCCGCGGAAGTGCAACTGCTTGATCACATTTACAAATCAAAACGCGGGCTACCCGAGATTCGGGCAGACGTCAAACAGATTTATGCAAATCTGCTCGCTGAATCACGCTCGATCTGCGAAGGCAATTTCAAGTCGATTCACAGTAAGGATCTCGAGATTCTGTTCTCAAAGTACGATGAAATGTTCTTCGACGGCCTCCTGTATGAAACGATTGAGCGGTCCGGCGAGCCGATCTCATTTCGTGTTTCCAAGCGAATGACGAAAGTCGGCGGGACGACGACAAAGTATCATATGGCTCGCGGCCCTGGTCCGCAGTCGTCGTACGAGATTGCTATCTCTTCGACGCTTCTCTTTTCGACATTTTATGACGTCGATCGGCCGGTCAACGTAACCGGTATCGAATGCCGGGATCGTATCGAATGTCTGCAGCGGATCTTCGAACACGAACTGATCCATCTGACGGAGATGTTAATCTGGGATGATTCGAGCTGTTCTCGACAGCGATTTCAGTCGCTCGCTTTTCAGTTTTTTACTCATACTGAAGCTACGCATCAGTTGATCACGCCCGGTGAGCGAGCGAGCGAGAAATTCGGCATCCGAACCGGCGACAAGGTTCAATTCTGCATTGACGATGCCTGCTACGAAGGTTTCGTCAACCGAATTACCAAACGGGCAACCGTGCTGGTCGAGGACGATTGCAGCCCGCTTTACTCTGACGGAAAACGTTACGCCAAGTACTATGTTCCGGTCGCGAAGCTCGAGCGTGTCGGCTGATCGCCGTCGGAAATCTTGCGATCGCGGCCTGCGCTGGCCGGGGAACGGTATGACAGGTGATGCCGTTTGCATATTCGGATGTGAATTCCAGGCAGACGTTGTCACTAGACTGCTTGATCCAGATCCCTGATCCCCCGATATGGTATCCTTGCCGAGTGCGGCTTCGTGCTGCGCAGGCCGTCCGATCCGATCGGTACAACCGTTTCAAACAGCTCAGCAGGAACGTGGTGATGCATTCGCCTTGCCGAAGTTCCTCTCTCGGATTTCTTAGGTTTCTGCCGTCGGCAGTAATTGTGAACTCCGTCTGGATGTGATTCATGTATGCCCTTGAAACAATCTCCGACCCGCTCGCCGTCGCCAATCTGCTCGACAGTCTTTCGGGGCTGTCGACGTTGTTGATCGTCGGCCTGTTCGCGATACACCTGTTCGCGTTCTTCGTCCTGTGGGTCTGGTGGCGGCGGGATCTACGCGCCATTGCTTCGTCACTTGACGAATTCACTCGCGGAATCCGACAGCGCAGCCTGATGGACAGCAGCGCTCACCTTTCCGAACAGGTCGAGGCGTTTCTGGCTGACGTCAAGGAAACTCTGGAATCCACCGGAAACTCGCAGGACCGCCACACTCTTTATCACCGGATGGCGATTCTCGATGAGAAGCGACGCTACCTCAGCTCGATGTTTTTCGAGACGAGCTACAACATCTGTCGAACCATGATCGAGGCGTACCCTCTCCTTGGAGTTCTGGGAACAATCCTCGCCATCGGAGCTGCCCTGCAAACGGGAGACGGTGGCAGCGCGTCGGCTTCCGTTGGCGTGATCGTCAGCCGATTCGGCGATGCCATCTGGTCGACATTCGCCGGACTGACCGCGGCCGTGCTGCTGATGTTTTTAAACAGCGCGCTGGAACCACGTTTCCAACGCCTGGCAGAAAACCGTGGCAACGTCCGGAAGACTGTCGCTCATGCCAAACGTGAACTCGCGATTGGAACCGCAAACTCGCAGCCGGAGATCCCGCAGTGACGTCACGCCGGCTGACATTCCAGCTGACCCCACTGCTGGATCTGCTTCTGATCGTGATCTTCGCACAGTTTCTGGACGTGCGTGACACGACGACGGAACGTGAGCAATTGACGTCGACGCAAGTGGCAACTGCTGACCAGGAACTGGCCGCCACTCAGGATCAACTTGCAAAGATCATCGCCGAGAAAGATAAAGTGGAAGCCGATCGTGAGTTTCTGCGGAAATCGCTTCAGGAGTTGAAGGCGTCGAAAACCGGCCTGGAAATCGAACGAAAGTCGCTCGAAGAAGCTCTGAAGCGTGCGAACGAGCAACGTGACACCGTCGCCAGCCTGGTTGCCGATCTGTTCGACTTACCGGACCAAACGATCAACGAGTTACTCCGAACTCGCGCGCCGGAAAACGTTCGTTTGACTCCGGAACAGGTCGAGCGACTGCGCGAGGAATTTAAGTCGTTCGCCAAGCAGAACCCCGGCGAGTCTGTCCGGCATCTGCTCACGTTCGAAGAGCTGCGCAAGCGATGCGACATCTGGGAAATTTACATCAACGACACCGGCCAGACGGTGTTCTCAGGGTGCGGTCAGACGCACACATTTCGAGCGGAAACGACTGAAGAATTCGCCTACGAGCTTTACGAGCGGTATAAAACCTTGCCCCAGCCAAAAAGTCTGGTGATCATGCTGCTTTCCTATGGCGACGTAAAAGCATCGGTTTACGAAGCTGCTGTTGATGGTCTGCCGGTCGTAGCCGAGCGAATGCGATCTGACCAGAGCGGCCGCTCCCGCTTCGAATACGCGGTCCTCGGCTTCAACCCGTCGCCGCCCGTCGTGCCGACGGTCGAGTAGGTCAGAAGTCGGCCTACATTTGTTTAGGGCTGATCGGGAAATGCTCTTCCGCAACCGCTACTCTTTTCAGTGCAGCCTCATCGATTGAAACGCCCAACCCCGGTTGCGTCAGAGCGGGAGCAATGCCTCGACGCCCCCAAGTCAGGTTTTCGTGGGTGAGCCGTTCCTTAACGAGGAACGAATCGTAGCTGCCTTCGAGATATCGAATGTCGCCAACACTCGCGGCGAAGTGCCGACCGGCAGCACTGAGAATTCCGGTCTCGCCGACTTGACAGCCGAGTTGGTAGCCAAATCCGGCCTGATGTGCCGTCGCGGCGATCTTGAGCGAATTCAGGAAGCCACCGCACTTTGAAATACGAATATTGAAGAGATCGCAAAGCCCAGACTCAACTGCCCGCTGGCCGTCTTCCACACTGCAGAGTGACTCGTCGAGCATGATCGGTGGGGCAATGTTTGGACGAATCTTTGCAAGGCCATCGATTTCAGTGTGATGAACCGGCTGTTCGATCGACGTGATATTGAACTTCTCCAGAGGCTCAAACTTCGATTCCATGTTTTTGCAAGTCCAGGCTTCGTTGGCATCGATACGAAGATCCATCTGTGGACCAACGAGTCTGCGAATCCTTCGCAAAGAAACCTCGTCGTCAACGTTCTCGACTCCGACCTTAACCTTCGTCTGGTGAAACCCGTGAAGCCAGATCAGGAACGATTTGATGCGTTGCTTAACCGGCGAACTGGATGTGATGACCGCGCTGTACTGAACTTCGTCTTGTGCGTTCCGGATTCCGGCGGCAGGCCCGAAAAGCGAAGTGATTGCAGACAGCGGAATTTCGGATGCTCGACAAACGGCGCTAAGGATGCTCAGTTCGACCGCGCATCGGATTGAGTTTCCAAAACAGTTTCTTGGGTCGGCTTCTGGGCGAGTCAGTTCAAATCTCTCGCAGACGTCTATTGCCGCTTCAGGACTTTCCAGTTCTGAATCAAGCTGTTGAGCTAACGGAGTGTCGCGGAGCAATTCGAACGCCGAGTCGATCGTTTCGCCAGTGACATATTCGCGCGGAAGCCCCTCGCCCCAACCTTCGGTTCCATCGGCCAGTCGGCACCGAACGACTAACGAATCAGTCATCCGCCGAGTGTACGAGGCGTGACGGATCCTGGTCTTCAACGGAATCTGAACGTGGTAGGCGATGAGCTCGGTAATTCGCACCGGCAGTACTCGTCAATCAATGAAGTTTCGGGAGTGCCATTGGAGTAAGCACTCTAATTGGCGCACTATACGAGAACCACTGGGCGATACGGAGACCAAACTGGGGTCGCAAGTTCGACCCCTGCCACATCCCGCACCTCTCGATTGCTGTTCTGATTACGCGATCGAGAAATGTTCAAGTTTTTCGACGTCGCCTTCGATGCCAAGGCCCGGCATTGTGGGAACTCGCATTCGCCCGTTCTTGATCTCAAATGGTTCTTTCAGAATATCGTCGGCGAGCCCGAAGTACGTGCAGTCATTGGCCAGCGAGTATGACGGGCAGGCCGCCGCGATGTGGAGCATCGCTGCTGTTTTGGGACCGAGGTCGTGGCCGCAGTGCATGATGCACGGAATGTTGGCCGCTTCGCAGAGATGGCCGATCTTGACGCAAGGTAGAATTCCGCCAGCGATATGAGTGTCTGGAAGGATGTGCGACGCGGCGTCTGCCAGAAATATCTGCGAGACGGTGTCGGGGCCGACGACGCTTTCGTTCAGAGCGATCGGGACCGAGGTTTGCTCTCGCAGCCATTTCGCGTCCGAGAGCGGTTCCGCATGAATTGGCTGCTCGAAGTATTCGAGGTCGTAGTCTTCGAGTTTCTTTGCCAGGTCCGCGGCCTGTAGTGGCGAGTAGGCTCGGTTGGGATCGATTCTTAGTTTCAGTTTGTCGCCGACGGCGTCGCGGATTCCTCGCACCATGTCCAGATCCTCTTTCGCGTCCGAACCCGCTTTGGTTTTGAGCGTCGTATAACCCTGCTCGACGTAAAGTGCGGCGATTTCGCCAGCGCGTTCGTAAGTCTGAATCCCCATGCAGGCGGCGAGTTCGATTTCTTCTCGAATGACGCCGCCAAGAAGCTGAGCAACGGACATGTTCGCCGCTTTACCGGCGATGTCCCACAACGCGAGTTCCAACCCAGCTTTCAGTCGAGATTCGAACGGACACTCAAGGTGGAACAGAGCGATGTTCAACGGGTCACGACCCACCGACCACTCGGTAGCGTCCTTCTGCATGCGTCCCAGATCGAGTCCGGGCAGGAAGTTGAGATTGCACTCACCCCAGCCACTGACACCTTCGTTCGTGTCGATTCTTGTGATCGCTTTGGTCGTGGTAGAACTTGTGCGAATGTGGGAACGATACGGCGCAATTGGTTCGACTTGCGGAACTTCCACAAGCCACATGGAAACTGCAGAGATTCTCATTGCCTGTCCTTCAACTTGGTTGCAACTGCACCGGTCAGAAAGCCAGTTCAATCTGACTGTCTACTCGCTCCAAGAATGGAAATTCACCGGTAAGTTCAGCACGCGGAACGTGCTTCCTGACCCTCAGGTGAATCCCTCCGACGTAATCATGGCGGGACGTTTTTATTAGCATAACTCCGACATTCTACTTGCCAGGCAATCTTTTCTGAACCAGTAGATTGAACCTGTACAGCCCAGACCGGACCGGACATCAATTCGGGGGAAATAAATCCCTCCCGGTCTACGTCGATCCCGATTTCGTGGTCCGAGTGTGCCGATTTTTCTGGACATAGATGTCAGTTTCTGACGGGCGGACGGTCTGCTGTGTCAGCATGTTTCGATACGACCGACGAAAAGCCTGCATGCAGGCCGGTATGTCGGTTGAGGCACTGTGTCGCCGATCTGTCCCTCTTTGGCTTTCGATGCAACGCTCTGTTCCTCCAATTAATCGTACACGGGAATCGGGAAGAATCAGTCATGTCGCAGGAAAGAATGTTGAACTTCATCGCGGCTCAGTTGACAGTCGTCATCGTGATGCTCGGAGTTGGGTTGTACCGGATGGCTGACAATTCAAACCCGCAATCATTTGCAGCTAGCCAGACCGCGACATCATTTGACCGGTCCGTCTTGCTGCCTGCAGGCAAACCGTCGCCGCAAGTCTCTCGACACACTTCAATTTCGGGTGGGGCGACCTGTCAAACGTCGGTTGCCGAGTTGTCTCTGCCTGAGATTACCCGGCGTGAACACCTGCTGGACGATTCTCGCGAGCGAATTGCATCAACGACAGAAGTCCAAACGGCGAAAGGTCGGCACGTCGAGTCACAGACTCTGCTTGCCAGTCAGACAGAAACGATTAATCAATTAAGAGCCACGCTTCAAAATGTAGACCAGAGGTTGGATCAGACTCGTCATGAACTGAATGAAACAACGACTCGCGTTGAAAAATTCCACGGGAGCCTGCGTTTTCGCCGCCAGCAACTGATTCAAAATGCGCTCGGTAATGTCTTTGAGCATTACGACAGGACACTGAAGACAGCAGAAAAAGAACGCGATGAACGCAACCAGAGACGACGACGTTTGGGCAGTCAGCCATCCACTTCCTCGGAAGCGGAATTAACGCGATCAATTAGTCGAAATGCGAGAACAGCGGCGGGAAAAACACTGTTACAATTCATCATGGCAGAGGAAAAGGCGATCGACAGCGAGCGAACAGCATTGGAAAACCAGATTTCAAGGACCAGCGAGTCACTGGAAAATTTGCGTCAGACGCGTGACCAAACTGCCCATGAACTGAACCGCGTCATAGCTAATATTCCGACCGGCCGCGAAGATATTGGCGAGAATTACGAACGATACCAGATGCGAAAAAGAGAACAGGCTGATCTGGGCGACCCGAAAAACAGTCACGGAGTAAAGTCGCCCGATGCGTTTGCGAATCATCAGCCTCCGCCCGTCACCAGTTATCTGTATTTGCCGCGGAACAGACCAGCCCCTGGTTCCATCGGAACATATGACGAAAAATATAAGGTCGTTCGATAATCAGTGAGCGACATTGCCCGTCACTGGAACGGTACGTCAGCCCATGGCTGGTGGACATCTGAAGGATTGCCAGGGATCCTTATCTGGAGACCGTTAGGTCAGAGAAATCGAAGTGAGCACGTCGTTCATTCAGTGCTGAGTTCAAACAGGATGCCGTTGACCTTGTCGTCAAGCAGGGTTACTCATTCAAGGCGGCGGATGCCGTTGGTGTTGCAGCGAAGAGTCTCAGGGATTGGCATGCGAAGCTGACTCCAGCGACTGCGTCGTGTGATGACGACGCCTCGGTTGCTGTGCTGCAGGATGAGATCAAGCGTCTCAGATAGCTGCTGCTGCGGGCTTTAATGGAACGTGAAATCTTAAACAAAGCCACGGCGTATTTCGCAAGGGAGTCACCTTGAAGTACGCATGGATCAAGCAGCATCGTGACTCGGTTTTGGTGACGTCGATGTGTCGTACTCTCGATGTCAGCACAAGCGAATACTATAAGATGGCTGAAGGCGGTCCTGGCTTGAGGGCTCAACGGTCAACTCGAATCCGCATATCGATCAGGCAGGTGCACGACGAGTCCCGCGGGATATACGGCAGTTACAAGATTGCTGATCGACTTAAGGGTGAGGAGTTTCTGGAAGCTGCATGCCGTAAGACTGTCGCCACGGCGATGCGTGAAATGGGACGAAGCAAGGTGTTAAAAACGTTCTCGTCGACAACAACCGTTTCTGATTCAGCAACAGCGGCCGCACCAGATGTTCTCAACCAGTCCTTTGACACGGAGCTCCGAACAGCAAGTGGGTGAGCGACATCACGTAAGTGCAAACGGCGGCGGGCTGGTTTTATCTGGCTGTTGTCCTGGACCTGTACAGACGCAAAGTTGTGGGCTGGGCGATCTCAGAAAGCCTCGCCACACCACTGGTCCGCTCGGCTCTTCGTAACGCCGTTGAGTCGCGGAAACCCGACACGAACGGCTTGCTTCATCACAGCGATCGAGGCTCGCAGTACACCAGCGATGACTACCAGCAGACTCTGAAAACTCTCAACATGACCTGCTCGATGAGTCGTACCTGTTGCTGCGTACGACATCGCCGTCATGGAGCGTTTCTTCTGGTCGCTCAAGCATGAGTGGACGAAGTTCGAATCCTTCGTTGACATCACACACGCAAGACTTCAGTGTGTTTCAGTACATCGAAACGTTCTATAACTCAAAGAGAATCCATCAGACTTTCGGATACCGAATATCCGACGAATTCGAAGAACACCACCACGCAAAAAACGCCGTCTAAAACCTAATTCAGGTGTCCATTTCAAGTGGGTAGTCGCATTTCGTGGCGGGCCGAGTGGAGTGCCCCGGATTGTTTTTTCGAAAGCCAGGTACGAATCGTTCGATGCTGCCGTACGTTCTGCCAGTGAGTTCGTCAGTGACTGTTCAGTAAAGGTTCTGAGCGTAGCGACGGTCGTACTACCAAATATTTGGAAGGGCTTTGAAGGAGGGATGACTGACTCGTCGATCAGTATCCATATCGAGAAACAACTTCGACCTGGCACCAGTTCATCCGTGTCTGGTTGCGAGAACTGGACGGTAGCGATCGCCGAACAGCCTTGCAGTGATTCCGGTCGAATCTGATACTGGGCGCTTTGATTTCGCACGACGCTGGCGAATACTGAAATTCAACGGTTTAACGACAGGGTTGCTCGATGGGCATCTGGAAGAATTGCGAAGGAACAACGCGTCGAGACTGCCTCAAGCTAGGCCTCGGCGGGTTCTTCGGTACTGGTCTGGTGAACGCGTTGCGACATCAGGGACTGAGTGTAGACTCGGTTCGAAAGATCGCGCCGACGGCAAAGAACTGCATCCTGATCTGGATGGACGGCGGGCCGACTCATTTCGAGACGTTCGATCCTAAACCGGACGCACCTGCCGAGATTCGCGGCGAGTTTGAGCCCATCGCTACAAAGCTGCCGGGAGTTCATTTCTCGCAGCATATGAAGAAGCTGGCGTCGATCAACGACCGCTTCTCGATGATCCGATCGATCCGCCATAACCAGGGCAACCACGGCGCCGGCAACCACTACATGATGACCGGCGCTCCGCCGAGAATTCCAGTTGGCTGCGGAGCGTTTGTCAGTTTCCACCCGAGCATTGGCTCCGTCGCCGCGAAAGAACTTGGCAAAAGCGATGGATTGCCGGCTTACTTTTCGCTGGCTCGCATGTCCCGCTCTGGCGGTCCGAATTTTCTGGGAGCCAGGCACGCTCCCTTTGTCGTCGGTGACGATCCAAATTCGTCGAGCTTCCGCGTGCGAGACGTCGCACTCCCGAAAGGCTTGACGTCCGACGGATTTCAGAACCGATCCGGGCTTCGAAAGCTTGTCGATAAACTGCCCCGCATTAACGAGGAAGCTGCAGGCGATCCGGTGCTCGCTCTCGACGAGTACTATCGCCAGGGCTTCAATCTGATCACCTCGCCGGCTGCACAGGAAGCCTTTGACATTCACAAAGAACCCGACGAAGTCCGCGAGCGATTTGGACGAGACTCGTTCGGGCAACGTTGTTTGCTCGCACGTCGATTGGTCGAAGCCGGAGTTCCATTTACGACTGTGTACGATGGTGGGTGGGATTCTCACAGCAACCTCTTTGGTGCACTGGGAACGCGTCTCCCCAAATGGGACAACTCCGTTGCGACATTGATCGAAGATCTTGATGAGCGAGGCCTGCTCGATTCAACACTCGTCATCGCACTCGGAGAGTTCGGCCGGACTCCCAAGATTTCTACGCTGTCCGGACAAACGAAAGCCGGCCGCGATCACTGGGCGAACGCTATGTCGGTACTGATGGCCGGAGGCGGTACGCCCGGCGGAGTCGTCGTCGGTGCCACTGACAAGAACGGCTACTCTGCTGTCGAACGGGTCCTCTCGCCCGAGAACTTTGTCTCAACGATCTACACAAAACTCGGTATCGACCCGGACAAGGTCTACTACACACCGCAAGGCCGCCCAACGCACCTCGTCAGCGACCCAACGCCAATTGCTGAAGTGCTGAGCTAACTGCAGTTGGCGAATGGAACAGCTTCGGCAGGGGGCGTCTCGATGCACCACAGATTGCTCAATCTGGTGCGTCGAGACGCACGCTACGAACTAACAAACGATTCAAAAACTATTGGTCGCGTTACGTTGAGGAGTCTGCTGTGAAAACTCTGCGCGTTGCGACTTGCCAGTTTTCTGTTGAGTCAGACATTGTTCATAACCAAAAAGAAGTTCTACGGTTGATGGATCGTGCAAGTGCTGACGCCGCGGACGTCGCTCACTTTTCAGAGTGTGCCCTGTCTGGCTACGCGGGCGTTGAATTTCCCGACATGCAGTCTCTTGACTGGGACTTGCTGAAGAGAGCGACTCGCGAGATTCAGCAACGGGCGAAAGAACTGAAACTCTGGGTGTTGCTCGGCTCGACCCATCAGTTGTCGGCAGGCAACAAACCGCACAATTCAGTTTATGTGATTAACGCCCGAGGCAAGATCGTCAATCGCTACGACAAACGTTTCTGCACGGGAACAGGCGGACGGACTCCGACACTCGACCTGCAGCACTATTCGCCTGGCAATCGCAATTGCGTCGTCCGAATTAAGGGCATCACTTGCGGAGTGCTCATTTGCTACGACTATCGATTTCCTGAACTGTACCGCGACCTCAAACGCGAAAAGGTGCAGATTGTCTTTCAGTCGTTCCACAACGCTCGACAGACGGTGGTCGACGACGAAAGTTACAACATCTGGAAAACGATCGTCCCGTCAACAATGTCGTGTCGCTCGGCAGAGAATCACTTCTGGATCAGTGCGAATAACAGTACGACGCGATTGTCGCGTTGGGGCAGCTTCGCCGTACAGCCGGACGGTCACATCGTCGGACAACTGGCCCTGCACCGCTCGGGTGTTCTGTTCACGGAGATGGAGATGCGAAAGGACTTCTTCGACGCACCAGGACCGTGGCGAAACTCGGCGATGAACGGCCAGCTGCACAGCGGCTGTCTCATCGATGACCCTCGTTCATCTGACGTTTCGCGTTTGTAGTTGAGGGATATCAAGGCCGGACAATTTTCTGTCAGCCAGTGATGTGTCTGTCAGCGGTTGATGTATTCAATCAGTCGGCAATGAGTGACGAAAGGGGCGATTGCCTTGGCGAACGAATTGATCAATTCGACTTCTTCTTCTGAGTATTTGCGAGCTTCGATCGTCTGCACGACGAGTACCCCCTGAAGCTGATTTTCGTCGCACAGTGCCAGACCATGGAAACTGCTGTATTTATCCTCACCGGCTTCTGGGAAATGTTTAAATCGAGGATGTTCGGAAGCAGCCGCGACCGACACCGACTTCAATTGCTCGGCAACCAGTCCTGCAAGACCTTCGCTGATTTGCATTCGGACATGCCCAATGCTGGATTGATCCAGTCCCATTGTTACGGCCAGACACAGATGCTGAAGGTCTGCTTCCAGAACGTAAATCGAGCAGACGTCGAGTTCCAATTTGTTGGCGATGCGACGAACCATCTCGGTCAGCGCCTGTGATGGAGGATCCAGCTGTTCGGCAATTCGATCGAGTTCTACCGACGAAAATTCTTCTTCGGCAGGCACGTCTCCGATCGATTTCAGAGTCATCATCACACTTGCCGTTTCTAATTCCGCCTGAATTACCGCTGTTGCGTCGGTCAGTCCGTAAGTGTCGCAACCAAAACGATCAAACACACTTTCGTTTCTCGATCAGTACGTTCTGCCGAATGTTGAGCTCCTCAACTTCCGGATCGAGCAGTTCGTGTTTCAACAGTTTTTTATGAATTGTGTTTCGATTGACCCCGAGCCGTTCAGCTGTCCGAGTCTGCACCTGCCCGCACGCGACGTACGTCTTTTCGATGAGGGCTTTTTCCACACTCGACATCACTCGATGAAACAGTTGACCTGATTCGTCATTTGCCAGCTCGCGTTGAATTAACATGTCAATCAACCGATCAAACGAGTCTACATTTGCCAGCGCATTTACATTCAGGACCGTATCAACGACGGTTTGTGCACGCTCGGCGGAAACAATTGCTTCAAGTCGCACTCCACTGGTATCGTCGTCGCCATCTTTCGGCGTGGACGATCGCGAACCGCCGTTGATTGGGATCACTTCAGGTTCCGTATCCGGTTCGTTGGATGCGTCAGTGGCAAGGTCGGCAGCACGCGACTTTACTGTTTGAATCTGAACGATGACTCGTTTCATTTGTCCGTTCACACTCCGAAAACCGTCGTCGAGTTTTTCCGCGGGAAATCCGCCCGTTGACGATCAAGCAATCTCTGGACCAATTCTAAACTGCGATTCGGAAAATCGGGGAAGAACAACAATTACCAAACGCAGCGGTTGCCAGGCGAGCTTTATATTCGTCCGAACTGGCGACTTGCTGTTTCGAGGATTGCCGGCGGCATGCGCAGTGCGGTGGCAGTTTCGCTCGAATTCGAAGCACGGAAGCATTTCACTTCAGCCGTGAAACTGTTTTCTACGGATGCCTGTCATAAAAAATTGCCAATGAAGCTATGGCAACGCAGCCGTGTTACATTCGGCCGAAGAAACGGAGTGCAGCTGCTCCAGCAATCAACCCGACGATCGTTGCAGCGGCAATGCCAAGCTGCTTCCACGAGACGTCGTTGGTGGTCAGGGGTTCGGGCGATACCAAACGTTCGAGGCGTCGAGAACCTGTCTGATGGCAGTGTTTTAACGTGTCAATCACATGCGGTCCGACAATCACCGAAAGCATTTCGGCGAGCACTCCCTGAATACTCCGGGCGTTGATTGGCCGGTCGTCCGGATCTTTACTCAGCAGACTTCGGATTAAATCGTCGAGGACTTCTGGACACTCGGCAACGCATTCTCGAGCGGAAGGCGGCTCGGCACTTAAGTGCTGATCAAAGATTCTGGCGAAGTTGCGCCCTTCATAAGGCGGCTTGCCTGTTACCAATTCGAAAAGCAGGCAGCCGACGGCGTAAAGATCAGCCTGGTAAGAGATTGACCTCTCACCTCGAATCTGCTCGGGAGCCATGTAGAGGTACGAGCCGACGGTCAGTCCCTGGTCGGTAATTTCAGTGGCTCCGGTGTCTAGCGCGATACCGAAATCGCCGAGTTTGATAAGGCCTGTGTGGTTGAGATAAATGTTCGAGGGTTTCAGATCGCGATGCACAATACCGTGATTATGGATGTATTGCAGAGCCGAACATAGTTGCCATCCACATTCCAGTGCCTCTTCGATCCGCAACTTGCCGCGTTTCTTAAGTAGCTGTTTAACCGTGCCGCCACGAACGATCTCCATGCTGTAAAACAGTCGGTCACCATCGAGACCGTGGTCATAGCACGCCACGACGTTCGGATGATCGAGCTTGTGAAGAACTTCGATCTCTCGTTCGAAACGCAGCCGGATCGTTTCGTCCTGAGAAACCGCAGGCTGCAGAATCTTCAGTGCAACTTCTCGGCGGTTTGCGCGATCGACGGCTCGACGGATCGTGCCCACGGTGCCGACGCCGAGCGTCTCGCCAAGCTGAAACGATTTGAGAGTCTTCTGTGTCATGGACTTGCTGATCGTAGTCTCAAGGTGGCTTTGCGAAAAAGTCAGGCACGAGTGACCGGGCTTCGGGCAATAAGCAGGCTGTCATGCTGACGTTCTCAACGCGAGTGCCGCAAGTCGTGAGCCATGTGCAAAGCCAAATTTGCAGAATTTGGCTTTGTGAGCGGTTTCTGTCGCTTGAATCGCTGGTAGGTTTTTCGTTTAGGCACGCGAATTGCAAAACGGCGTTCTGCCGACAGTCCGGCATCGCATTCAGGAAGACCGCGATGCTTTTAGCTTTGAACGGCTCTATCAAGACCCCCCCCCCGAAACATCAGTGATTTTGAAAGGCCGATTTGCGATGCACAGTCTGATGAGAATTCGACGAGGCAATTTTAGTTTGTGGAGCGTGATGCTTGCGCTGCTGACGATTTCAGCAACGTCATTTCTGCCAGTAACCACCGTTGTTGCCCAGGAAGGCGCTACGCCAACTGAAGAAGTTTCTACAGAAACACCAACTGAAGAAGCTGCGTCCGTCGAGGCCGAAGAAGAAGCACCGACTCTGGAAAGTATTGCGACAGCAGTTGCCGAGAACGGCGAAAACTCAAATATCCTGTGGACCTGCCTGGCAGCGTTTCTGGTGTTCTTCATGCAGGCCGGGTTCGCCATGGTCGAGGCAGGGTTCACGCGAGCGAAAAACGCGTGCAACATTCTCATGAAAAATCTGATGGATTTCTCCATCGGTTCACTCGCCTTCTGGGCACTTGGCTTCGGCGTCATGTTTGGAGTCACCGACGGCTTCATCGGAACCAACCTGTTCTTCTTTGATGCCAGCAGCGAATCGGCAGCAGCTGCAGAATTCTCTTCAGAAGGATTCGGCTGGGCGTTCCTGATCTTCCAGACAGTGTTCGCTGCAACGGCTGCCACCATCGTCAGTGGGGCTATGGCTGAGCGAACAAAATTCGTCGGTTATCTGGCCTACTCGATCGGCATCTGCGTCATCGTTTATCCAATCTTCGGTAGCTGGTGCTGGAATGGTCTGGTTGGCGGAACTGGAGCAGGATGGCTCGAAGGCATGGGCTTCCTGGACTTCGCGGGTTCGACCGTCGTTCACTCAATTGGTGGATGGGCCGCTTTGGCTGGTGCCATTGTCATCGGAGCTCGAAAAGGTAAGTACAAAGAAGGCAAGCCACAGCCGATTCCTGGACACAACATTCCAATGGCTGGTCTTGGCGTGTTCATTTTGTGGCTCGGTTGGTTCGGGTTTAACCCCGGCAGCACGACAGCTGTTGGTGCCGACATGGCTTACATCGCCGTCACGACAAATCTCTCAGCGTGTGCTGGAGCTGTCACCGCCATGATCATGTCCTGGATTCTGTTCAAGAAGCCGGACACCAGTTTTGCTCTGAACGGTGCTCTGGCGGGACTTGTTGCGATCACGGCCGGCTGTGACATCATGTCTCCGGCAATGGCTGCCGTGACTGGGGCGATTGGCGGAGTGATTGTCGTCTTCTCTTGTCTGTTCATCGAAAAAATCGGCATTGACGATCCAGTCGGTGCGGTTTCTGTGCACGGCGTCTGCGGTGCATGGGGCACGCTGGCCATCGGTATCCTCTCCAGTGAAGCCAGCATGAGCCAACTTGGCGTTCAAGCCATCGGCGTTGGAGCCGGCTTTGCCTGGGCCTTCCCGGTCAGCTTTATTCTCTTCTCATTGATCAAAGCCACAATCGGTTTGCGAGCCACTGAAGAAGAAGAAACTGTCGGACTGGATGTCAGCGAGCACGGTATGGCTGCTTACGGTGGCAACTCAATGCTGCCCGAGCCGACTCAGGCAGCTTCTCCAACCGCTTCTGTCTAATGTAAAACAATCCCGACCAGGCAGTCGGTGTCACCAGCGAAAGAAACAGACAGCCTCGGAATAATTCCGGGGCTGTCTTCGTTTCGTGAGACCGTCGGAATCATTCCCGATCGAGCGGCAAAACTATTTGCACCTGATCGCTTTCAAAAAGCGATTTCACAAGTGACATTCCGCATCAGTCATGCGATGGTCGTCTCAGCGATATGAATTCGCTGTCGTTGCACAAGGCTCGCATCGGAGGCACCATGAGCATTGAAAAAACAGAATCAGCTTTAACGAACAAAAAGAAGGAGTACTGGGTCGGCTTCGACCTTGGCGGCACAAAGATGCTGGCCGCCGTTTACGATGCCGACTTCAAACTGCTCGGCAAAAAACGCAAGCCGACAAAGGGACACGAAGGCAGCGACGCTGGCGTCGAGCGAGTTCTCGGCGTCATCATAAAAGCTCTGGAAGCTGCTGAAGTGTCCACCGACCAGATTGCTGGGATTGGAATCGGAGCACCGGGACCACTGGACGTGATCGACGGAGTCGTGCTCGATACGCCGAATCTTGGCTGGAAGGACGTACCGATCCGGAAGGAGCTCCAAAAAGAATTCGGCTGCCCGGCGGTTCTGATGAACGATGTCGATGCCGGAGTGTATGGCGAATTTCGTTTTGGTTCCGCAAAGAACGCTCGGTGTGTGATCGGCCTGTTTCCAGGGACAGGCATCGGTGGCGGATGCGTTATCGACGGAGAGATCTTCCGAGGCTCGCGGTTGTCATGCTTCGAAATTGGGCACATGCGAGTCGTACCCGACGGACCTCGTTGTGGTTGTGGACGTCGAGGTTGCTTGGAAGCTGTTGCCAGCCGTCTGACAATTTCCTCTCATGCGGCGGCAGCAGCCTATCGAGGCCAGGCTCCGTATCTGAAAGAAGAGATTGGTACGGATGTTTCAAACATCAAGAGTGGCGCGCTGGCGGCGTCGATAAAAGCGGGTGACAAAACGGTTGAAGGCATTGTCCGAGCTGCCGCCCGGCACTTAGGGACAGCGGCGGGCTCTCTAGTCAATCTCCTCAACCCGGATGTCATCGTCCTCGGAGGCGGACTCGTTGAAGCATTACCGGACCTCTACTCCGACGTCGTCGTTGCGGCAGCCCGGAAGCGAGCCATGGCATGCTACCAGGACACGTTCAAAGTCAAAGTCGCAAGCCTCGGCGATTATGCGTCCGTCCAGGGAGCTGCGGCCTGGGCTCGGCACACGCTGGAGACGAAGAAAGTCTGACTGCTGACGAATTCTTAACACACAGCCATTGACGCGGATTTCTGTTGAAGCAAACTGGACTGAAGTGTCGATCAAGATCGGCTTGTTCCACAATCGTCAATCTTCTGTAATCACGCCACCCCCTGAATCTTATAAGTGGAATACAAACCGAAACTGATAGACGCTCATTAAAATTGCTGTAGATCAGTGCTGATTAGTGTTCCCAGTTGCGAATCGTCACACTTAGTCTCTCCATTTGGCATTTCTCCGTTGATTCGAACCCACCCGCTTCTATGAGCACGCGTCATCAGCAGTCTGAACTGACTCCGCCCGGCAATGATGCTTCTGCAGCTCCGCCGCGGCTGGTCGCAGTTATTGACATCGGAACCAGCGCGATTCGCATGGCGATTGGCGAAATTACCGACGACGGACTGACCCGTACGGTTGAAACGCTTTCTCAGGCAGTGGCGATTGGCAGAGATACATTCACCGAGAGAAAGATCAGTCGCTCCACGATCGAAGACTGTGTTCGGATCCTGAGTAGCTACCGTGTTGTGCTGGACTCGTACAGCATCGCTAACGACGAGCAGTTGAGATGTGTAGCTACCAGCGCTGTGCGAGAAGCTCAGAATCGTCTGGTATTTCTTGATCGAATTTATATTGCCACGCAAATTCAGGTCGAAGTGCTCGACGAATCGGAAGTTGCCCGGATCACGTTTCTTGGCGTACAACCAAAGCTAAAGGCGGACCCGCAGTTGGCTGCCGCGCGATCGTTCGTCGTTGAAGTGGGAGGTGGCAACACCGAATTTCTTGTCGTCGAAAACGGCCAGGTTACGTTTTCCCATACATGTAATCTGGGATCGTTGCGGCTGCGGAAAATGATGGAGTCACTGAAAACTCCGATCCGTAAGGAGCGTGCGTTTCTCGAGAACCAGATCGATCGCTTCGTCGGCCAGGCGTTGCAGCAAGTACGAACTGACGATGGCCTCACGACCGAGCTGATTGCTCTTGGCGGCGATTTCCGATTTGCGGCGAAGAAGCTTGCACCGGAAGGGGATGAGAATTCTCTGGCAACAATTCCGATCGACACGCTGCAGGATTTCGTCAATCGAATGTTACCGTTGTCCGTCGACGAACTGGTGCACGATTATCGACTGACATTTCCCGATGCAGAAACGCTCGGCCCGGCTTTGCTCACAATGGCCAACATCGCACAGCGTCTTAATGCTGATCAGATTCGAGTTTCCGATGTCAACCTGAGAGACGGTCTTTTGGCCGAACTCGCCAGCGACGACATCTGGAGCGGCGACTTCCGAGACCATGTTATCAGTTCAGCTATTGACCTTGGCTCGAAGTACGGTTTTGACAAACGTCATGCGAAGCATGTGGCCGACCTGTCCGGGATGCTGTTTGACGCTTTGCAGAAACATCACCGTCTGGACGCTCGCGCGAGTGTCATGCTGACACTCGCCGCAGTTCTCCACGAAATCGGCACGTTCGTCAGCATCTCGGCCTACCACAAGCACTCACTATATCTCATTCAAAACAGTGAGCTGTTTGGTCTCAGCCAGCTCGATCTGCAGATCGTCGCGCTGGTCGCTCGCTATCACCGTCGCGCATCCCCGAAACCGACACACGCCGGTTACTCGAACCTGTCGCGACAGGATCGGGTTGTCGTTTCAAAACTCGCGTCGATTCTTAGAGTTGCTGACGCGCTCGATCGTTCCTACAGCCAGCGAATCCGTGACTTCATGTGTGCCGTTCAGAAAGACCGACTGATTATCACCGTGGCCGGCGTCGACGACCTGTCGCTGGAACAGATTGCGTTGAAGCAGACGGCTCAATTGTTTGAAGAAACGTACGGGTTGTCCGTGCTGATGCGTCGAGAACGAGTCTGATTACATCAAACTTTTCGAGTTGTTTGCAGCTTGAATCAACAAATAAATTACTATGCCAGAATCTGATCTTCGCTTTCTGAACCGAGAACTCAGTTGGCTCGAATTCAACCAGAGAGTGCTCGAAGAAGCACAGAACGGGTCGCTTCCGCTGCTGGAACGCCTGAAGTTTCTGGCCATCACCGCATCGAACCTGGACGAGTTTTTCATGGTCCGCGTCGGTGGTTTACAGACTTTGTACGTTCGCGGAAGCAAGACCAAAGACTCGGCCGGGATGACGCCGAATCAGCAACTCGCAGCGATCAGCGTACGGGCCCACGAACTGACTCGTGATCAGTATCAATGCTACCTCGAACAGCTCGAGCCGGCACTGGCCGAAGCCAGCATTCAGCGACTCCGTATGGATGATTTGTCGGCACAGCAAACGCAATTCGTGCAGCAGGTCTTCATCGACGAGATTGTGTCGCTCGTTGCTCCGCTGGCGGTCGAATCGCCCGAGCGTTTCCCGACGCTGACAGGAAACACTATCAGCATGTGCGTTCGGTTGGAGCGTCCTGCGAAAGACAGCGCTGAGACCGAGATTCGGTACGTCGTTCTCCCGTTTGGAAGAATTTCCACGCGTTTCGTTACACTTCCTTCCGAGGGAACTTACTCGTTCGTGCTTCTGGAAGAATTGGTTGAACGCTTTATCGCTGATTTCTTTCCAAAGGAGACCGTGCTTGAGTGCGTGGCGTTTCGCGCAACCCGCAACGCAGACATGGCCATCCGAGAAGATTTGGCAGGCGATCTTCTCGAAGAAATGAAGCAGCTTCTGGTTGCACGACGTGAGAGTGACTTCGCTCGCCTCGAAATCGCCGCCGATGCGTCCAAACAGTTGACGCAATTTCTGGCAGATTGCCTTGGCGTAACTCAGCGAGACATTTATCGCATTCCAGGGCCGCTTGACCTGACGCATTTCTTCCAGATAGCCGACGCCGGTTCAGGCGAAGGTAACCGTTTCGAAGACTGGCCACCACTGGCGTCGCCGATGGTCGATTCGACGGAAAGCATCTTCGATACGATTGCGCGGCAGGACGTCTTGCTTTGCCATCCTTATGACAGTTTTGATCCGGTCGTCCGGTTTATCGAGGAGGCCTCCGAAGATCCAGATGTTCTAGCCATTAAGCAAACCCTCTACCGCACCAGCAGAAACAGTCCGATTCTTGCCGCGCTGGCCCGTGCCGCAGAAAAGGGCAAACACGTCACAGTGATCATCGAACTGAAAGCTCGCTTCGACGAAGCCCGCAACATCGAAGGTGCCAAGGCACTTGAACAAGCCGGTGTCCAGGTTTTCTACGGGGTCAAGGGTCTGAAGACTCACGCGAAGGTCTGCATCGTTGTCCGCCGCGAACCGCAAGGGATCCAACGATACCTGCATTTTGGAACGGGTAACTACAACGAGTCGACAGCCAGACTTTACAGCGACGTAAGCCTCCTTACCTGCAACGAGAACCTGGGGGCTGACGCGATCTCATTCTTCAACGCAGTCACCGGCTACTCGTTGCCACAGACCATGCATAGCCTGTCGGCTGCACCAACCACTCTTCGGGACCGACTCGCCGAAATGATCGAGGCGGAGATCCAGTTCAAACGGCAGAGACAGAAATCGGGGATCACGATCAAAGTCAACTCGCTTGTTGACCCGCAGATGATCGAGTTGCTCTACCGCGCGTCTCAGTCTGGCGTGAAAGTTCGCCTGAATATTCGCGGAATCTGCTGCCTGCGTCCCGGAGTCCATGGCCTCAGCGAGAACATCGAAGTCGTCAGCGTCGTCGATCGACTTCTCGAACACGCTCGGATCATGCACTTCCGGCACGGCGGCGATGATCGAGTCTTCATCTCCAGCGCTGACTGGATGGGACGCAGTCTTGATCGACGAGTCGAACTGCTAGTTCCCGTCGAAGAAAATCGGTCGCGAGACCGGTTGATGGCAATTCTTGAGTGCTACTTTAAAGACAATATCAAAGGCCGCCGATTACAGCCTGACGGCAGCTATGAAATTCCCACAAAGCGACGATCAAGCGGTCTGAAAATGCCCGCGCAGGAATGGCTTTACCGGGAAACCTGTCGTATCGCCGAACTGGCATCTCAATCCCGGCAGGCCGTTTTCGAACCCCACCGCGCTCCCGAGCAGTAGCCTTGACTGCGATTCGAAACGGTCGGTTTTCTAAGAGTATGACAAGTGGACAGCGTCAGGCATGGGATTCAGTGCAAGCTGGATTGAGTCACTGTTTTGTCAAGGACTCTGCAGCCAAAGCAATTGTTCCCAACAGTCCAGCTTTGTCGCCGAGAACTGATTTTTCGACCTGAACGTTTTCTGTGGGGAACATCCCTACGTGTTTTCGGGCGGCGGTACGGACCGGGTCGATCAGGATGTCTCCCATTTCGGCGACGCCGCCAGTAAGGACAACCAGGTCCGGGTGAAGAATAGTGACGACGTTGGCGACTCCGATTCCCAGATAACCGGCGCGGCGTCTGATTGACTGAGCAAGCACTTCGTCGCCTTCGCGCGCGGCCTGAGCCATTTCTCGCGGACTCACTTTTCCGATGTCGCCGTCGACCAGTTTGTGAAGTCCGGGGGCGAGGCCAGCTTTCAACAGTCGTACTGCTTCGCCGGTGAAAGCCGGGCCGCTGACGAGTGTTTCAAGGCAACCACGCTGTCCACACCCGCACAATGGACCATCCGGCATAATTCGTTGATGACCGAGTTCCCCGGCCGCTCCCAGGGGGCCAAGTACGAGTTTGCCGTCGACTGCGATTCCGCCGCCGACCCCTGTACCGAGAGTCAGCATAGCCATTGAGTCAATGTCTTTACCGAGTCCATAGCGAAGTTCGCCCAGGGTTGCTGCTCGAGCATCATTCAGAAGTTTGACCGGACAGGTTAGTTTGGCGGTGACCAGTTTGGCGACTTCGACGTCTCGCCATTGTGTTGGCATGTTCGGAAGAAACTTCGTCGTGCCGGCTTTCAGGTCGACGAGTCCCGGTACGCCGAGTCCGAATGCGGTGGCCGCTCCCCCTGCTTCTTTGGCTAATGCGAGCACCTTGTCCGAAATTCGTGATAGAACGGCTTCGGGGCCTTCGTGCGAGTCTGTCGGGATTTTGGTTTCGGCGACGATCGTCCCGTCACACTTTGCTAACGCGATTGAAACTGTAGTTCCGCCAAGATCGGCGCCTGCAACAAATGTGGTCATTACACCCGTCTCTCGATTTTTCGATTTGTATTGTCGTTATATGCGGCCAGTAGCGTTCGGTTCTTGCCGAGCAGGGTGCGTCTTACACATTGGTGGTGCTTCGAGACGCACTCTGCTGCCGGAACTCGTGAGTTTTGCTTCCGCCCCCCCGTGCCCACATTCTTAGTTGCTGATGAAGTTTCTCAGGTACGTGTAGCTTTGCTGGAGCGACTTCTTTCGAGATTCCAGCGTGCCTTCGTAGGCTCGGTCTTCGACCTCGACACACACCGGCCCTGTGTAGCCGACGTCGGTCAGCACCGAGCAGAATCGTCCCCAGTCAATTTCACCCAATCCAGGTAGTTTCGGAACGTGGTATTCGACCGGGTGAGCCATGATGCCAACCTGGTCGAGCCGATCTTTATCCATTCGTACGTCCTTGGCATGAACATGGAAGAGTTTGTCAGCGAAGCTTTTCATCGGCTGCAGGTAGTCCATGAACTGCCAGATCATGTGAGACGGATCGTAGTTCAGACCGAAACTGTTACTTGAAATGTCGTTAAACATGCGAGTCCAGATGGCTGGCGTCGTGGCGAGATTTTTTCCGCCGGGCCACTCGTCTGCCGTAAAGCTCATTGGGCAGTTTTCGATGCCGACGCGAACGCCATTGTCTTCGGCGAATTGAATCAGTGGTTTCCAGACTTCCAGAAATCTCGGCCAGTTGTCGTCGACTGACTTTGTCCAGTCGCGTCCGATGAAAGTATTCATCTGGTTGATGCCGAGCAGCGCCGATGCATGAATGACCTTTTTGATTTGAGCGATGCTGGCTTCAGACTCTTCACGATCTGGCGTTAATGGGTTCGGGTAGTAGCCCAGACCGCTGATTTCGACGCCTGCTTCGGCGGCGATCCCACTGACTTCGTCTGCTTGGCTTTGACCGAAATCTGTGACGTCGATGTGAGTGATGCCTGCGTAACGTCGTTCCGCTTTGCTGACCGGCCAGCACATGACTTCGACACAGACGAACCCAGTGCCTGCGGCGGTTTGCAGCACGCTTTTCAGGTCAAGTTCAGGCAGAATGGCGCTAACGAATCCAAGTTTCATCATGGCAGTAATTCTCCGGTTACTATCGTGTTGCGGACTAAGTGTTGGGGAACGTTGACCCACCGCTGTTCCTTGTGGCTTTTCAATATCGCTTCACACAGAACGATCTCGCGATGGCCGTCAACAAAGGTTGGAAACGTCGGCGTGGCCGAGAAGTTTCCGGCTTCGATGTACTGGTAAAATGAGCGGAAGCATTGCTTGAAGGTATCGGAGAATCCTTCGTTATGGCCGCCTGGGTAATTGATGGTGCCAAGAGCTCGGTCGCCGACAAGAGCTGGGTCACGGATCAGACTTTCGTTCGGTGTGACACGATGCCCGACCCACAATTCGTTCGGTGACTCGCTGTTCCAGGCCAGTGCCTGCTTTGCTCCTGCCACTTCAAAACTGAGACGGTTCTTTCGTCCGGCAGCCACCTGGCTGACTTGCACACTGCCTCGCGCTCCTCCAACGAATCTCAGCATGATGCTGCCAAAGTCTTCTGTTGTCACATCGACTGCTTCTGTAGAAACCGGAGTGTCTGTTTTTCCGCTGAACGTTTCAACATTGCCGGTTGGCCGCTTTCTGACAGGAAAGACGGTCAGAAGATCTGCGCAGACGGCTTCGACTTCCAGGCCGATGATCGTATGAACGAGATCCAGCCAGTGAGTGCCGATGTCCGCTACCGCTCGCAGTTCGCCGCCGTCTTCTGCGAGAACACGCCAGTTGAAGTCGGTTTCGTGGAATAGCCAGTCCTGAAAATAGCTGCCCGTCACGTGGTAAACGTTGCCGACGACGCCGTTGCACACTCGATCCGCTGCTTCCTGGCAAAGCGGGTAATAGCGAATATTGTAGTTCACGCCGCATGCGACGTTTGAGTTCGCGGCCAGACGGACCAGTTCGGCGGATTCGTCGGAATTCATCGCAAGAGGTTTTTCGCAAAGCACGTGTTTGGCCGCAGCGATGCAAGCTTTTGCCTGTTTGAAGTGCAGTCGGTTAGGAGTTGCCAGGTGGACGCAATCGACGTCTGCGTCGGCGAGAAGTTCGTCGAACGAAGCGTATGCTTTTTCGATATGCATTTCAGTTGCTGATGATTGAGATTTATCTGGGGTCGATCCAAGGATCCCAACGACTTCAACGCCTGCTCGACGCAGGCCTTCGACATGGACGGGGCCGATGAATCCCGTGCCGGCGACGGCAACTTTGAATTTCACGAAGTCCTCAACGGTTGAATCTGACAGCGGTCTGAATAGAAGCTGAGTACAAGCCATCGGCTCTGTAATTTGAGCAATGGGCGACGATTGGGGATCGTATCGGATAGAGAATTTAGCCGCACGGCATCGCCAACGCTCTGCATCTGTCTGGGAATTGGAATGTTCAAATTGACCCGTTTATGTGGCCGCAAAACCTGCACGATCATTCCATCTGGCGCGTGAGCGGAGGCGTACGCCGCATCACTGATATCAGGCAGTTCACCGGATCGTAGCAGGGGTGTGATTCGCCGATAGCAGGATTGTGGGCTGTCATGAACAGTTCGAAAGTGTGTTTAGAGAACGGGTTCTCATGTGCGGAATTCTTGGTGTCATTGCTCCTCTTGGTCGGTCTATTTCAGTCGGTCGTGAACGAGTTGTTGCAATGCGCGACAGAATGACGGCACGAGGCCCGGACGATGCCGGACTGCTCATGCGAGGCAATGTCGCGCTTGCTCATCGGCGACTGGCGATTCGTGATCCCTCCGCTGAAACGCAGCCCATCGTTTCCGAAGATGGACAGACCGTACTTGTCTACAACGGCGAACTTTACAACGATCGCGAACTACGCACTGAACTACAAAAATACGGCGTGAAGTTTCAAACTCGCTGCGACACCGAAACGTTGCTTGCTGCGTGGAGTACGTGGGGAGTTGACTGTCTGCAGAAGTTGAAAGGAATGTTTGCTTTCGGAGTCTACGACTTCGCAGAGAACCGTTTGTTCCTTGTGCGCGACCGATTCGGAGTGAAGCCGCTGTTCTTTGCGGAAGTCGCCGGTGAACTGGTTTTTTCCAGTACGGTCGCTGCAGTGCTGGAGCATCCTCATATCGTTCGACAGCCGAACTGGTCGACCATCAGCCATTACCTGACGACCTTCCGCACGACCATGGGACGTGAGACGATGTTTCGCGGAGTCAGTCAACTGCGTCCTGCAGAGTACCTCGATTGGAACCTGCACACGGGGCAGTTGCAGATCGCCAGTTACTGGAACTTTCCAACGAAAACGATAGCCGACATTACCTTTGACGAAGCGGCCAACGAATTGGAATCGCTAATCGTTGATGCGACAAAAAGTCGACTGGTCAGTGATGTGCCGGTCGGGATGTTTCTGAGTGGTGGTGTCGATTCCAGCATACTGGCCTCGTACGTTTCGGAGTCGCACGACAGCCGGTTGCTGGGAAGTTGTGGAGGCGGAGAAATCGAATCCGATCACGCCGAACCGGACAACGATTTCTCCGCCGCAGCCAACTGTGCGCGCCATACCGGTTTTGACTTCGACGAAGTTCGCGTGTCGTCGGAGACGTATCTGGATTGCTGGAGCGAAATGGTCCATGAAACAGCGTTGCCTTTGACGACCCCCAGTGACGTGATCATCCATCAGCTTGCTCGGCGAATGAAGCAGGACGTTGGTGTCGTACTGGGAGGCGAAGGGGCGGACGAACTATTATGTGGCTATGCTTTGCCGCACTGGTCGATTGAAGACTTTCGGCTGGCTCGTCTTTGTGCGACAGGACAGTGGCCGGGGCAACCGTCGAGCGAACGAGCTTTTCTGAAATCGCTTGAAGCGACTTATGGACGATGTCAGTTCAACAGTCTGGTTGATCACTACTTCGCCGCGAACAGTCTGATCCCGCTGGCTGTGAAGCCTCAGTTGCTGAACGAAGATGCCTGGAACGCTACCGGGCATGATGAAGCGATGGTGAGTTTTTATCAGAACGAGTTTGCGACGGATTCCGAGTCCAGATTGAAAGATGACTCATCGCTGATTCATTCTCAGTCAGTCGTTCTTCACCGATTGAATCTTGAAAGTCTACTGGGACGGCTCGACACCGCGACCATGCAGGCTTCACTGGAAGCTCGAGTTCCGTATACAGATCATCGGCTGGTTGAGTTCGCGTTTAGTCTGCCGTTGCACTTCCGCATCGATGTCGATCCTCTTGAAGCAACGCCTTACCTCGCTGCCGCCGAACTGGAACGCCGCCGGACGTTGCGTCCGAAGCGGCTGCTTCGGGCGGTTGCTTCTCGGTCGTTGCCGCCAGAGCTGGCTCAACGACGTAAAGCGAGTTTCCCTACGCCGGTTGCAGGATGGCTATCCGGGCCGTGGGAAAGGTGGGCTCAGAGCCGGCTTCTGAACAGTCCATTCGGGCATCAGGCCTTTCGTCGTGAGACGATGGCAGAGCTTGCAAGCAACGTAACTGCCGCCGGTATGTGGCTGTGGCCAATCCTGAACCTGCTCGCCTGGGGCGATTCTGTTTTCGCGTAGTTCGGACTCGGATGCTGGACGTTCGGAACGCAAACAGACACTAAGCGTCACAATTCTCTTCTTAACCTATTTCGTGAAGATGAACGTATATCAGCGTTTTCAATCTGCAACAGGCAGATCCGCATTGAGTCAAAAATGCGATCGCCCGTACTCTTCTGGCTGGTCGAGTCTCAACTCTCACTTCCGTCGTTTCCGGCTCCTGCATGACTTCTCGCAGGCCCTGCTTCATCACTCGCTTGCATGGTGCTTCTCGCTGTCTTCGAACTAGCGTGTTGTCGTTCTGTGCGCTGTTTGTCCTGTTGATTAACGGCTGTGTTTCTCGAAAATACGTCGAGGTTCGTGACAACTGGTATCAGCCGGCGTCGCTTGTTGAAAAATTCAAACCGACGCCGTCGCCGAGCGAGCGGACAGAACTCATCCTGCGCAGCAATGACCTGGAGCGGCTTGACGCCGAGTCCGAAGATGCGATCGCCGGGCTTGTCGCGGTCTATGAGAGGGAGCCATCGCTTGAAACCGCGTACGCCATTGCGGAATTGAATCATGCGGCCGGGCGGAAGCTTTCCATGATCGATCCAGAGAAGTCGGTCGAGCATCATGTCAGCGGCCTGGGTTACGCGTACCGCTACCTGTTTGATGCTCAGTTTGACGGCCAGCGAAATTCGTACGACCCACAGTTTCGCGGGATTTGCGACCTCTACAACCACTCGCTGGAAGCGTGTCTGCGGACGGCTCAGAAATACAAACTCTTGAAGCCGGGCAGTTCGATTGAGGTCAACACCTGCCAGGGAAAAACTGAATTCACGTGTAAGACAGTCGGCTTTGATTGGGACCCTGGTGAGTTTGACGAGTTTAAATTGGTTGCCGACTACCGACTCGTGGGATTACCGAATCGCCACCGGACTCACGGTCTGGGCGTTCCTTTGATTGCCATTCGCAAGGATGGGTCAGAGACTGCCGATCGTGAACAGTTTTATCCTCGAGGGCTCAGCTTCCCGGTGACTGCCTTCCTGCGCTGGGAACGCGACTCGGATTACACAAACGCGTCAGGGGAAGATATCACGAAGTGCGTGCTCGAACTGCACGACCCTGTCGCGCGGAACGAGATCGTCGTCGAAGGGAAAACGACGCCACTGGAAAGTGACATCTCCACGCCGCTGGCATACTTCCTCAACAACCCGACGCTGCAGAAGCTTGACTACTACGGATTCTTCCGACCGGACAAGGCCGAGCAGGTTTCGGGGCTGTACATGATTCAGCCGTATCAGCCGGGCAAGATTCCCGTACTGATGGTGCACGGCCTGTTGTCGAGTCCGATGACCTGGATGGAAGCTCTGAACGATCTCCGCAGCATGCCGGAAATCCGAGATCGCTATCAGTTCTGGTTTTACCTTTACCCAACCGGCGGCAGTTTCTGGGAATCGGCTGCTGACCTGCGAGAAGAACTCGCCGAAACACGAAACATTTTCGATCCGGATCACGAGCAGTCTGAGCTCGAGCAGATGGTCGTCGTCGGGCACAGCATGGGCGGACTCATCGCACGCCTTGCGTCGCTCAACAGCGGAGACCGATTCTGGAACACAGTCAGCGATACGCCGCTCGATGAAGTTGATGCGTCTCTGGCTGTCAAACGAGAACTTGCACGAGCTTACTTCTTCAAGCCCGTATCCGAAGTTCGGCGAGTTGTCACCATCGCCAGTCCACATCGCGGTAGCGGTGAGGAAACACCAATTTACCGTAACTTGCTGCGAAGCCTGGTGATGTTGCCTGACCGGACAACTGAAGTTGGTCGCGAGCTACTCGCCAGTGAGAAACGTTTCTTCCGAAACAATGGCCGAGTTGTACCGGTCACCAGCCTGGACGCTCTGGCGCCAACGTCTCCATTGATATCGGTTCTAGCCGAAGCGCCCAACTCGCGAAGCGTCAGCTACCATAATATTTTCGCTGTCGAACGTCGGAAGTTTTCTGACGGTGCCAGCGGTCCCGATGGAGACGGCATCGTCACCATCGCCAGCGCGAAACGAGACGACTTCGATTCTCAAATCTCAATTGAAGCAACCCATACGACGGCCCACCGCCACCCACTGACAATCCTTGAACTCCGCAGAATTCTGCTTGAGCACCTCGGCAAGGTCGACAGTCCTTACAACATTCAGCTTCTCAAGCACGACGATCGTGTCCGGCTCAAATGGCAACAAGCTTCAGAGTCGGCGACAAACACCTTCTGAAAACCGGAGTTGTCGGCGGGAAGAATCCGCACCAGGAATGCTCAGGCTGTGTCCAACCTGCAAATGGATGCGTATTGACGCGTTTTGAGTGCCGTTGCAGAATTCTCGGTTACAACTCATCGCATTGCCTGTGCGAATCCCTTCTCGAGTTCTTTTCCCACCTTCAGCCATTCGGCATTGTTCATACCTGGCAACCTGCTGGCGTGAACGCACTTCCCACCTTGTATTATCTTGGTAAACGACATGTTCAAACTCTGCGCACGATGTCTTCTGGTTATCTGTGCCGCTCTTGTTCCTGTGTCGGTGTTCGCTCAGACCGCGGCTGATTTTCGAGTTCCGGGAGCTACGGACGATTCCGTGGCAGTTGCTCAGCAGAATCAGGAACTGCGGTTTCGTGTCGATCGGCTTGAAACTCTAGTGGATCAGCTTCGAAACGAACTGGACCACGAGCCATCAATGCAGGCACTGACAGAGCTGGACTGGCAATTTTTGGAGCCGGATGAGTCCGCGGTCGAACATGCATCGTTTGCGACGCTGCATTTGAGCGACGTTGGTAGTCACTCGACCGAGATATTTCCGACGGTGCGGCTCACGGGTTTCTTTCAGGCGGACGCTGGCTGGGTTTCGCAGAGCGATTCCAATCAAGCGGCAGTGGGGGATCTGCAGGATGGAGCAGACTTCCGGCGAGCCAGGCTCGCAGCTACAGGTATGGTTGCCGAAAATGTTGGATACATGCTCGAAATGGATTTTGCGTTTCCAGGGCGGCCGACATTCATGGATATCTGGGGCGAACTCCGAAATCTGGACGGACTCCAGAATGTTCGCGTTGGGCAATATCGACAACCGTTTGGGCTCGACGGTCTGACCAGTGTCAAGGAACTGACGTTTCTTGAACGCGGGCTGCCATTTGCATTTCTCCCGTTTCGACAGATTGGCGCGATGGCTCATGGAGCTTCCGAGTGCGAAGGCATGACCTGGGCGATGTCTGGTTTCCGAGCCCAGACTGACGCGTTTGGAGCCAATGTCGGAGACGAAGGGTACGGCCTGGCGACGCGGTTGACGGCTAGGCATGCAGGCGAAAGCGGAGAAACCATCCATTTCGGTGGAGCCTACAGTGTGATCGCTCCAACGAGCGACTCTGTGCAGTATCGCAACGAACCGGAGTTCTTTGTTTCAGACAGCATCTCAGGGGCGACACCGTTTTTCGTCGACACCAGTATTATTGCGATGGAGACGGTTCATCTCTTTGCAGGTGAAGTCGCTGCCACGTCCGGGCCCTGGCATGCTCAGGGAGAAATAGTTTACGCACTTGTTGATCGGCAGACTGCTTCGAGCGTGGTTTTTTCAGGGGCATCGTTTCAGACAGGCTATATCCTGACCGGCGAACACAGACCGTATAATTCAAAGAACGCCGTGCTGGGGCGAATTGTCCCTCACCAGAATTTCGGATCAGAAGGTGGCTGCGGTGCCTGGGAAATTGCGGCTCGCTGGTCCTACCTCGATCTTAACGATGGTGGCGTCAACGGTGGGCTGTTGAATGATTTGACGGCCGGGTTGAACTGGTACCTCAACCGAAACACCAAGCTACAACTGAACTACGTACACGCATTTCTTAAAACGCAAGGTCAAGGCGATAGTGATGCCGACGTCGTCGCGATGCGAGCACAAATCGACTTTTGACAGTTATCACGGCTCTCGCCATTCGCGGCCGGATTTGCTGAGTAGTTTGTCGGCGGCTTGAGGACCCCAGGTGTCGACCTGGTAGAAATCCGGCTGATGTTTGTCGGTTTCCCAGTGGTCGAGCACTGGTTGCACGAATCGCCAGGCGGCTTCGAGTTCGTCGCTGCGGGTGAAGAGGGTCGAGTCGCCTCGCATAACGTCGAGCAGAAGGCGTTCGTAGGCTTCGGCCAGGCCATGAGGGTATTGGTATTTCAGCTGTTGTCTTGCGAGGTTGTATTGATGGCCGGGCTGTTTGACGGAGCATGAAAGTGTGATCGACTCTTCCGGTTGAATTCGGAAAACCAGCGAATTCGGACGTGAGCCGACCAGTCCGCAGTCCTCACCGTTGCTGTCGCATTCGACGGTTGAAAACGGGTGCATTGGGGGTAGCTTGAACTGAATGGCAATTTCTGTCACACGTTCGGGAAGTCGTTTGCCGGTCCGCAGATAAAACGGAACCTGAGCCCATCGCCAGTTGTCGACGTAAACTTCCATGCCGACGAAAGTCTCGCGGCGTGAGTTGGGTGCGACTCGGCTTTCCTGTCGGTATCCGTTGACAGCTTCACCATCCAGCGTGCCGCCGACGTACTGTCCGGCGATTGCCCATTCATTAATGTTGTCGCTGCCCGGTCGCAAGGACTCCAGAACTTTCACCTTCTCGTCGCGAATCTGGTCGCCAAGGAAAACGGCTGGAGGTTCCATTGCCACCAGGCAAAGCAATTGCAGTACATGATTTTGCAGGACGTCCCGGAGTGCTCCAGAAGTGTCGTAGTAACCTCCTCGGCTCGATTCAATACCCTGATTCTCGGACATCGTGATCTGTATATGGTCGACGTGATGCCGATTGAGCAGCGGTTCGAAGATCGCATTTCCGAATCGAAACAACAGGATATTCTGAACGGTTTCTTTGCCCAGGTAATGGTCGATCCGATAGATCTGAGATTCGTCGAGCAGACGGTTCAGCCCCGCGCTGAGCTCTAACGAGGATGAAAGGTCGCGGCCGAACGGTTTCTCGACGACGACTCGCAACCGATGTGTTTCGTCATGAGTCGGTTTAAAACCGCCGGCACAAAGATTCTCTACGGATGCCAGAAAGAGTGAAGGAGTAATCGCGAGATAAACGACCCGGCTTGCTGCGACGTCCGGTCCGAAAACTTCAGCCTCCGTTTCTTCGACTCGTGCATGCAGCCCGACGTAGCCTTCGAGTGTGTCCAGGTCGAGCCGGTGATAAAACAGTCGTTGTGAAAACTTCTGCCATTTGTCGTCCGGGATTTCTCCTTGTCGCCCATACTTCGAAACGGCAATTCTCATTTCTGAGCGGAATTCGTTGTCGGTTTTCTCGCGGCGCGCGACACCGAAGATTGGCGAATCATCTGGCAGAAATCCTTCGGACCACAGCGTGAACAGAGCCGGCATCAACTTCCGAGCGGTCAGGTCGCCTGACGCTCCGAAAATCAGAATCGAGTGACGCTGGTCGTTCTGTAATGGCGAGTTTTCGGCTTCGGACATGCTGAAGTCTTCCGTAAGTTACGCTGTGTTTTCATGGCCGACACTGTCCAGAATTTGGTGAGCGTTTCTGGAAAGGTTACTTAGAGTAGTCACCCCACGTTCAACCGTGCCAGCGACGCCTTTTGTGAGTTGTGACTCCGGAAGGTGGTTCCGAGTGTCTCGACGTGGACTCACGATACTTAATGTGAATTTACACAAATGAACAATGATATATCAACGATTCGAATCATCCGAATTCGTGTTTCGTTGTGTCTATTCGAGGTTCAGGCGATGCGAATGCGGCATTGTTGCTCTGTGGGCTGACGGCTTGAATCTGCGTCCGAGATTGTTAACGTTGTCTCACTTTGCGCAGGCAATCTGGTCATTGTTCTGTGGGGTTACCTATCCGCTTTGCAGAGCAGGGGTTGTGTCGAATTGGCAGCCTCGGCAAAAGGCCGGGAACCCATTGTCAGGCGGGGCTTTGTTCGAGACGCAGCGATTGTCGCGAATCCTGAGCGTTTGATGTAGGGTCGCTTTGCGCAAAGGCCGATTTTGACGTTCCACAACTGCCCAGCAGGATGCCATTACCGTGCCACGCCGCGACGATATCAAGAAGATTCTTATCATTGGTTCAGGCCCCATCGTTATTGGCCAGGCCTGCGAGTTTGATTATTCCGGCGTCCAGGCGTGCAAGTCGCTGAGGGAAGAGGGTTACGAGGTTGTCCTCGTGAATTCGAACCCTGCGACGATCATGACCGACCCGGGAATGGCTGACCGGACTTATGTCGAGCCAATCACCTGGCAGTATGTGCAGAAAATTCTGGAAGTCGAAAAGCCTGATGCGATTCTGCCGACGCTCGGCGGGCAGACCGGATTGAACACGGCGATGGACCTTTGCCGACGAGGAATTCTCGACCAGCTTGGCGTCGAGATGATCGGAGCCAAAGAGGAAGTTATTGCCAAGGCGGAAGGTCGCGAGTCTTTCAAAGAGGCCATGGTTAAAGTCGGGATGGACGTTCCGGAAAGCGCGACGATCCACACGCTTGAAGAAGCCAGGGAAGCAGTCAAAAAAATTGGTCTGCCGGCGATTATCCGCGCAAGTTATACGCTCGGCGGAACCGGCGGCGGCATCGCTTATAACAAGGAAGAATTTGACGCGAAGGTCAGTTCTGGGCTTGCTCTTTCGCCCGTTTCAGAAGTGCTGCTCGAAGAATCAATCATCGGGTGGAAAGAGTACGAGATGGAAGTCATGCGCGATCGCGCTGACAACGTCGTCATCATTTGTGCCATCGAAAACTTCGACCCGATGGGCGTGCACACCGGCGACTCGATCACTGTCGCGCCGGCTCAGACTCTGACCGACAAAGAATATCAGCGGATGCGGGACGCCACGATTGCCTGCATGAGAGAGATTGGCGTCGAAACTGGCGGGTCGAACGTTCAATTTGCCATCAACCCAACGAATGGCCGGATGGTCGTCATTGAGATGAATCCTCGAGTTAGCCGCTCTTCTGCGCTGGCCTCAAAAGCGACCGGTTTTCCAATCGCCAAGATCGCCGCGAAGCTGGCTGTCGGTTACACGCTCGACGAAATTCCCAACGACATCACTCGCGAAACGCTGGCCTGCTTCGAGCCGACAATTGATTACGTTGTAACGAAGATTCCTCGCTGGACTTTCGAGAAGTTTCCGGAAGCGGATCCGACACTCAACATTCAAATGAAGTCAGTCGGCGAGACGATGGCCATCGGCCGAACCTTCAAAGAGTCCTTGCAGAAGGCTCTCCGCGGTTTGGAGATCGGACATTTCGGTTTTGGAGGCGGGAAGAAGGATCTCTGGGGCACGGAGAATCAGCCCAGTAGAGAGGTCATTACTTCGAAGCTTTCGATTCCGAACGATCAGCGGATGTTCTACATCCGCTACGCGATGAAGTCGGGCATGTCGATCGACGAAATCTTCCAGCTGACGAACATCGACCGATGGTTCCTGTGGCAGTTGCGCGACATCGTTGATCTGGAAGAAGAACTCATCGCCACGGGAAGCCTGGATACCGCCAGTGACGAACTCGTTCGTCGCGCCAAGCAGTTTGGGTTCTCCGATCACCAGCTTGCATTCTGGTGGGACACGACCGAAGGCACTGTTCGAGCCAATCGCAAAGAGCGAGGCATTGAAGCGACATTCAAACAGGTCGATACCTGTGCCGCGGAATTCGAGGCCTACACTCCGTACTACTACTCCACCTACGAGCAGGAGGACGAGTCGCCGGCTTTGCCAACGGACGGCCGAAAGCGGTATGTGATCCTCGGTGGTGGCCCGAATCGCATTGGACAGGGCATTGAATTTGACTATTGCTGCTGCCAGGCCGCGTTCGCCATGAAAGACCTTGGTCACGAAAGCATCATGGTCAACTCGAATCCGGAAACAGTTTCGACGGACTATGACACCTCGGACCTGTTGTTCTTCGAGCCGTTGACTACAGAAGACGTACTTAACATTTGCGACCGTCTCAAACCGGACGGAGTGATCGTGCAGTTTGGTGGTCAGACTCCGCTGAATCTTGCTCGTGGTCTCGAAGCCGCCGGAGTCCCGATCATCGGAACCAGTCCGGATATGATTGACGCTGCGGAAGATCGCGAACGATTTCAGACGATCCTCGAACAGGCTGACCTTATGCAGCCACCCAATGGAATCGCCTTGAATCTGGAAAGTGCGAGATCAGTTGCTGACCGAATCGGATATCCCGTGCTGGTTCGTCCGAGCTACGTTCTTGGCGGTCGAGCGATGGAAATCTGCTACGATGTTGAGTCCCTGACTCGGTACATGGCCGAAGCCGTTGACGTTTCAGCCGGTCAGCCGATTCTGATTGACAAGTTCCTCGAAGACGCGATCGAAGTTGATGTTGACGCCATCTCTGACGGCACGACGACCGTCATCGGCGGCATCATGGAGCACATCGAGGAAGCTGGAGTGCACTCTGGTGACTCTGCTTGTGCATTGCCTCCGCACTCGCTGAACGAACTGGTTATCGACGGAATTCGCGAAGCCACTCATCGTCTGGCGAATGTACTGAACGTTTGCGGTCTGATGAATATTCAGTTTGCAGTGAAGCAGGAAGGCTATGAATCGACGGTTTACGTTCTGGAAGTGAACCCTCGCGCCAGCCGGACTTCACCTTTTGTCTCGAAGGCAACGGGGCGATCGCTGGCGAAGATTGCTGCGAAAGTCATGGTCGGAGTTTCGCTGGAAGAGCAGATGGTTACTGAAGAGATCTGGCCGGAATACACGTCGGTCAAAGAGAGCGTCTTTCCGTTTAACCGTTTCCTTGGTGTTGACATTGTGCTTGGACCGGAAATGCGATCGACCGGCGAAGTCATGGGCATCGACAAGTCATTCCCGATGGCATTTGCCAAAAGTCAGTTCGGTGCGGGAGTTGTTCTGCCGCGTGAAGGAACTGTATTCATTTCAATGGCCAAAGCGCACAAGCTGGAAATGGTCGAGCCAGCTCGCAAGTTGATTGAGTTGGGATTCAAGATCGTCGCAACTTCTGGAACAGCAGAAGTACTGACTGAAGCTGGGGTGGAAGTCGAAGTCGTTCGCAAATTGAAAGAAGGCCGACCCAATCTGCTCGACCTGATGGCAAACGACGAGATTCACTACATTTTTAATACGCCCAGCGGCAAGGGTGCCCGCACTGACGAAGGTAAAATTCGAGCCGCGGCTGTCGCGAACGGAGTTCCGTGCGTCACAACTCTGCCCGGCTGCGTCGCTGTAGTTCAGGCCGTTGACGCCTTGTCAAAGGATCCAGTTGCTCACGTCCAGGCATTGCAGGACTGGATGTCCCAGACCACCGCTCACAATGCGTAGTCTCATTCAAACTGCAGGGTGGGCACAGTCCACAATCGCTTGATGATGTTTTCTGGTGGGCGGTGCCCACCAGGCTCGGCCTTTATTAAAAACGCCGGCTGGAATTCAGCCGGCGTTTTTATCGTAAGTGGCTCGTGTGAATTATCGGCGGGCAGCGGGGTGTTTCATGTTCAGCCAGGCGCCGCCTTCTTTACTGCTGGCGACGCATTGCTCGATGAAGAACATACCTTCCACACCGTCGTAGATGTTCGGGTAGACAGTGTCCTTTTTCTCGAAAGATTCACCTGCCGCTCGGGCGACCATATTGTCATAGGCAAAACGGTAAACGTTGGCGAAGGCCTCGAAGAAGGCTTCCGGGTGGCCGGACGGGAGCCGGCAGGCGGATGCTCCTGAGGCGTTCATAAATGGAGCGTTCGGATCTCGCGTGTAGATTTGATGAGGCTTGCCGTTCTCACGAACGATCATTTCGTTCGGGTTTTCCTGTCGCCATTGAAGCGAGCCTTTTGTGCCGTCGACTTCGATGAACAGGTCGTTTTCGCGGCCGTGCGAAATCTGACTGGCGGTGACGGTTCCGAGTGCCCCGTTTTCGTATCGGACGACGGCGTGGCCGTAGTCATCGAGGGCTCGACCTTCAACGAACACTTTCAGGTGGCAGGAGATTTCTTCCGGCAATAGCCCGGTCATGTAACGACCAAGGTTGTAAGCGTGTGTGCCGATGTCTCCGAAGCAGCCGGCAACGCCAGATCTGCTCGGGTCAGTTCTCCAGGCCGCCTGCTTGTGGTCTTCGCCTTCCAGGCGAGTTCGCAGCCAACCCTGAATATAGTTGGAGCGAATCGCATTAATTTCGCCGAGTTCTCCGCCGAGGATCATTTCACGAGCCTGGCGGACCAGCGGGTAGCCTGTGTAGTTGTGCGAAACGGCGAAGACAACGTCCGAAGCTTCGACAGCAGCCAGCAGCTCTTCCGCCTGGGCGAGGTCAAACGTCATTGGCTTGTCGCAAATAACATTGTAGCCGGCCTCGACCGCAGCTTTGGCAATTTCGAAGTGTGTGTGATTCGGCGTGGCGACAGAGACGAAGTCGATCCGCTCGTCTTCTGACAGCGCTGCTTCTTTTTCGACAAGATCGTGGATCGAGCCGTAAGCTCGGTCCAGAGCGATATCATAAGCGGGAGCGGACGCTTTTGATCGTTCCGGATTTGAGGAGAGAGCACCAGCGACCAGAGCGGCTCGGTTGTCGAGAACCGCGGCGGTTGCGTGGACGCGTCCGATGAACGATCCCATTCCGCCGCCACACAGTGCCATTCTCAGTTTGCGATTCAGGGAACCGTTTGTTGTCTCCATCGTGACGCTCCTCTTTAGTTGTACGTCTCTGGTTTTGAGCCGGTGTTCAGTGAGTTTGTGGATGCTTCAATAATGGCAGCTTACGGCTGGAGATTCTTCCGATCAATCAAACCCGACGGGCGATGAATTGTGAGTTGATTGCCGCGAACGCTGGCTGCTGTTGAATTGGTGGTTATGCCAATACAATCCGGATTCGATCCTGGGGCGGCATCGCCTCTAACAGTTCCCCAGTCTTCCGTACGGAACTCGGATTTATGGTTACCGGTTCAACTGGTTCGTACACGGTTCTCGCTCGTCGATTTAGGCCGCAGGGTTTCGCGGATGTCGTCGGGCAGGAGCACGTTGCTCAGGCTTTGCGAAACGCTATTCTCGCTAACCGGGTCGCTCATGCTTACCTTTTCACTGGGGCTCGCGGAGTTGGCAAGACGTCGACGGCGAGGATTCTGGCCAAGGCGCTGAACTGCCCGGAGTCGGCTGACGGAAATCCGTGCAACGAGTGCGAAATCTGCGACGGAATCGCGGCCGGAAATGACGTCGACGTACTGGAAATTGACGGCGCGTCCAACCGAGGCATCGATGATATTCGTCAGCTTCGAGCGAACGTCAACGTCAAGTCGATGAGAACTCAGTACAAGCTGTATATTATCGACGAAGTCCACATGCTGACGAAAGAAGCCTTTAACGCACTGCTTAAGACGCTGGAAGAGCCGCCTCCGAACGTTAAATTCGTCTTCTGTACGACCGAACCACAAAAGATTCCAGACACGATACTTTCACGGTGTCAGCGGTTCGACTTTGGCACGATCGAGACATCGAATATCAAAGCGCTTCTGGCACGCATTGCTGTGGCCGAAGGTGTTGAAGTTGATGACGACGCTCTCGAACTGGTGGCTCGGCGAGCCGCCGGATCCATGCGTGACAGTCAGTCAATTTTCGATCAGCTTCTCGCGTTTGGCGAAGAGCAAATCTCGGCATTGGATGTCCATCGTTTGCTGGGGACGGCCAGCGACGACCGGCTGATTGATATTGGGCAGGCGCTCGTAGAACGCGACAAGGCGAAGGCAATTGATTCGTTTCATGCAGCGCTTGATGGTGGCGTTCAATTGGGAGAATTGACGGATCAGCTGCTGTTTTACTTGCGTGATCTGATGATTATGGCTTCAGAAGCGACCAGCGTTGGGCTGCTTTCCGTGGCTCCTGTCAGTCGCAAATTGTTGCAGAAGCAGGCTGAAACCTGGGGCTTGCAAACGATCGTCGCCGCGATGCAGATTCTTTCTGACACCAAAGGACGAATGCAGCGAGTGACGTATGGGCGAGCTCTGGCAGAGCTGGCTCTTGTCCGGATTGCGATGCTCGAAGACCTGACGAGCATCAGTGGACTGATCGACAAGTTGCGGAGCGGCGAGCCGATTTCGGCGATACAGCCAGTTGCTTCGCCGCCTGCTGCGGAAAAAAAAAATGACGTAGCTGGATCAGCCAATGAAGTCGAAACTGCAGATGTCGTGGTGGAAATTCCAGCGGCTTCTGTTGAGCAGTCGTTGGCTCCGGTTGAAACACCGATTGCGGCAGTTTCAGAGAAGATGGTCAGTGACGCGTCTTTGGATGAAGGCACCGCCGTCGAGCGGAAAGAATTACCGGTCAGAATCGTGTCGGCTTCGAGCATGGCCGCTGACTCGGTAGGCGATGTACCGGAAGGCATGTCTGAAACTGAAGAAAATTCGGAAGCATCAAGTGGCGAGGCTGCCGTCGAACTCACTGATTCGACTTCGGGCGGAGGTTTGCTCGAGGTGGCCACGACGCTTGTTGACTCGCGAACGAATGCAGCATCCGAAATGGATGAGGCAACGAGTTCTACGACGGCCCTGGATGAAGCTCCGGTAGTTGTCGAGGCAACGCCACAAGTAGCAGACGGGTCCGAAAACGACTCCGCCGATGCTTCAGGGGCTGGGCCGGAAATATGGTTTACACCCGAGAATTCAGAAGAGATCTGGGCGATCGTTGTTCTTGAAATCAACGATATGCTGAAGAGTCACGTAAAGTCAGTGTCGAGTACAGCAATTTCTGCGCCAAACAAGCTGGAACTCACGCTTCCGCCGAAGTATCATTTCGGCAAGACGTATCTTGAGAAGCCTGAGGCTCAAAGTCGGCTGCAAAAGATCATCGCCCGGCTGACTGGAGTTGAACCTCGAATCACGGTGGTTCTGGGCGAAATTGAGGCGGATGATCAGAAGGCTGAGACATCGTCGAGCCAGAATGGCGGTCGTCAGCTGCAACGAGTTTTTAAACCGGAAGCTGACGAACTAGTGTGTTCGGTAGTTGAAATTTTTGACGCTCAAGTAGTTCGGATTAATGAAATATCCGGCGGGGCGGGCGACAAATAACGGACGGCCAGGAGTTCGATTCGTTCAGAGACTTCAGGCTTAAGCAAAGGGGATTTCTGACATGCTCAAGGGACTTGGTGACATCGCCTCGCTCATGAAACAGGCCAAAGAAATGCAGGGTCGGATGAGCGAAATTCAGGACCGGCTGGCTTTGATGAGAATCCAGGGTTCGGCAGGTGGCGGAATGGTCACGTTCGAAGTCAACGGAAAGCAGGACGTGCTGGGTTGCACGATCGATCCGACGCTTTACGACAGCGGCGATCGCGAAATGATGGAAGAATTGTCGGTTTCTGCCATGAACGACGCGTTGAATAAGTCGAAACAGGCGGCGGCCGAAGCAATGCAGGAAGTCACCGGCGGGCTGAATATCCCCGGAATGGAAGGAATGATGTCGAAGCTTGGCCTTGGCTCCGGCTCCTGAAGGCAGACACAGCGTCGCGACTTATTCAGCCTGGACTGGTCGCCATTCATGGCCTGTTCATTGTGAGTTAAATCGGAAAGGAAACGATGGCTCGACGGAGTCCTGAGTCACATCCATTTGGTCCGGCGGTCGCCAACCTGGTCGACCAGTTTTTGAATCTGCCAAGTGTCGGAAATCGAACGGCTGAGCGGCTGGCGCATCACATTCTGGCGTGTCACGAAACGGAAGCGCTGGCTCTGGCTGATGCGATTCGAGAAGTGAAGTCGTCGATTAGATCCTGCGATGAATGTTTCAATCTGACGGAAACGGACGTTTGCAGAATCTGCTCATCTGGTCAGCGGAACAAGTCTGTTGTGTGCATCGTCGAGCAGCCTCGGGATGTGATCGCTCTGGAAGCATCCGGGATGTACGAAGGTGTTTATCACGTTTTGCGCGGCAGGCTCTCACCACTTGAAGGGATCGGTCCTGAAGACTTAACGATTGATGCACTTGTGCGGCGTGTGCGGCGCGACGGAGTACAGGAATTGATCATGGCAACGAATCCGACGCTTGAAGGGGATGGAACGGCCCTGTTCATTTCCAATCTTCTGGCGGCGGATCCTGTGACAATCACAAAGCTTGCCAGGGGGATTGCCTCCGGAAGTGTGCTAGAATTTGCGAACAAAGAGATGCTGGCTGATGCGATGCGTGGTCGGCAGGCATTCTGAGTCTTTCGAATTGAGCTGTCGAAGTGTCGGAGCCCCCAGGTAGTTTCAGAGGTTTTAGACTAGGGGAGTGAAATCAGCTGGCATGATGGCCGCCGAACAGGCTCATGGATCGAGCAGATTCTTTGTCGTAGTGAATGGCGTCTGCCGAAGCGCGATGAGGTCTGCCGGTGCGACCGGACTGACGTTGTCGAATTTGTCATTCAAACAGGAAGAATCGTTTTCTCGCCAAAGGCTGTTGGTACTATCTACCGAAAGCTTCATTTTACAATTGGCGAACGAAGCACTCAGGACCCGCGTTCATGCAACTGAACTTCTCTCAGCAGATGAAGATGAGCCAGCAGATGAAGCTGGCTCCGCGCATGATTCAGTCGATGGAGATTCTGCAACTTCCGTACATGGCTCTGCAGGAACGCATTGAGCAGGAGCTTGAAGATAACGTCACATTGATCGCTGACGGGACGAAGAAAGAAGAATCCGAAACCGAACGCGACATCGAAATCGAACGTGCTCGCGAGGAAGCCACCGAAAAGCAGACTGAAGAAAAAGAACTGCTCGTCGACAGCGACCACGGCAACGATGACGATTTCGAACGTCTCTCGGAGATGGCCAAAGACTGGCCCGATGATGATTTCGCAGCAGAATCACGGCCATCAGCCAACCGCATCTCGGACGCGAAGGATCGACACTCGGATATGATTTCGAATGTCGAAATGACTCCGCAGACGATGCACGATTATCTGTTGGAGCAGTTTCACTTTTTTGAATTGTCCGCAGAACTGCGAGCGTTCGGTGAGTACCTGATTCAGAATCTCGATAACCATGGACGATTGCAGAGTTCGTTGCCGGAGATCGTTCAGGTCTATGGTGGACCGATTTCTAACGATCAGGCGTTGGACGTTCTGGGGTACATTCAACATCTCGATCCAACAGGTGTCGGAGCGCGCGATCTGAAAGAGTGTCTGCTGCTCCAGTTGACGCCCGAGATGATGTATCACGACATTCTCGCCGTCTTAATTGGCGAGTACCTCGATGATCTGGGCAATAACCGACTGCCATTGATCGCTCGGAAGACCGGTTACTCCATCGATCTGATTAAGGACTCGATGGAAGAAATGCGACATCTCGATCCTTTCCCGGGACGCAAGTTTGAAGTGCGGCAGGTTCAGAACGTGACGCCCGACCTGGAAGTCGTTCAGGAAGACGATGGCAAGTGGGTTGTTAAAGTTATCGACGAGTACGTTCCGGATTTGAAGATCAGCCGCAAGTATCGGACCATGCTTCGCAACGGAGTTGACGAAGCGACAAAGGAATACATCAAGAAAAAGATCGACTCCGCCAAATGGTTAATCGAGTCGATCGAGCAACGGTACAGCACGCTCAAAAAAGTCGCTCAGGCTATTGTTGATCATCAGACCGCATTTCTGGAAAGCGGGCCCGAGTTTATTCAGCCATTGAAGATGCAGCAGGTTGCCGACCAGGTGAAAGTTCACGTGACAACCGTGTCGCGAGCGGTTGATGACAAGTGGGTTCAGACGCCCCGCGGACTGTTCCCGCTCAAACGTTTCTTTGGCGGCGGAACGAAAACGTCGAGCGGCGAAGACGTTGCGTGGGGCATCATCCGAATCAAGCTGCAGGAAATCGTCGACGGAGAAGATAAAGACAAACCTTACAGCGACGACGCGCTGGTCACCGAGATGGCGAAACTTGGTTACGAGTTGGCTCGCAGGACTGTGACGAAGTATCGTAAGAAGATGAACATCCCATCTTCACGTCAACGGCGTCAGTACTAACGCCGCTTAATTACTGGCTCAACTGGCTGATTGTCGACGGCAGATGCCGGTCTTATGATCCAGAACCGGTCGTCTAAATTACTCTTTACTGTCGACACTGCCGCCATGATTCTGACTCTGATCGGATATCGCGCCACGGGAAAATCCACGCTTGCGAAGCCGCTTGCTGAGCGTCTTGGTTGGTCGTGGATCGATGCCGACGTCGAATTGGAACGTCGAGCGGGACGCACGATTCGAGAAATTTTCGACACGGACGGCGAACCAGAATTTCGTCGCCTGGAACGCGAAACGCTTGTTGATCTACTTAAACTGGACCACCTGGTGATCGCGGCTGGCGGAGGCGCTGTTTTGAATTCAGACACTCGTCGAGACTTCAAGAACGCCGGACCAGTTATCTGGCTGAAAGCCTCGATCGATACCATCGAACATCGTCTCTATGGAGATGAAACAACGGCAGAGCGGCGACCAAATCTCACTTCGACCGGTGGCCGCGCGGAAATCGAACGTTTGTTAGGGCAGCGTGAACTGATTTACTCGGATGCGGCCAGCCTGGTTATCCAGACCGACGAACCTTTTACCGAACAGGCGAATGCACCATCAATTGAACAACTGGTTGATTATGTCCTGACTTCCCTCGGAGAAGAGTTGGGAAAAATATCGAAGGCTGGCGAGAACGACTCTGTGGCTGAAACATCGGGGGACACGCCGTGCCTCTAACAGCTTTCGGCCTGCCGATGTGGCTTTGCCTGGGTTACCTGTTTGTCATCGGCACGGTCGTTGGCAGTTTCCTTAACGTCTGCATTTACCGAATTCCGACGAAGGAAGGCTTTTGGGAATCGCTTTACGCGGTCATCTATCCAAAATCGCGATGCCCACGGTGCCGAAACGCGATCCCGCCCTGGGCGAACGTACCGATTTTCGGCTGGCTGATGCTCCGCGGTCGATGTTTCCATTGCAAGGGGCGAATCTCTCCTCGGTACCCTGCGATTGAATTCTTAAACGGAGCGTTGTGGGCGCTGGTTTACTGGATGGAAGTGCCAGCAGGTTTCGGCGTTTCAATTATTGATAGCGCGGTGCATGGACCGTTCGGTCCGACAGGTGATCCCGGAAGCTGGTGGTTCTCGCCAGTTGCGATCGTTCATTGGCGATACTTCTATCACATGGTGCTGATCGAAGCGTTGCTGGTTGCCAGCTTCATCGATCTTGATCTGTGGATCATTCCTGACGGATGTACGCTGCCTGCGATAGCTGTTGGCTTTCTGGGAGCCGGCGCGATCGGCCATGTTTATCTGACTCCCGTCTGGCATCAGAACATGAGGTTTGCTCGCGAACTGAGATTCTGGTTGGACAGATCGTTGCCAGGATTATCCGACTGGATATTTCTTGATGGATCGCTGCCCGGCTGGATCGGGTTGTCGCCACATCTTCACGGTCTGGCCGTGAGTCTTGCCGGATTTTTGATTGCTGGCGGCGTGGTCTGGCTCGTCCGAATCGTCGGTCATTGGGCACTCGGCCGAGAAGCGATGGGATTCGGCGATGTCGTTCTGATGGCGATGGTTGGGAGTTTTCTTGGCTGGCAGGCCGGAGTCGTCATCTTCTTTATGGCGCCCATGTTCGCGTTGCTGGTTGTTGGTTTGACGTTCATCGTACGCCGCCAACGCGAGTTGCCCTTTGGACCTTATCTGAGTCTGGCGTCTCTGGTTGTCATTCTATTCTGGAAACAAATCTGGACGAGCGTCGAACCGATCTTCGGCTCCGGTCCGTTGTTGATTCTTAGTGCTGTCATTATGACAGTGGCCTTTGCGATCATCATGCGGATGATTCGGCTCTTGTTTGAATTCCTGGGAATTTCATCGGACGACGATGCTGATTTTCCAGGTGACTGGAATTCCGGCGACCACCTGTTTTACTACTCCAGCGAATCCGTTGATCCTCATCAGGGCCGCTGGCGAAATCACGATTGGCCAGGTTCGGATTCGTCGCATGGATGGTCTCAGTACGACACCTGGCGGAATGGACCACCGAGCGGCGGTAATGGCCGCTGGTAGTTTGTAGAATGGGCACCAGCATCGCGGTGCAGCAAGCTCGTCGACAAACGGAGTTGAATCATGCCGGTAGGAAAATGCTCGAAGTTTGGTCTCCAGTCCTTTCTGACGTTCGTCGTCGTCGCACTCTTGGTGAATGGTGGTTTCAGCGTTGTTGAAGCACAGCCAAATAACCAGTCAGGCATTGCTCGCAGGTTTCAGCCGAAGACGCTGATGTCGCCACGCAAGGCGCTCGTCGCCGCTCAGTTTATCTCCGCTGACGAGGTGAGAAATCAGGTCAGCGATTCTGAGCTGGTTCTAGGAGTCGTCGTCGAAGGACAACCTCGGGCGTATCCGATCAACATGCTGACAGGGCCGGCTCGCGAGATAATCAACGATCGGATCGGTCAAACGGACTTCGCCGCAACGTGGTGACACCTTTGTCACAATGGCATCGTGTATGCCACAAACGTTGTGGGTCAGAAGCTGACGTTCGTTGTGTCTGGGAAACTCTGGAACCGCAGCCTGATAATGATGGATGTTGAAACAGAGACTCTTTGGAGTCATCTACTTGGAAGAGGAATGGCTGGGCAGCACAAAGGAAAACTGCTCGAAACAATTCCTTCCGACATTACCACGTGGTCGACGTGGAAAGACGAGCATCCCGGTACCACCGTCCTCAATCTGAAGCGATCGAGCTGGCAGTTCGTCAAAGACTTCTACAAAGACCCCGGCCGCTTTGTCGTCGGCTTCGTGGGCAACTTCGGTATGCATCACGTTTTGATGGAGCAGTTGCTGAATCGGCCAGTCGTAAACGTCGATGCTCGTGGTTTGCTGTTACTCGTTGTTTTTGATCCTGAAGGAACGGCAACCCGCGTATACCATCGCAAGGTTGATGATCAGATACTTACCTTCTCGTCGGACGCTGCTGGCAGGTTCGTGGATGATCAGACAAAGTCGACCTGGAATCGGCAAGGTGTGGCGATTGCGGGGTCGCTCGAAGGGAAGACAATGCACCAGCAGGTCTCAATCCCTTCGTTTAAGCGAGCGTGGCTGACGTTTCATCCGAACAGCGGTCTCATCGATCTGGAATCATTGCCGACCGGAAACAAGTAGAAGCGACATGGCATCAAGCGAGCAGTATCTCAAGCCGGAAGTCATTCAGACTGTTTCACGGCTCGACTTGCGCGCTCGGTTTATTGTCGAAGGTTTCCTGACAGGACTTCACACCAGTCCGTTTCAGGGATTCAGCGTCGAATTCAGTGAGCACCGTCGTTACACGCAAGGCGATGACCCGAAAAACATCGACTGGCTCGTCTATGCGAAGACTGATCGATACTACGTTAAGAAGTACCAGGCCGAGACAAACATCACCGGCTATTTGCTGATGGACCTCTCCGAAAGCATGGCCTACACCTATCGGCAGCAACTTTCCAAATTTGACTATTCCATCTGCCTGGCCGCCGCACTTGGTTACCTGATGATTCATCAGCAGGATCCGGTCGGACTGGTGACTTTTGATCAGAAAATACGCAATAGCCTTCCGGCTCGAAGCAAGCGGATGCAGCTCGGCAATATGCTGTCCCTGCTTTCTCAGGCGAAACCAAACGGCGAAACAGAGATCGGTCAGAACCTGCGACGTGTTGCGGCGATGATTCGTAATCGTAGTCTGCTGATGATCTTTTCCGACCTGCTGACTGATCCTGAAGAGGTGATCGAGTCGTTGCGTCTTCTTCGCTACGCCGGTCACGACATCATTCTGTTTCATGTGCTCGATGAAGCCGAGGTCACATTCCCGTTCGATGGAATGCTCGATCTTGAGGATCCGGAAACGGGTGAGGTGGAGCGGAATATCGACGCAGCCGGAATGCGGGGTGACTACATCGAAACCATGAACGAACTCCGCGATACTTATCGTTCCGAATGCCGTTCGCTGGGCTGCGACTACGTGCCGCTCGACACGAGCATGAATTTCGGGACGGCGCTGCTGGAGTATCTCTCACAGCGCAAAGCCCGTTTCTAACGCGGCAACTCTACAAGCTTCAATTGATTGACTTTCGCTGGATGAAACATGCACGGTTCCTGGACGACAACTTCAATCGACGGCAAAGCTGCCGACATCTTTACGCCCGACTCTCCCAAGGCTGGTCGAGCGGTGATTCATCTTCACGGCCACGGACTGACAACGCTGAAGGATAATGAGGCCTTCAGCAAAGAACTCAACGAGCAGGGGTTGCGAGTTGTCTGCCCTTACGGGCAACGTTCGTGGTGGTTGCCGGAAATCTGTTCCGAGTTTGATGCGGGTCTGACTCCATTCGACTATGTCCGTAACAACGTCGTGGCGTGGATTGGCGAGAACTGGGATGTCCAGACGCCAAACATCGCATTGATGGGAATCAGCATGGGCGGGCAGGGAGTCATCCAGCTTGGCTATCGCTGCGGTCGTGATTTTCCGATCCTCGCTGCAATTTCACCGGCCGTGGATTTTCACGACTGGTGGGGGCAGGGACTTCCCCTGGACGAAATGTTCGACAGCCAGGAACTGGCAAGACAGCAGACAGCGATTTTGCATCTTCAGCCACTGAACTGGCCGAGGTCCCAACTCATTGTGTGTGACCCGGCCGATGCTGATTGGATTAACAGTTCCGAACGCCTCGCCAGCAAGCTCTATTCCAGTGGGATTCCCTTCGAGTCAGATTTCGAAACCAGCAATGGCGGTCACTCATGGGACTACTTCAATGTCATGGCTCCTCGCGTTGTGAAGTTTGTCGCGGATGCACTCGACGCAGAATCCATGCGAATTGTCTGAACGGAAGGCGTTCTCGATCAGGCGATATGAATTGATGTAGAAAGAATGGAATGTCTACGGACTACAAAGCGGCGATCTTCGACCTGGACGGGACGTTGCTGGACACGCTGGCTGACATTGGCAATGCGGCAAACGACGTTCTCGTGGATCGCGGTCACGCAACGCATGACCTGGACGCCTATCGACATTTTATTGGCGATGGTGTCGCAACGCTGTTCAAGAGAATCCTGCCGGATGGTACGTCAACACCCGAATTGATTGCTGAATGTGTTCCGGAATTTGGCGATACCTACGGTCGTCGATGGAACGAGCATTCGCAGCTCTATCCTGGCATCGAAGAACTGCTGAACGAACTGGTTCGACGCCAGATACCAATTGCAATTCTGTCTAACAAACCGCACGAGTTCGTAGGAGTCTGTGTTGCGGAATTCCTGCCGACCTGGCCATTCGATCCAATTCTCGGTCAACGTGAAGGAGTTCCGCGGAAACCCGATCCCGCAGGCGTGTTAGAAGTTTGCGAGGCACTTGGAGTCGCACCGAATGAATGCGTCTACATCGGTGACTCAAGTGTCGACATGCTGACGGCAAAGAATTCTGAAGCCCTGGCTGTGGGAGTTGCCTGGGGCTTTCGTCCAGTCGAAGAACTCGTCGAATATGGGGCAGCTCGAATTCTGGATGTGCCGTTCGATTTGCTTGAGTTGTTCGGCGAAGCAGGGTGATCCGAATTTGGCCGACTCAATTCGGCGTTACTGAGTGAGTGCACAAAACAAATAAGGCCGCGACGAGAGAACTCTCGTCGCGGCCTTATTTCATGTTTATGCAGATGGTCCCAGCGTTCTCCGCTATTCGGCGGCTGGCTTAGACGATTCCGCTGGTGCGGAGTCTGAAGTCGTGGTGGCTGGTTTTTCTGCTGTTCCCGGAGCTGTTGGTTCAGGAAGAGTGTTTGCCGCTGGCTTGCTACTTGAAATACTGCCGAAGATTTCCTGCTCGATCTGGTCGATCTGGAATGCTGCTGCTGGTCCGCCAACTTTGCGTGCTTCCGCTATTGCTTGTCGGCCTTCTTCTACTCGGTCCAGTCGATGCAGGAAGTCCGCTCGAGCGATCATGAACTGCATGGTCATCGAGTCGTCATTTTTGAATTGAGTGATGGCGTTGTTCGCGATCGTGAGGGCGTCTTCCTGACGTTCAGCCTGGTTGAGAATTCGGAGCTGGGTCATAAAGAGGTTTGATCGATAATCGTTATCAAGCGATTCGTTTTTCAGGGCAGCTGCGGCGACGGCCAGTACTTCATCGATTCTGTCAAAGTAGTTCAGGACGTTGATTTGAAACATCGTCACGACAAAACTTCGACGTGGGTTGCCACCAAATTCTTTGGCGACTTTGGCGATGTCAGCAAGAATCGCGTCAGGGTTTTCCGAGCCGGGGATTTGTTTTTCGATTGCCTGTATTCGAGCCATGAACTGGTGGTTAGCCAGCCTGTCTTCGTACTGGCTGCGGAGTTCTGCGACGTTGTCTTCGTCGAGCTTAATGATTTCCTCGACGACTGATTCGTAGGCCGGGAACAGAAGGTCTGACGGTAGATTGCCAAGAGCGTCGTCGAGCTTCTTTGCTCGTTCGGTACCTTGCAGTTTGTCAGCGGCGGCGAACGCCGTGTCGCGGTCGACGCGAGCCGATCGAAACTCCTCAATGTGCGCGTTGTAGGCCTGCGGGCCGCCGGGTTGATATCCCGTTTGTGCGAAGGGGCGTCCTTGCTTGTCGAACAGCATGATCGTCGGGAAACCCTGGAATTCGTATGTGTCGGAGAGTTCCTGGTGCTGTGGATCAATTGCTTTGGGCTGCCCGGTTGGCCCCATTGGAAAGTCAGCTTCAACCAGGATGTAGTTCTTTTTTGCGTACTCAGCAAAGCCTGGCTGACTGAAGACTTCCTGCGACAGGCGGATGCACCAGGTGCACCACTCGCTTCCGGTGAAGTTGATCAGGATGTCTTTATTCTCTTTTTGGGCCCGTGCCTTAGCTTCTTCAAAGCTTGTGATCCACTCTTCACGCCAGGCTCGATTGACTGGTGCCGGTTCGGGCAATCTTAACGGGTCTAGCCCCGCAGGTTCGTCAGGGTCAGGCAAGGTGACGTCAGCCAGACCCGGCGGTTGGTCTGCGGTCGGTGGAGTGTCACTGAAGTCAGGCTCGTCCGAGAAGCCTGGCATGTCGCCAGTTGCTGCGGCTTGTTGATTGTCTTCACTCGGCGCGACGCTAACCGGAGGGGGTGGGGCAACGGTTGTCGTCTCTTCTACGTTCTCGGCACCACCGCAACCGGAGAGCAAGGATATCGGCAACGTGATTGCGCAGAGGATAGCGCACAAAAGAAAGCATCTTGGAAATTTCATGGGCGATCTCTGCCAGGTGAAGCTTCAAGCGGACGAGTTCCGCGACAATGAAGCAGTGAGGGTAGGGTTTATGTTGTGGGAATGCATTAATGCCGAATGCGTTGGGGCGGTTCGGTGATAAAGCTCACCGTTCGACAGATTCTGGCAGCGAGTTACTGATTCAGCAATGCGATCACGCCAGCGCCGGTCGCGACAACACCAATCGTGCACAAAATTTTGACCCAGCTCCACGGTCGTTCGCCCTGCACTTCGCCGGTCGCCGCGTTGACCATGACCTGATACGCTTTTCCGTTGTATCGGTAGGCAAGTAACCAGACCGGCAGCAGAAGATGCTTGAACGTGACGGCGCTGTACTGAGTTTGACAAGAATGGACTCGCTGTTCGTCACCGCCGATGCGCCGTCGGGCCTCGGCGGTGATAGCCGTTTCCATTTGGTCGCGTGCCTGGCCGAAGCCGGGTTCGAGTTCCAGTTCGTAGGTTCGGGCGTAGAATCCAGCCAGAATCTGTTGTGAGAACGGAATGCATTTTTCGAGTGGCCACGGAGCCAGTTTATCCATCAAGCGGCGCGGCAGACCTTCGGAAGCCAGGATTAGCAAGTCGTCGAAGAATCGATCGAATGATCCCGACACTGGCCACCACCGCGTGTGTCGAACTTGCTTTTCTTCGTCGCCGTCTTTGACTGTTTCATAGTAATGCTCGCCGCGCTCGCCGGAGTACCTTGTGAATGTCATCGAGTCGAACGTCCAGAATGGTGTGTAGACGCCGTTAAATTTTCCCTGGACACCTCGCTGCTTGAACTCGTTCGGCGCGAACCAGCGAGATTTGACCCACACTTTCAGATTCGCTGATGCGGCATTCTTTTCGACGAGGAATGGAAGCACGCCGTCGACGGGAACGCGGTGCTCGGCATCGTGGACGTCTTCGAGTTGAATTGGCGATGCGCAGAACGGGCATTCGGTGCTTGTGAGTGATCCCTGAAACTGAACGGTCCCGCCGCACGAGTCGCAACGGATTTCGCTCTGGCCTGATTCGTTCTGTCGATTCCTGTCGTGATGCTTGCACATCCTGACGAGCATCGCATGAAAGTCCTGCTCGGCGACGGTTGCGTCTTCTGCGAATTCAAGCTGCTTCTCGAACCCGCAATACGGGCACTTCAGATCCTGTTGCCCAATGTGGAACTCAAGGTCCGAGCCACAACCTTCACAAGGAAACACGCGTGCTTTGCCATCGTCAACCTGGTCGCCGGGTTTTTCTTCGGACATGAAGCTTGTCACTCAAACGGAACTGGCGTGCATAAAGAAAAGCCGCCCCTTCCGCCCGGGGAGCGTGAAGAGGCGGCGAATGCTGGCTCTGGGTTCAGCAAAAAGAACGGCTGCGTTTAATGCTGCCGTTTCAATGTCTTAACCAATCGGCGGTGGTGGTGGTGGGGATTGAGCGAATGCTGCCGAAAGTTGTGGAACTTCACTGGCGGATTTCCATCCATCCATGCCGGCGGTCCAGACGAGCGTCGTCGGGCTGACCTGGCCGGAGCTGACGCCTTGAGCAATCTGCTGCGGTGTGAATGGTCCCTGAGTTTGACCATCGACGGCGACGTGGAATGTTTGCTGAGATGGCGGTGGTGGGGGAGCTGTATGACCGGGGGCTTGCCCAGCTGCCATTGCACCTCCGCCGGCCGCCGGATTGCCTGCTCCGCCCATGAAGCGGTTCGCCATCGCGAAACCCATGCCCAGGCCCATGCCGTCTGATGCTCCGCCGCCTCCTTCGTTTTCGGCAGCGGCCTGCATGGCGTTGCCCATCTGATAGGCCTGGAATTTCCCCATGTCGCCGATGACGCCCATGCTCGTGCGTGTGTCGAGCGCTTTCTCGACGGCTTCTGGAAGCGACACATTAACGATCATCATGTTTGTGACTTCGAGTCCGTACTCGTCGTCGATTCGCTCGTTGACTACTTCTTTGAGACCGTCGCCCATTTCTGTGTAGCGTGCGGCAAGGTCCAGCGCGGCAACTTTCTGTTCGCCCAGCATGTCTGCGAACGACGAGTTGATGATCCCTCTAAGAAGTTCTGTGACTTCTTCAGCGTCGAATTCGCTGTCGGTGCCGACGAGTTCTTTCAGCAGGATCTTCGGATCGATCGCTTTGAGTGTGTACGTGCCGAACGCTCGCAGGCGGATCGGGCCGAAGTCAGCGTCACGCATCATGATCGGATTTGGCGTGCCCCATTTCAGATCGGTGATCTGCGACGTCCGGATAAAATAAACCTCGGCTTTGAACGGACTGTCGAATCCGTGCTTCCAGCCGGCAAGTGTGCTGAACAGCGGCATATTGTCAGTACGGAGTTCGTAGTGGCCGGGTTCGAAGACGTCAGCCAGTTCACCACGATGAACGAAGACTGCCAACTGTCCAGGGCGAACGATCAGGTTCGCACCGTTCTTGATCTGGTTGTGGTAGCGAGGAAACCGCCAGACGAGTGTGTGCTGTGAGTCGTCGACCCACTCAATAATGTCAACAAGTTCGCCACGAAGCTTATCGAACAATCCCATTTGCGATTCTCCTGAATGGTCAGCGATTGGCTGGTTTCAATGTGGTGATTCGAATGACGCCGCCAATGCGTCTGTAGTTACGCCCGGAAGGCTAGCACCTGAGTTGGCGGAACTCCAGAACGCTTGCGTCAACGGTGAACGTTGAATGTGTCCTGCGGATCATCCTGCTCGATTGTCGGGAACTGTCGAGTGTGGGGTTCCTGCCCGGACGCCTGTTGAATGGCTATCCGCTCCTGCTTCTCTCACGTCACAAGTCGGCCCTGCCTGCTTGCGTTGTGCTGGCTGGTTCGTCGTTTTTTTCTGCAAAGTCAGCATATCCACTTGAGATTGTCTTTTGTGAAGTTAGTATTCGATATGTGTGGGTAATTTGCCCATTGTTCTTTCTCAATTTGATTGAAAGTGGGTTTTGAGCCCAATAAGATGAATGGCTTCCCGCCGAAACTGGTGTGGAGCTGTCTGTACCTGAGGCTCGAAATGTCGGCACCTGAAACGTTCATCCAAGGCGAAGTGAAGCGCGCGATTGACGATCGTTTTCGCATCACGCTTCCGTCCGAGATGGCTCAGGCGGTGACCGACGAATTCGGGCAGACCATCATAACGAAGGAACGCTATGGATGTTTGAGTCTCTGGCAGGCTGACGAATGGCGTGCTCGGTTGGACCGAGGTGTTGGTGTGATTCGCAGCAAGATTGAGGCGGGAGCGATGGAGCAGCGTTGGAGTGATGTTCAGCGCATGGGCCGTCTGCTTTCGACGCGGTCTCGAGAAGTGCAGATCGCCAACCGTTCGCGAATTCTTATTCCAGAAGGCTTTCGCGAGTTCCTCGACGTCTCTGCAGGTGGAGACGTCATGATCGTCGGTGCTGGGATTTGCATCGAGATCTGGAATCCGACAGCGTGGCTCGAAACCCTGCGTGAAGATATGCCGGAATTTGGAAGCATGTTCAAGGAGTTGGTCGTTTAGAAGCAGTGAAGCGGACTTGACGAGGGATCGTTCGCGACCAGCCAGGGGGCAACCGTCGCCAGGGAAGGCGGTTTTTTAATTTCGTTTGCACGCGTTGCTCGATGCTGATTCGAATTGTCGAGTCGTATGTCGGACCTGCCCGGTACTTCACACTTTCGATCGCCAACCGGCCACCTTTGCTGGCCCGCTCTGCAAATGGAGTTGAGGAGTCACTCACTCGTGCCCTCGATCCCGATCGCCTCTTCACGTTGATCCGGCACCACCACCCACGGATCAACCAGGGAACACACCACAAGCAGGCGGGCCAGCTTTTTTGCGTCTGGACGATGACTTGCGGGCGTTCGACACGATTCAGAGAAGCTCCCATCGAGCACTTTTCAGTTGCCTCAAACGCGGATTGCCGCGATTACAGGTTTCGCGCAGAATGCTTCATATGCCCACTAATGTGAGTCTTCGCCGCTATATAATTGCCGAAGCGTCTGACTTCCGTATTTTGAGCCGACGTCACAAGTCGCGGTGTTTTCGCATTGCGAGCGCTGCCTGAAAGCGAGCCATGGTCCGTACCGCTCTGAAGAATCCGTACCTGGCTATCGTTGTCGTGCTGATGGTTTTCGTTGTTGGGCTCACGAGTGCCGCACGAATTCCCGCTGACCTGCTTCCAACGTTTAAAACATCTGCGGTTCAGATTGTCTGCTTTTACCCGGGCATGCCGCCCGAGGTTATGGAGCAGGACATCATGAGCCGACTGCAACGCTGGACCGGTCAGTCGTCGGGCATCGAGCATCAGGAAGCTAAGGCGATGCAGGGTGTCTGCATCGTGAAGGACTTTTTCCATCCTGAGATCTCACGAGCGGAAGCGGTCGCCCAGGTCAGCATGTACGCGATGAGCGACATGTTTTATTTGCCGCCCGGGACGATCCCTCCGATGGTGATGCCGTTTGACCCGACGGCCAGTGTGCCGTTGTGTCTGGTGTCCGTGTCGAATCCGGATATGACTGACGCCGAACTTTACGACGTCGCGTACAAAAATCTGCGAAATAACCTGCAATCGATCTCTGGGGTTATTGCGCCGGCTGTGAATGGTGGGACACTGCGGCGAATTCTGTGTTACACGGATCCGGAAAAACTGAAGGCTTACAACCTGACGATCATGGACGTCCACAAGGCGTTGCGATCGCAGAACGTTCTGATTCCGGCGGGAAGCGCGAAGATTCAGGACAAAGAATTCTACATTTACACCAACGCGATCCCGAGCGAAGTCGACATGCTCAACGACGCGCCGGTCAAGATGAGCGAAAACGGCGATCCCATTCTCTTCAGCGATATCGGCAGCGTCGAAGACACGCGGCAGATTCAATCAAACATCGTTCGAGTCAACGGCCGGTCGCTGGTCTATGTGCCGGTTTATCGACAGCCGGGCTCAAACACGATCGAGATCGTTGACAAGATTCACGGCAAACTTGCCGAAATCCTCGAACGACTGAAAGAAGAAAAACGAGACGCCGCCGGAAACGATGATCCGAAGATGGTGAACCTCAGTCTTGAGGTCGTCATGGACCAGTCAGTCAAAGTTCGAGAAGGCATCAATGCATTGTGGATTGCCGGCGCGCTAGGTGCGTTGTTTGCCGGTGCGGTCGTGCTGGTGTTTTTACGAAGTCTCAGTTCAACGCTTGTCATTGTGGTGGCGATTCCGGTTTCGATCTTGTCTTCGTTGATCGGACTTTACTTCAGTGGCAACACCGTCAACGCAATGACCCTTGGAGGGCTTGCACTCGCGGTTGGAATTCTCATCGACCAGGCAATCGTCGTTCTCGACAATATTGAGCGGCACATGCAGATGGGGACCGGCCGTCTTGAAGCGTCGCTTCGCGGAACTCGTGAGGTCGCTGTTCCGCTGTTTGTGTCGACGCTGACGTTTATCGTCGTCTTCTTCCCAGTGATGTTTTTGTCGGGGCTGGCGAAATATCTCTTCGCTCCACTGGCGGCCTCAGTGTTGTTCGCCGTGATTGCCTCGTACTTCATCGCGATTTTCTTCGTCCCGGTAGCTTGTTCCAAGCTGATGAAGCCGCGAGTTCTGGCAGACGGCGAGTCAGTCAACGAAGAACCTGAACTCACGTGGCTTGTTCGAACTTACAAAGGGATGTTGCTGGCTTCGCTGCGAGCGAAGTGGTTGGTGCTGGCAGTTGCTGCCGTCTTGTTCGTCGGTTCAATTTTATTGATGGGGCAAACGGGGCGTGAGTTGTTCCCGCCGGTCGATGCCGGGCAGTTTACGATTTACGCCCGCGCACCGTCGGGAACGAAGCTGGAAGTTTCTGAAGCCATCATCAAAGAAATCGAGAACGAAATCGTTTCGATCGTAGGCGACCCCGCGCCTGGAAATCCAGCCGAAGCGGTGTACGCAGTAACGCGTGAAAAATTCGCTGCCGGCTCCGAGGGGCAAGCGTTGAGCCCCGACGAGCAAGCCGCTGCAACTGCCGATTCCAATTGCCAGATGCTGATCTCAAACATCGGCGTGCTGATGGATTGGCCGGCTGCTTATACACCAAACACTGGTCCGATGGATTCCTTCGTACTCTGCCAGTTGGCCGGTAAAGGTGACCGTGACGTATTCAGTTATGTTACCGAGCTTCGCAAACAGCTCAATGAAAAGTTCCCGACCGTTGAATTTGCGTTCGACACCGGAGGCATCCTGACGGCAGCGCTCAATATGGGCGAGCCGTCGCCGATTCATCTTCAGGTTACGGGCTACCGGCTGAAGACGGCTCACGACATTGCCAACAAACTCGTCGACACTATTAAGGAAGTCGAAGGCGCGACGGACGTCCGTATCGCGCAGCGGATCGATTACCCAATGATTCGAGTCGACATCGATCGTGTCGCTGCTGCCGACCGCGGAGTCACTCCCGAAGACGTTATGAAATGTCTGGTCGCTTCAACCAACTCGTCGATCAACTTCGACCCCGCGTTCTGGATTTCTCCGAAGAACGGAAATCATTATTTCCTCGGGACTCAGTATCCGGAAGCCCGCATCGACTCGTTGGATACGCTCCGCTCAATTCCTGTTAAAGGCAGTGGCTCGGCCAGCGATGCTGAGACTGTCTACCTGGAAGATGTCGCCGACATCGTGACAAACGTTGAAGGTCCTTCGGTCGTCAATCATCGAAACATCACGCGAGTCACCGACGTCTTTGCAAATGTGGAGTCGGGTTATGACATGGGGTCGGTGATCGCTGAAATCGAAAGGAGACTTTCGGCTCCGGATCACCCGTTGAATTTATCACCGGTTCCTGACACACGTTCGCGGATTGCTCAGTATCCACCCTGGATGCAGGCGGGCTTGTCAGCCGTCGGTATGAACGAGCCGACACGGTTCGCCATCGGTGGCGACGGTTACAAAGGATTCACTGTCGAAGTACAGGGCGAAATTCGCGCGATGCGTGACTCATTTGTCGACTTTGCCCTGGGCCTCGTGCTGGCTTCCGTGCTCGTTTATCTGGTGATGGTCGGGCAGTTCCGATCGTTCGTCGATCCGTTCATCGTGATGGTCACCGTGCCGCTCGGATTTATCGGAGTGGCGGCAATTCTTTATCTCACCGGGACGCGTCTCAATATTCAGTCATTCATGGGGATCATCATGATGATCGGCATCGTGGTTGAGTACACAATCGTGTTACTCGACTTTGCCAATCATCGGTTGGCCGAAGGCGCTACCGTTCAGGAAGCCATTGTTGACGCGGCTGTTGTTCGCTTCCGACCGATTCTTATGACATCGATCACGACGATTCTCGCGCTGCTTCCTATGGCTATCGGCTTTGCGGGCGGCGAGGCTGACGAACCGCTGGCTCGAACGATCGTCGGTGGAGTCATCGCCGCGACGTTGCTGCCGAAGTTCGTCGTGCCGTGTCTTTATGTGCTGATCAAACGTCCGCCGAAACTGACGCAGGCAGAACCGGGATGGGAATAATCGTTCCTCTGCCTTCGGTTTTGCTCAGTCTGACTTGTGATGCTTGTCTATCAGGTTCACTGCTCCGGGATAAAACGATGTACCGACTTAATTACGCTGTTGTTGTTCTGCTGGGGCTGGTGGTTGCTTTTCAAACAAACATCAGCCGATCGTTTGCGGCAGATGGAGTTATTTATGACACCGTCAAGGTTGTCGGTAAAGACGCTCCCTTCGTCGAGAAGCTGGAACTGCGAGGCGCATCCGTGCACGGCTACGAGACAACGGATGTCATGTCAAAGCTAGCGGGCTACGTGTTGAAGATTCACGACGTCGATGGCGCACCGGTGGATATCGGCTCGATGGTGAAAGAAAATCAGGATCTCGTTGAGTTATCTGTTCCTGAAATGGTGAACGAGATGGCCGAGAAGATGGCCGAACTTGGTCAGGCCAGAGCGGAAGTCGATCAGGCGGTTGCGGCCGTTAAAGAGGCTGACGCTGAGGTTGCAACCAGGGTTGCTGAGATTCAACAGGCGATGGCCATGGAGAAGCAGAAGCTAGCGATGGTCTCCTATCGTAAGAAGCAGTTGGAGCGAGTTTCACGTCTGTTCAAGACCGGAGTTGTCGGCGAGGATAGTCAGATCGAGGCTCAGTTTGCTCTCGACGCTGTACGCGCTGAGTTTGTCACTGGCCCGAAAAATACGGTGTTCTATCCGGGAGTTCGCATCGCGGAAGCGCATGCTCGTGCCGCTGCTGCAGCGAAAGAAAGAGCAGTTGCAGACCTCAAGCTGGCGAATGAAAATGTCAACGTCGCGGATGCGGTTGTCGCCAGGCTGGCGACGATGCAGCAGTACGCGATAATCAAGGCTCCTCCGTTTTCGGGAATTGTGACACGCCGAATGGTTGACCGCGGTGCCTTCGTCCGTCCTCCGTCAAATTCGGGCGCGATGCCGCTGTTTACGATTACTCGTATCGATAAGGTCCGTGTTGTCGTTTCCGTTCCAAACAACAAAGCGGCCAAGGCCCTGAAAGGGCAGGCGGTGTTGCTTGATCGAATTGGCGGATTGAAGGGTGTTGCTGTTGAGGGCCAGGTCAGCCGTATCGCCAACGTCCTTGAGAAGGGTTCGCGTATGATGCGCATCGAAGTCGACATCCAGAATCCTGCTGTTGATGTCTTCACGAAAAAAGAACTCGTCCTTCGTCCCGGCCTGTACGGGACAGTGAATGTCACAATCAAAGACCACGGAGCCATACCGCTTGTCCCCACAAAGTCAGTCGCAACTGATGGCGATGGACGCGATTTCGTCATGCTGATCCTCGACGGAAAGCCCGTTAAGCAGGTTGTCGAGATCGCCTTCGATGACGCCATCACGATCGGCCTGAGTAAAGGTGTCCGGATCGGTGACCACGTGCTGAAGAACGCTTCGGCCTATTGAGCGTGAGCCTACCAGCCCAGAAGCATGGCGAGTGGTGGCCGTAAGGCTGCCGGCCATTGCCTCAGGATCTTCGTCGGATTCACGGGCCAGCGGGCTCATGTCCACCGCTCGACGTTATGCGAATGACATTGTCGGCGAATGATGTGATCGGTTTCTGACACATTCCAGTGCTGCTGGATCCTTAGATTCGGCACTTTCTTCGCAATCGGCAAACTCTTCCACGAGAACCTCGGTCCTCCAGCCGATAAATCGGATGTCCAGCGAAGTTCCGCTGCGCACAGAGGAAAGTTCTGCTCTCAACTCAGGGTGGCTTTGATGCTGGCCTTGCGGACGGGCTCTGCCTGGAGGCGTAGATAATGCGTGGCCGATTCGCCGCACTGACGCTGCTGCTATTAATCGCGGCTGGGTGTCAGTTTCAGCTGGCTATCAAGCCGATCGGCTCTTCCAAGCCAGATGAGGTGAAGACGGCTGCGCAGAAGTCGGTACCGGCGCCTAGGTCATCCGTCCTTTCCGCGAAACTCGACCAGCGACCTCGTTGGCGGGCGACGAGTCCGGAAGAGCGTGCGAGTCGCCCCACGGCGTGGGCGGCGATGGCCTCGCGAACGAATGAGTCATTGCCCCGGAAGACCGCGCCGAGCACCGTTGTTGTTCGACGTGAGAGTGCACAGCAACTTGTTCACCTGCCGGCGACGGGGTTAACGGCAGCTGCATTTTCGAAACCTGTAGTCAGTGAGTCGGTCCGTCTTACGAGTGCAATTGAGTTGCCGCCTGTTCCCGCCGGAGCACCGGCGTTGCTGCAACCGGTTACCAATACTCAGAAGATTGTTAGCGCAGATACCAGCCCGCTTGTGAATGTGGTGGCGAAGCTTCCAACACCTGTACCGGCCGAGGAAGAGCCAGTAAAGCCGGACATGGCCACGACGTCTGATAACGCTGGTCGTTTTCCAGTCAACCTGACGACCGTCCTGCAGTTGGCGGGTGCCGAGAATTGGCGAGTGCATCTTGCGGCCGAACGAGTCCTGGAAGCGGAAGCGAATCTCGATGAAGCTCAGGCGGCCTGGCTGCCGTCATTGGTAGCAGGTTTTGGCTACACGAAACACGACGGCCAGATTCAAGGGACCAACGGAGAGATCGTAGACATTAGTCGCAACGCACTCTTCATTGGTGGTGGCGCTCGATCGGGACAGGCTCCGATTGCTGGTGGGGCAGGCGGTCCGGCGCGGTTGCAGATTGACCTTTCACTCACCGACGCGTTGTATCAACCGCTTGTGGCTAGACAGGTGAAGACGGCCGAAGAATTTCGTCAGGCAGCTACGTTTAACGACGTTCTACTCGACGCCGCCGTCGCTTACTACGATTTGATTCTTGCGACTGGTCGCTCTGAAAATTTGAGAGCCCTGGATATTCCACTCGCGAATGATCTGCTCGTTCAGACGCAATCGTTTGTGGATGCCGGCAAAGGGTCGAAAGCTGACGTCACTCGAATTCAAACTGAGCTGACTGAACGGCAGCAGCTTCAAATTGATGCAGCTGCCGAAGTTTATATTGCGGCTGCGAAGCTGGCTCAGATTCTTCAGCTCGATCCCGAGACCTCACTGTTTGTACTCGAAGAGCGACCGATCGCGGTCGATATGATCGAACCGACGATGCGTGTTTCAGAACTGGTGGCTACCGGTCTGCAGACGCGACCGGAACTCGGTGAACGTTACGCTCGACTGGAAGCCGGCGAGTCTGCACTTGAACGCGAACAATGGAGACCGTTCCTGCCGAATCTGTCGGTCGGTGCTTCAGCCGGTGCATTCGGCGGAGGAGTCGGAAGTTCCGTGCAAGGCCTTGCTGGTCGGTCAGACTTCGACATTGCTGCCGTGTGGGAAGTGCGAAATCTGGGTTTCGGCCATGCCGCTCGCCAGGACCAGCAGCGAAGCCGTTATCAGCAGTCGCTGTACGCGTACCACGCGACTCGGGACGGAATCGTTTCCGAGATCACGCAGGCTTATCACCAGGCACAATCGCAGCGAAAGCAAATCAAGCTTGCTGACTCGCGAATTAAGAACGCGCTCGAAACGTTCGAACTCAGCAAGGCGAGAATTCGCGGCCTGGCTGGATTGCCGCTCGAAGCTTTACAGGCGGTTCAGGCCGTGGCCGACGCACGCCAGAATCTGCTCGAAGCCGTCGTCGGCTACAACCAGGCTCAATTCCGCCTGATGCGAGCAATCGGCGGCCCGATCCAGAGCGCCGAGTAGTCGACAGCCGCACGCGGCGATAATTTTCAAACCGGCGGTTGGACGACGTTCCCGAAACGTCAGTATGATGAATGCTCGATTATTGAAAGCATTCTCGTCACTGAAGTTCTGGCTGGGTTCATTCGATGTTGGTGTTGCCAAGAGAAATCTCCATATCCGCTTTGTGTGTTTGCGTTCTGGTTCTCTCCGGTGCGGCTGTGGATGGATTGGCCGCTCCCAAATCGCCGAATCTGTCTGAGCAACCGGTAGAGTTTGCCCGTGATGTGAAACCATTGCTTCAGAAACTTTGTTCCAACTGCCACGGAGCTAAAGACAGGAAAGGGCATTTGCAGATCGAAATGCTCGATCATGAGCTGTCAACTGGTAAGGACTCCGAAGCGTGGCATGATGTTCTGGACCGGGTGAATCTTGGGGAGATGCCGCCTTCCAAGGCGATGCAGCCGACGAAGGCTGAACGGCAGATTCTGGTTGAGTGGTTAACGGCAGGGCTTCGCCAGGCTGCAAAGTCGAAGAGACACGTTGCTGGTCGAGTCGTCATGCGACGACTGACGCGTTACGAATATCAGAACACGATGAGCGATCTGCTTGGTGTCGAGTTGGACTATTCCGCGGAACTCCCACCTGAGCCGCTGTCGCCGGATGGCTTTCTGAATAATGGGGCGTCGCTTGAGATGTCTCCGACACAAATCGAGGCGTGCCTGCACGCGGCTCGATTGGGTTTGGGTGAAGCGATTGTCTCGGGGGACAAGCCGGTGATCCATTATTTTCGTAAATCGGTGACCGACGTCGGTCGACTGCCAAACAAACGTGTCGCCGGGCACGAACCCGTAAAGCCAGAGTTCGTTCTCGACGTAGATACTTTTCCACGTCGAGGAGAATTCGAAGTTCGGATTCAAGCTGGTGCGATCATTCCGGAAGGCCACGATTTCCCTCGACTGCGTCTCTCTATGGGATGCCTGCCCGGCATCGTTCACCTGCCTCGCAAAGTCGTGGGTGAAGTTGATGTTCGAGCATCAGTCGACGAACCGCAAAACTTTCTCTTTCGAGGTCGTATCGAGGATTATCCGCAGCCGGGTGATGTGCCGTTTGGAAACGTTGACTTCGACGGAATGATAATTCTAATCGATTTTCTCGATGCGGACGGCAATCAGTTGCGATATTCAGATCGGTCATACGCAGTACCGCCGCCGAAAAAGAAGCCGACTCCAAAGGGCAAGACGCCGACGCCGAAGTCGACCTTGACCAGTTATCCGGAACCGCCGCCCACTGCCGAGAATCCGCGGTTGGAGATCGTGATTAAGTCTGTCGAATTCGAATCGCCGGTCATTATCTCATGGCCACCGAAATGTCACTCGCAGATTCTCTCTGCCGAAGATGCCACGCCTCAGACGACGGATGACGAGAAAATTTACGTGCAGGATGTACTTGGGCGATTCGCCGCAAGAGCATTTCGGCGACCGGTGTCTGCCGACGAACTGCGAGTAATGATCGAATTCTTCGAGGCGATTCGTTCCGATTCGTCCAGTTTCAAAGAGGCGATGCGCGAGACATTGGCTGCGGTCCTCGTCTCGCCACACTTTCTTTACATCGTTGAAACCAGGGATGAGTCAAACCTTGCGAAGCAAGCACGCAGGCAGCAGGTCAGCGATTTTGAACTCGCGTCACGCCTGTCGTACTTTTTGTGGAGCTCGATGCCGGATGATCGGTTGTTTGACCTTGCGAAAGCGGAAGAACTAAGCAAACCGCAGGTTCTTGAACAGGAAGTTCAACGGATGCTGTTGGATGACCGTTCGGCTGAATTTGTAACGCGGTTTGCGGATCAGTGGTTCGATCTCGCAGCACTTGACCGGGTTGCAGTCAATCCGGAGTTCTACCCAGAGTTTGACAATCGGCTGAAGTTTCAGATGGCGGAGCAGACTCGCGAGTTTCTTGCGGAAGTGCTTCGTTCGAAAGAAAGTTGTCTCGACCTGCTGGATTCCGATTGGACTGTGCTGAACCGATCTCTCGCCAGACATTACAGGATGATCGGGCCAAGGTCGTCGAAGTTCGAACGTGTTGCGCTGCGAGGTGACCAACGACGAGGCGGCCTGTTGGGGCAGGGCGCTTTTTTGCTCAGCAATTCGGACGGCGAGCAGTCTCATCCCATTAAACGCGCGGTGTGGATTCTGGATCGATTACTGGATTCGCCGCCGGCTCCTCCACCTCCCGATGTGCCGGAACTGGATTCTGAGAACCCGGACCTCGCTGGACTTTCGCTCAAGGAAAAACTCGCCGCGCACCGAGACAAAGAGGCGTGTGGCAACTGCCATCGCGGCATCGATCCGTGGGGCGTGCCGCTCGGGAAATTTAACGCCGTCGGTCTGTGGCAGGAGACTTCTTCCGTGCGGCAAGTCAGCAAAACCAAAGGCGGTAAGAACACGGTCGGTGTTCCCGTCGATGCTTCCAGCGTATTGCCGGACGGGACAAGAATCGACGGCCTGAATGAACTGAAGAAGTATCTTCGAGAGAATCGCCGAGAGCTGTTTGCGCGAGCGGTGATTACTCGACTCACTGCCTACGGACTCGGACGTTCGCTGGATCTCGGCGACCGAAAGACGATTGATGAACTGACTTCTATTTTCATTGACTCTGATTTTCGGTTAAATCAAGTAATAGTTTCGCTCGTGAACAGCGAGTCGTTTCTGACGAAATGACGCTTCCGCAGATTGCAGAATAATGAATAAATCATGGCATCGTGATCGTCGAACTGTCCTTAAAGGCGCTGGCGTTGCGCTGGCTCTGCCTTTCTTTGAGGGGATGAGCCGTGGCGCAAATGCGAAAGTAGATTCGCCACCGAAGCGAATGTGTTCGATCATGTTTCCGTACGGAATTGCTGTGCCGAAGGATGATCATCCGGAACGTGAATGGGGATGGTTTCCTCGTGGCGAAGGCAAAGATTACCGGCTAACGAACGTGCTGAAGGCGCTTGAGCCGTTGATGGATCAGGTATCAATTTTCGGCGGACTGTCGCACCCTAATTGCCGGGCCATGAATGGGCACGACACGGGCGACACATTTCTTACGGCGAACAATCTTGAAGTCGGTTCGTATCGCAACAAGATTTCACTAGATCAGTTTGTCGCTCAGCGATTTGGTGATGCTACTCGAATTCGATCATTGACTCTTTCAACCGATGGTGGCATCGGCCCGCGAACTCGATCGACAACGCTGTCCTACACACCGAAAGGCCAGCCGATCCCCGCTCTGTCAGAGCCGAAACGGATCTTTCAACGGCTGTTCGGGCAGGATGCCGCGAGTCAAACAGACCGTCGTCGTCTGCAGAATTCAGCGAGTATTCTGGACCTGGTTCGTGATCAGTCGAAGTCGCTTCGTAAAAATCTTGGCAAGCCCGACCAGCGAAAGCTCGATGAGTTCGAAACGTCGGTTCGCGAAGTCGAGGAACGAGTTGAGCGTTCGCAGCGATGGTTGTCTGTTCCGCTGCCGGATGTTGATCCGAGTTCAATCACGCTTGAGGCCAACCCTGACGGTCCGAAGGATTACATTCGAGCGATTTACGATTTGATGTTCCTGGCGTTTCAAACTGACATGACTCGAGTCGCGACGTACCAGATCGGCAGTTATGGGCCGACGATTGCTCGCACGTTTCCAGCCTGTATTGGGTTGCCTGGCAACTGGCACGGTCTTGCCCACGGAGCGGGAAAGAAAGGTGGCGCCGAACAGATGGGCAGGTTCGATCAGTTTCTAGCTCAGAACCTTGCTCGGTTTCTCACACGTCTGGCGGAAACGCCCGAAGGCGATGGCAGTATGTTGGACCGTACGCTCGTTCTTTACGGAAGTAGTAACAGTCGGACGCACCAGAATCGAAATTATCCGTTATTGCTGGCGGGTGGTGGTCAGCTTGGCCTGAAGCACAACCACTATTTGAAGTTTGACGAGAAGACTCCGATGTCAAATGTGTTTGTCTCGATGATGCAGGCGGTCGGTCTGAAAGTCGACAGTTTCGCCGACAGTACGGGGACATTGTCGGGGCTGAGTTAGCAGATTGTCGTAGCGTGCGCCACGCATACCAATTGAGTGCTGCCAGTACACTGACGCATCGAGACGCACCCTTCTCCATGCATCGAAAAAAATAGCCGGCTTTGCGTCGTGCGAAGCCGGCTTTTTTCGGTTGGTCAGGCGGTTTTGGCTAGTACGCGGTTGCCAGACTTTCGAGGAAGCCTTTTAACTGGCGACTGCGGACGGGGTGTTGCAGCTTACGGACGGCTTTGGCTTCGATCTGGCGAACTCGCTCGCGAGTTACTTTGAAGATCTTGCCGACTTCTTCGAGAGTGTAGGTGTATCCGTCGCCGAGGCCGTATCGCAGTTTGATGATCTCTCGTTCGCGATATGTCAGTGTTTTAAGGACGTAGTCAATTTTTTCCTTTAGCATTTCCTGAGTCGCGGAACTGACCGGACTGTCAGTTGACTGATCCTCGATAAAGTCGCCGAAGAAGCTGTCTTCGCTTTCGCCGACCGGGCGGTCGAGACTGACGGGATGCTTCGAAATCTTCAGGACGCGTCGAGCTTCTTCAACGGAGATGTCAGCCGCTGCTGCGGTTTCTTCAACGGTTGGTTCGCGGCCGAGTTCCTGGAGTAGCTCTTTGCTGACTCTGCGAAGAGCCGACATTGTCTCGATCATGTGAACCGGGATACGGATTGTTCTTGCCTGATCCGCGATGGCTCGGGTAATCGCCTGACGAATCCACCAGGTAGCGTATGTAGAGAACTTGTAGCCTCGTCGGTATTCGTATTTATCAACGGCTCTCATCAGTCCGCTATTACCTTCCTGGATCAGGTCCAGGAAACTCAGGCCTCGGTTGCGGTACTTTTTGGCGATCGAAACGACGAGCCGCAGGTTACCACCGGAAAGATCCTGCATTGCCAATTCGTACTCGGCGAAGCGAGCTTTGATACGCCGTACTCGTTCCCGCAGTGCCTGCGGCGTTTCCAGAGTGATGAGCATCATGTCGCGAAGCTCGTTCTGAATGTTGGTTTTCTCAGCAGCAGCCGATGGCAGATTGCGGATGCGGTTTAGTCGTCGTTCCAGTTCGGTCATTCGCTGACTGATTTGCTCGATCCGCTTCATGATTGGAGCGAGTCGTTGCGTGCGGATGCTCAGTTCTTCAACAAGAATGACCATCTTGCGTCGTCGTGCCTTCAGCTTTTGTTCGCGTTTGCGGCGTTCGTCGATCGGAATTGACGTGTCGAGGATCAGTGTTTCAGCTTCTTGAACGTAAGCTTGTCTCATGTTTTCTAGTGTTCGCAGGTTGTGTGGCATGCGAGCCTGAATCTGCGTTTTCTCCAGGCCTTCGGTGACAGAGACTTTGATCGTCCGGTCGAACGGAAGGTCGGAAGTGTGGACCATCGTCAGCACGTCGATGGTCGACTTCATGGCATAGTCACTCTCCATGAGTTCCCGGCGGAACCGCTTTCGAGTGATTTCGATTTTCTTAGCAAGCGCGATTTCTTCTTCGCGAGTCAGCAGCGGAATCTCGCCCATCTGAGTGAGATACATACGGATGGGGTCGTCGATTTTGCGGCTGCCGTCGGCATCGAAGTCGACGCCATCGATTGGCTTGATCTTCTGTTTTTTTTTCTTTTTCTCATAGGAAGTGAGAGATTCGTCATCGGTGACGATCTCCATGTTGAGATCGTCAATCGCCATGAGGAGGTTGTCGAGCTTCTCCGGACTGACAGCTTCGTTCGGTAGATAATTGAAAATCTGCGAGAACTTGAGATGCCCCTGACGGGTACCGGCGGTAATCAGTTCGTTGAGAGTTTCGTCGACTGTATGCACGAGCTATTCCTTTGAAAGAAGACTGTAGTGCAGAGCCCCTGCGATCTATCTGGATCGTGTGACGCTGTAGAAACCGCAGAACGACTCAGCCGCTCCACTGTTTCATCAGGCAAAGCCTGACCTACCGTTGGACTCGCTTGCGATGAAATGCTGCCGCTTTCTGCAACATGGAAAGAGCATCGTTGCCCTCGCCGCTCATCGCCTGCTTCTGGAAATCTGCTTTGTGAGACAGGACTTCCCGTCTCCACTTCAATACATCGATTACCTGCCGAAACAGGATCGACGCACCTCCGTCCGAGTTCTCTCGGAGCTTGTGCTCGATTCCCTTCTCGCGAGCCTGATCCGCCAGCCAGACGGTCATTCCTTTCAGCTCGTTCCGCTCCATTTCTAAAGTCACACGTTCAAATGAAGGTACTTCACCCAGCTCGACTACGTCGTAGACAATCTGGAGTAACTCACGTAAGTGTGGATTCAGAAAATCATCAACTCCAATTTCCTGCCGAGCCTGCTCAGCCCGTTCTGGCTCCGTCAGCAGAATCTCCAGCAGTTCGCATTCCATTCGGTCGTCCTTTGTTAGAGGGCGACGATGGACTTCGATCCGTTCTTCCTGCTCGATGACAGGCTGTTCTTCCTGTACCGGTTTGGTCTGAAATTGTTGAGGTCGACTGGCGCTTCTGATTCTTTGAAGCTGGTTCCGAATCGCCCCTTCAGTTAATTGCAGACGCGGTGCCAATCGAGTGAGGATAATGTCTTCACGAGTCGTTCCCTGCAGGTCGGAAGCTCCAGCCAGCAGTTGCAGCATTTCCGTCACGACTGTTTCTCGAGAGTTAATCGAGTCCAGCCCGTACTTCTTGACTTCGTAATTGAATCTGAACTCCCACGCTTCCGGAGCTTTGTCGACCAGAGCTTGAAATGCCTTGGTTCCGTTTGTTTTGAGGTAGTCATCCGGGTCGGCGCCTTCCGGCAGAGTGAGGACTCGAAGGTCGACGCTCTGTCCGATCAGCATTCCAACTGCTTTGGCCGCCGCGTTTTGGCCGGCGGCGTCTCCGTCGTAAACCATGACCACCTTCTGAGCGAAGGCTTTGAGGCGGTTGCAGTGCAGTTCGGTCAGTGCCGTCCCCAGCGTGGCGACGACGTTGCGGACACCGAACTGGTGGCAGGCGACGCAATCAGCATACCCTTCCACAACGAGTACAGATTTAGTATCACGAATTCCATCGCGGGCGTTCGGTAAACCGTAGAGAACTCGACTCTTGTGAAATACCGGCGATTCTTTGCTGTTAAAATATTTTCCGCCCCGTTCTTTGTGGCCGGGGATGAGGCGTCCCCCAAAGGCAACAGTTCGTTTTCGTTCGTCGTGAATTGGGAACAGAACCCGATCAACGAAATAATCGGAATATCCTGGCCGGTCGTCCTGCTTCCGGATCAGTTGTGATTGCTGAAGTGCGTCGATTGAGAACTGCGTTTTCGCCTTCCGCTGGAGCCAGTCCCAGTCTTCAGGGTGGTAGCCGAGACGAAATTCGTCGACCGTCTGCTGGTTGTAGCCGCGGCGGGAGATGTAATCTCGAGCGTCCTTTGCTTCGGTACTTTTGAGAAAGCATTCGTGAAACTGCAGCTCGGCCCATTTCAGAACGGCATGGAGTTCTTCTTTCCTGGCAAACTGTTCTGACTGATGTTTTGACTGTTCCGGCATCTCCAGATGAGCTCGTTCAGCCAGAAACCGGATGGTTTCCGGGAAACTGAGAGCCTCGCGTTTCATGACCCACGTGAAGACGTCTCCGCCTTCATCACAGACCCAGCAGCGAAAACTTTGTCGATCCGGATAGACCCTCATCGAGGGATTTGTGTCTTCGTGGAACGGGCACAGGCACTTGTATTCCGCTCCGCCACGCTCCGGGATGAGCGTCGTGGATTCGCCAATGAGACTGACGATTTCGGTCCTCGATCGGACAAGTTCTTTGAAATCGCTGCTCAAGTCCACAGCTGGCGACTCCTGAGCCCGGATGTCCTCGAAGCTGCCAAATCCGTTTCGGAAACCGAGTCACGTCGACCCGGCTGCAGTACGAGAGCTATCCTGTCCCTGAAAAATGAAACCTGAGTAAAACCAACCGGTCGAACCGCAACGGGCAGCGACCGGGAACGCTCGCAGAACTGAACTTGTGAACCGCTTGACAGTCTGAGTTAGCAGCGTAGTGAGTTGACAGTTCTGCAGGTTCGGCAGTCTTCCTGACTTAACACTCCCAAGGCTTCCTGATTAGCTGGGCCGAACATTGCAATTCTACACCGCGCCAGCGATTGTTCAAGAATTGTTCGCCAAGGTTGCGCTGACTTGTGACTCGCTAAACTCATATCAGTAAATAAGTTCAGAGTTTGCGAAATCGCGCACGTCACTGGCGATCCGAAAAGTCGCGTCAGGTTACGCCCGTGCCCCAACTCCTGCAACGATATCGAGCTATGACGAAAATGCGGATTGAACCGGACACTTGGTTAATGGACATTTGCGGCTTTGGCATCAACGATTTAGGTAAGAGGCTGATCGATCTTGTCGGTGGCTGTTCTGTTCGGTTATCAAATGCCAAAATCAAGCGAGCAGAAAGATTCGGGAACCAGGGTCGCGGGACTGTCGACTTAGTAGACTGCATTTCCGGGTTCATTATCCCGTGGCGGCGTTGGAGAGCCAAGGGCGACAAGGAGCAAGCATCATGATCGGGCAAGCATTTCATTACGCAAAGGGGGCAGGAGTTCCGTCGAAGTCGCGGCTGTCTCGCTGGCGAGCGACGGCGCATCGCGTCCTCAAAGAGTCTCAGAAGTTCGCGTCGTGCAGCGATGAAGAATTACTTAACCAGGCACGCGATGCTCGCTGGCGGGCGAAGACTGGTGCCCCACTTAAGAGTCTGATGGTCGAAGTCTTCGCGATGGGCGTCGAGGCGTCGCGGCGCAAACTTGGCATGGAGCATTACCCGGTTCAGATTATGGGCGGCATTGCGATCTTTGAAGGTGGCATCGCGGAATTACAGACGGGTGAAGGCAAGACCCTGACAGCAACGCTGCCGTCAATCCTGCGAGCGTTGCCTGGCAAGGGGGCACACGTTGTCACGGTTAACGATTACCTGGCCGAACGCGATGCCGAAGAGATGTCACCGGTTTATGAAACCCTCGGCATGACAGTAGGCGGAATCTTAACGCCGATGGAAACCGACGAACGGCGAGAGAATTATGCCAAAGACATCACATACGGAACGGCGAAGGAGTTCGGCTTCGACCTGCTGCGCGACCGTCTTCGACAGGGAGTAGCAACCGGTGGTGAAAAACGCCGAACAATGTTTTCCGATCAGTCCGGCGGTGAGGCTCCCGTGCAACGCGGCCACTATGCCGTCCTCATTGACGAAGCTGACAGTATTCTGATCGACGAAGCGAGAACGCCGTTGATCATCGGCCTGACGATGCCGAACGACGCTGGCACGGTCAGCCTGTTTCGATGGTGCCACCGAGCGGTATCGCATCTCGAAGCGAATGTCGATTTTGTTTACGAGCCAGAACGACGGTCCGCCTACCTGACCGATCAAGGATGTCGGAAGGTCCTGCTGCTTGGTAAACCGGCGCTGATCGACTCGATCGATACCGAGCGGATCTATAAACACGTCGAGCAGGCGTTGACTGCGAAGTTTGCTTTCGTCAGAGACCGGGACTACGTCGTCGTCGACAACGAAATCAGCATCGTTGACGAGGGCACTGGCCGAATCATGGAAGGTCGAAAATGGCAGGACGGTCTTCATCAATCGATCGAGGCCAAAGAACTTGTTCCCATTACAGCGGCGTCGGGCGAGGCGGCTCGGATCACCGTTCAGAATTTCTTTCGGCTGTACTCAAAGATTGGTGGCATGACCGGAACTGCCGTGCAATGTGCCAGCGAAATTCGTCGTGTTTACAGTCTTAAGGCTACGGCAATACCAACTCATCGACCGTGTATTCGACGTCTGAACAAGCCGCGAGTCTTCGCCACGATGGAAGCCAAGTGGCGAGCGGTTACGGATGAGATCGAAAGTCTGGTTAATGCTGATCGAGCTGTGCTGATTGGAACGCCGTCGGTCGATGCTTCCGAAGCATTGGGACGGATGCTCAATGACAAAAACATCAAGCACGAAATTCTGAACGCGAGGTATCTCGAACAGGAAGCCGAGATTATTGGCAACGCCGGTGAGTCGGGGCGAGTGATTGTCGCCACAAATATGGCGGGACGAGGCACCGACATCAAACTGTCAGACTCGTTGAAGTCAGCAGGAGGTTTGCAGGTCATCGCCACGGAGATGCATTCTTCAAAGCGGATCGACCGCCAGTTGATCGGCCGAGCCGCTCGTCAGGGTGATCCAGGTGGTTATCAGTTTTTCCTCTCACTGGAGGATGAACTAATGAGGTGTCACACGCCGGAAAAGATGGCCAGAAAGAAAAAGCAGGCCAGCCCGAACGCCCACGGCGAACTCGCTGGAAGCTGGGTCAGCTTCTTCATGAAGACGCAGCGTTACCTCGAGAAGATGCACTACAAGCAGCGCAAAGACATGATGAAGCAGGATAAGCATCGCACGGAGTCGTATCGCAGGATGGGACTGGATCCATGTCTTGAGCTGACGGAAAACTGATTCTTTGCGCTTTGATCTTCTCATCGGGATTTGACGATGTTCACCGCGGAGCTTGATCAGACGATAGCGGCCGTCGCGTCGGCTCCTGGCGGCGCGGTTCGGGGAATCGTTCGCGTCAGCGGCGCTGACGCGGTGGCAATGATTGCTCAGGTCTTTAAGTCAAGCGAAACCGCAGTGCTGCCCGCAAGTCGGATCGCGTACCGACAAAGCGGCACCGTCCGGCTGCCAGACTTTCCGCTGGTACAGTGTGATGCCTGGGTGTGGCCGACAGCTCGCAGCTATACGGGCCAGCCGCTGGTCGAGTTGCATTTGCCGGGCAGTCCGCCGCTGCTTGAATGCGTCCTGGAGTCGTTCTTTAAACATGGAGTGCGGCCCGCGCGAGCGGGTGAGTTTACGCTTCGAGCGTTCCTGGCAGGGCGAATGGATCTCGCACAGGCTGAGGCTGTTCTCGGAGTCATTGACGCAGATGATCACGAAGAGTTGACGACTGCCTTGAATCAGCTTGCTGGGGGCCTTTCCGGAAAACTCTTTCAGTTGCGAAGTGACCTGCTGGAGTTACTTGCTGACCTGGAAGCCGGGCTCGACTTTGTTGAGGAAGACATCGAGTTTGTTTCTCGTGAGGAAGTTATACGGAGGCTTCAGCAGGGGATTGACGCAATCGCGCAGTTGGAAACGCAGGCGGATGGTCGCATGTTATCGGATGATCAACTGCGAGTGGTTTTGGCTGGTCTGCCGAACGTTGGTAAGAGCACACTTTTTAATGCGTTGTCGAATTCGGATGATGCGATTGTGTCGGCAGTTGCCGGCACGACTCGTGATTACCTTTCGACAAGAGTCACGTGCGGTGAGTTGAAAGTTGAGCTGATCGATACGGCAGGGTTCGGTCATTCCGAAACTGGAATCGACGGAGTCGCTCAGCAGCTTGGAAGCGAGCAGGTTGGAGAAGCCGATCTTCTTGTGTGGTGTGTGGCGTGCGACGCTGTAGAAGAAGAGATCACTGCAGATCAGTTGGCTGTTGACAAACTGAATGCACGGCACGACCGAGTCATCGTGATTAAGACCCGCGGGGACCAGGTTGAGGGTGGCACCGGAAACGTTGGCAGCCGATCAGCGGAAGAAGCTTTGGTTGTGAGCTCGGTCAGTGGTGAAGGGTTGGACGACCTTCGCGAGTTGATTGCTGGCACTCTTTCTGGAAATTCAAAGGGTGAGCGGCAGTTTGTTGGGTCGACTGCCGCGCGAAGTCGGGATAGTTTGCGACGAAGCCGTGAGTCGCTGCAGCGAGCGAGCGAGGCTGCTGCTGGCCGGTTTGGCGACGAGCTGGTTGCGTTTGAAACTCGGGCGGGTATCGAGACTCTTGGCGAGATCGTCGGGACCATTTATACCGACGATCTGCTGGACCAGATCTTCAGCCGTTTCTGCATCGGCAAGTGATTAAATTCGTAGGCTGGAACAAGCCCGGCGCGGTTTCGACCGTCGAGAGCCAATATCCGTTGAATTGCCGGAACTGGGCAGAGCTTGTTCATGCCTGGTGTCATTGCGATTGAAAAATCTCAACCTCATCAAGTCCAACGCCGCCGCAACACATCCTGAAATGGACGACTAATTAAAGTCAGTCGCAGACCTGGACGATGGCTTCGACTTCGACCGAGATGTTTCCGGGGAGTGACCCCATGCCGATGGCGCTGCGGGCGGCTCGGCCGGGATCGCCGAAGACTTCAACCATCAGGTCGCTGAAGCCGTTCATGACTTTCGGATGGTTCTGAAAATCCGGTGCGGCGTTGACCATGCCGAGCACTTTGACGATTTGCACGACTCGGTCGAGATCGCCGAGGTTGGCTTTCAGCGTGGCGATCATTGCGAGTCCAACCTGCCGTGCAGCAGCGTAGCCCTCTTCTTCTGACACTTCCGAGCCGACTCGGCCTCGCAGCATTTCACCGTCCGGTTTAAGCGGTCCGTGGCCAGAGACGTAGCACATGTCGTGAACTCGAACGACCGGTGTGTAGTTGCCGCCGGGGGCTGGTGCTTCGGGAAGTTCGAGTTCAAGTTCTGCAATTCTGGCTTCAATATTCATTCCTGGGTCCCGGTTTCTGGTTGAGGCGTTGGTGATTCCGAAGTCGCGTCTATATCCATGGTCGAGTAGCGACATTCGTTTATGGTTGTGAGAGCATGTCGAATGGGCGACTCAGAATTCAAGCGGATCGGGATTGTGGATTCTCGGATGACTTCAGGGATGGTTGCTCACGGTTTGACCGGTATGGCTGGCTCAATCTTTAGAATCTTTCGGCAAGCTAAAATGGTGATGACGAACCAGGGTCAATTGCGGTCATGATTCCGACGTCAAGCGGCATTCAGGCGGACGTGCTTAATGCTCACAGGCACGGCGCAAACTCGTTTGTATGTAATTTCGAACTTGAGGCCGAACGCCGGATTTGATCTTGCGGTTTTCACAGTACTGGGCGCTGGCTGCTGAAATCTCGTGGGCAAATCCGGATCCGGCGGCGTTGCCGGTTCGCACTTTTGAGGAACTGAACGAAGAATTTTGCACAAGCAGTGGCCGACCAATCGATATTTTGATCGTCGACGACAGCGAGGACGGTGTCAGTATTAATGAAGGAAGCGTTCAGTGACTGTCCGATGCCTGATGTCGTCGGTGCGATCAAAGCCGGCGAGGATGCTCTTGATTTTCTTCGCTGCGAAGTTGATCTTGAAAGTTCGAAACGACCGGGGCTCGTCCTGATGGACGTCAACATGCCTGGGAAAAACGGGTTTGAAGTGCTGACGGAAATGCTTGTCGACCCGGTTACGTTTCCAACGTCCCCGTCGTCATGCTTACAACCAGCAAGCAGGAACCTGACATTCTTCGATCCTATAAAGGCGGTGCTTGCTCGTTCGTTGCGAAGCCGGTCAGCTTTGACAGGATGCAGTTGGTGCCAGGCAACTGGCTTTGTACTGGGCGACTGTGGCCGACAGTCTGCAGGGCGAAGACTCGGATGTCCTAATTGGCGTTGATTTAAGTCGAATTGGTCGTTGTTACATTAGATTTGTTTTTAGATCGGTCGATGCGACATGTGTCTCGACGCACTATTGACCGTGGTGTTTGTGGGGGGAGTCAAGACGTTCTCGCCACCGCTTTCGCTTGTCGAAACGCCCTTTTATCCGTCGGCTTTGTGGGCTGGCGTCCTGCTGGTTGTGAGCTGTTTCGGCGTGTGCCATACTCCGCCGCGTTAGCCATTCACCAGTCAGGGACGATGTTCATGCAGCAGCAGAGTATCCACACGCATCAATTTGAGAACGGATTGCTGCTGATTGTGGAAGAGATGCCGGGGCTTCAGTCGGCTGCATTTTCGTTTCTCGTTCCGGCAGGAAGCATTTACGACGGATTCGGAAAAAATGGTTCCGCGTCGATGCTTGCCGACTGGATTACTCGTGGTGCTGGTCCGCGCGACAGTCGGGAACTGACGGCTACGTTCGACAATCTTGGCATTGCGCATAGCGAATCAGCGGGCTCGGAGAACATCACGTTCACAGCCGCCAGCGTCGCTGATCGAGTGACGGATGGACTGGAAATTTTCGCTGACGTGATCCTCCGACCGCACCTCGACGAGGGCCAGTTTGAACCTGTCAAGCTGGGGGCTGAGCAAAGCCTGATTGCGGCTGAAGACGACCCTCAACGCAAGGCAATGGTAGAGTTGCGAAAGCTAAGTTTTTCTTCGCCGTGGGGGCTGTCATCGGACGGTTCTCTGGATGACCTGCCGAACATTTCCTCCGATGACGTACGAGGGCATCATGAGCGGTGTTTTCGTCCGAACGGTGCGATTCTTGGAGTCGCCGGCAATGTTGATGCGAAGGTCGTGATTGAAGCTGTCGGTCAGCACTTTGGCGATTGGGAGCAGAAAGACGGAGCGGCGGTTGAGCCAGGCGACTGCGGGCCGAAACGCACTTTTCTCGAACACGAATCAGCTCAAACGCACATCGGTATTTCGTACAACAGCGTGTCTTTCCCAGATCCAGATTACTACGCCGCGTGGGCGGCCGTCAGTGTTCTTAGTGGTGGTATGAGCGCTCGACTTTTCACTGAAGTCCGTGAAAAACGCGGCCTGTGCTATTCGGTCTACGCCAGTCAGGCGTCACTCAAGCACGAAGGTCGCGTTCTTTGCTATGCTGGTACGAGCAATGAACGTGCACAGGAAACTCTCGACGTCACGCTTCAGGAATTGAAGCGGCTGGGCGACGGTATCGACGAAAGCGAGTTGCAACGTTGTAAGGCGAGAGCAAAAAGCTCGCTGGTTATGCAACAGGAGTCGAGTCGCGGCCGCGCTGGCTCGCTGGCTCGCAACTGGTTCTTTCTTGAGAAGACGCGAACTCTTGATGAAGTCCGGCAGAGGATCGACGCACTCACAGTTGACTCGATTCTGGAATACGTCAACCGCCGTCCGGCTCAGGATTTCACCGTGCTGACAATCGGCCCGAAAGAATTGAAGGTTAACGACTGACCTTTGTCTGTTCTGCACTAAGAAGTCGTAGATTCATCTCGCGAAAAACACATCACTCCCGAAGGCCCGAATCTTCATGCAGTTTCATCAGCACACACTTGGCAACGGGCTGAATATCGTCGCCGAAAGCAACCCGAGCGTTCACAGCGTCGCTCTCGGATTCTTTGTGCGAACCGGCGCGCGTGACGAATCTCCAGAACTAAATGGCGTTAGCCATTTCCTGGAGCACATGGCATTCAAAGGGACGGAACAATTCAGCGCCGACGATGTAAACAGGATCTTTGACGAGGTCGGCGCTGAGTACAACGCGTCGACCAGTGAGGAAGTGACGCTTTTTTATGGAGCGATTCTTCCCGAGTACCTGCCGCAAACGTTCGAGCTGCTTTCGAGCATCCTCTACCCGACTTTACGGCAGGATGACTTTGACATTGAGAAGAAGGTTATCCTCGAAGAAATCAGCATGTACCAGGATCAGCCGATGCACGTCGCGTATGAGGCCGGCATGTTGAAGCACTTCTCAGGACATCCACTCGGTACTTCGATACTCGGAACTCTCGACAGCGTTGGCGTTCTCTCCGCAGAGCAGATGCGACAGTACCACGAAGATCACTACCGAGCTGGCAATATCACGCTCGCGATCGCTGGTAACTTCGAATTCGATCAGATTGTCGACCTCGCGAAGCAACATTGTGATGACTGGCCGTCCGGCACGCTCGACCGTCCGATTCACGAAGCGAAGCCGCAGGGCGGAACTTCTATCGTCACGCAGGAGTCGCGGAATCAGCAGAACATCATCCAGATGACTCCCGGCCCAGCCGCGCAGGATGAACTGCGATTTGCCGCGGAGATACTTTCTGTCATCGTCGGTGACGATGGGGGAAGCCGGATCTATTGGGAGCTTGTCGATCCGGGGCTGGTTGAATTCGCCGAGCTCGGCTTCTACGACTACGACGGCAGCGGTTCGTACATGACCTGGATGTCGTGTCAGCCGGAAACTACCGAAGTGAACCTCGCGAGAATTCAAAAGATCTACGCAAAGGTCAACAGAGACGGCGTGACCGAAGTTGAGCTTGAGCAGGCGAAGAACAAAGTCGCGTCCCGAGTGGTCCTTAGAAGTGAACGTCCGATGGGACGTTTGTCATCGCTCGGCAGCAACTGGGTTTATCGCAAAGAATACCAGTCCGTTGCCGACGATCTCACAATGCTGCGAGGGCTGACGCGTGACGACATCCGAAAGTGTCTCGATGCATACCCCCTTGGAGCATGCACAACCGTCGCCGTTGGGCCGCTGAAAGAGCTGCAGGTTAGTTAATTCATCTCAGTCGGCCAGGTCAATCTCCGCAAAGTACCGGCAGCGAAAATTTGTTGCATTGCCGGGACGTCGCGGAGCGGGTTCCTGCCTACGTTTACCTCATTCGTCAATTGAGTCATGTCCAAACAACCGAACATCATTTTTATTATCACCGACCAGCAGCGGTACGACACGATTGCCGAGCTTGGTTATGACTACATGGACACTCCGAATCTTGATCGTTTGGTGAAGGAAGGTGTCCACTTTGAACAGTGCCATGTGACGGCAGCATCCTGTGCGCCAGCTCGAGCAAGTCTGTTTAAAGGCTATTACCCGCACACAACGGGCATTTTGAAAAATGCTGATTTGTGGCGGCGGTCGTGGATCGAGCTCCTGAACGACGCTGGCTACCACTGCACTAACATCGGGAAGATGCACACCTGGCCGTTCAATTCGTCGGTCGGGTTTCACGAGCGGTATGTCGTTGAGAACAAAGACCGCTATCTGGAAGGTCGATACTACTTTGACGAGTGGGACAAGGCATTGCGATTTCGTGGTCTCGTCAAGCAGCAACGAGAACTTTACCGACAGCTTCCTGACTACAATGAATCGCTCGGTGCATTCGACTGGAAGCTTCCGGAAGACGCTCATCCGGATGTCTTTGTCGGGGACATGGCGACTCACTGGATCCGCAATTATCCAAAGTGCGAACCGCTATTCCTGCAGATTGGCTTTCCGGGGCCGCACCCGCCGTACGACCCGACGCCGGAATACGCCGCTCCGTACATGGAAAAAGAGCTTCCGATCAAAGAAGTGACTCAGGAAGAACTCGACAATCAGCCGCCGGCTTTAAAGGCGATGAGGATTCACAACGTCGAGGTCGATCATGACTCGGTCGTTCATCAACTCAATCCCACGGCCGAAGCACGGCATCGTCAGCGGGCTTACTATCTGGCGAACGTCACGATGATCGACAAGAAGGTTGGCGAGATCTGCGAGGCACTTGAAGGGCAAGGTTACCTTGACGATTCAGTGATTATTTTCACGTCCGACCACGGCGACTGCATGACCGATCACGGTCACAGCCAGAAATGGACGATGTACGACGACATTACCCGAGTGCCGTTGATCGTCTGGTCGCCCGGTCGGTTTGATGCCGGCAAGATTGTCCCGTCACTCGTCCAGCAGATGGATCTTGGTCCGGCCATTCTGGAACTCGCAGGTTGCGAAGTTCCTGAGACACTGGAAGCTGAGTCATTGTTGCCCAGCCTGACGAATGCAGAATTTACCGGTCGCGACTACGTTTTCGCTGAGCAGGCTAAGGATAATATTCTCACCGATGCAGAATTCATGACGATGGTCCGGAACCACGACTGGAAACTCGTGCATTTTCTGGATGAGCCGCACGGTCAGTTGTTCGATCTGAAGAACGATCCGGCAGAAGTCAACAACCTTTGGAACGATACTGCGCACGATGCAAAAAAGCAGGAACTACTGGCCGTTCTTCGAGAGTGGCGGATTCGCAGTCAGTATGAAACGTCGTCGTGGTGTGCCGAGTGGAGGTAAGCGAGATGTCGATATCAGGAAGTGACCAGTTCTTCGTGCATAAGCACACGCGTAAAGAATTTCGCGAACGGATGCAGTCGGGCGAGTTGAAGGCCTGCATTATTCCAGTAGCGGCAACGGAGCAGCATCTCGAACATCTCGCGATGGAGCACGACTGGCGCAGCGTTAACCACGTTTCCAGGCTGGTCGCAGAGATGTTGTCGCCGCAGGTGATTATCGCTCAGTCGATGAATATAGGAATCAGCGAGCATCACATGCGGCACATTGGGACATTGTCCGCCTTACCAGGAAGTTGGCTGGGAGTTCTCTTCGACACTATCCGAAGTATGCACCACGCCGGATTTACGAACATTCTCGTGCTGAACGGCCATGGCGGAAACATCGCTCCGTGCGAAGGGAACTGGGGACAGTTCCAGCAGAGGCTGGAAGTCAATCTTCAATTCGAGAGCTACTGGTCGTTTCTACCTGACAGCGTAGCCGAAGCAAATCTGAAAACGAAACGCTGGCCCGGTCACGCGCAGGAATTCGAAACAGCCTTTGCGATGGCAGCGTTTCCTGAAAATGTTCGGCATGAGGCCATGAGTGAGCAGCCTGATCAGGAACCAATGGAAGCGACTGCCGAAGCGGGAGCGGCGATGATCGATGCCATTGTTGACGGAGTGGCCGGCCACGTGCAGAAGATGATCGACGGCAATTCCGTTGCCGACATTCCACCTTTCCATGAGTAGGTGACTCGTCGCTAATTCACAGTTCTGAATGTCACCAGTAAGGTTGTCAGCACCGAAAGTTGTTTCCCAGAAGTTTCTGGTAGTCTGTGTTGTGTTCCGGCAACGTCGAGTTGCATTCGCACAACCAGCATTCGTGCGCGGTATTTGCTCACTCTGTAGCGGATTCGCTTGAACGCTCAATTTCAAATCGACAGTGTCTCAGCGGATCAAACTCATTTTGATCTTTGAGTCAGTACGTCTGAAGCAGTTTCCTGCATTACACGCATGACGCCAGAGGCGACGCGGGTTAAAGTCGGCGCTTGTTTTGAGGGTCCTTTGGTTTGCATCGATGGAGTATCGTCATGCGATTGTCTTTGTGCTTTGTTGCTGGTCTGGCAGTAGTTGCTGCCGCTTCTCTGTCCGCGATGGCCGGCCCGAAAGATGGTCGACTGGATGTCTACTTTATAGACGTTGAAGGCGGAGCTGCGACACTATTTGTAACGCCCGAAGGTGAATCACTGCTGATTGATTCCGGGTATCCCGGTTATGATTTTCGCGACCGTGACCGCATTGTCGATGTCGCGAAGAATCATGCGAAGATCAATCAGATTGATCATGCTTTGGTGTCGCACTGGCACCTTGATCACTACGGAAATCACGCGGCGCTGACCGAGAAGATCAAGATTGGGACGTTCTGGGATCGAGGGATTCCGGACTCGTTGCAGGAAGATGCAAAGTTCATTGACCGAATTGTGGCTTACCGCGCCGCTTCTCAGAATCAGTCAAAAACAGTGAAGGCCGGCGACAGCCTTCCGATCAAGTCGGGAAACACGAAACTTTCGATGAAAGTTGTCACGGCCAGCCGTGAAGTAATTAAAAACACAGGCGAGGCAAATCCGTTTGCGACACTTCACGAAGCCATGCCGGTGGACAAGTCCGACAACGCGGCCAGCGTCAGTCTGCTGACCAGTTTTGGCGGATTCCAATTTCTTTGCTGTGGCGACTTGACCTGGAACATCGAAGCGAAGCTCGTCACGCCGAACAATCCCCTCGGTAAGGTTGACGTTTTCATGGTGACGCACCACGGCTTGCCGACCAGCAACAATCCCGCACTTGTCATGGCGATTGATCCGGTCGTCGCCATTATGTGCAACGGCCCGACAAAGGGCGGGCATGAGAAGACTCAGCAAACACTGCGGAAGGTCGAGTCCCTGAAGCACCTATATCAGCTTCATCAGAACGTCAAGCTCGCAGCTGATCGGCAGACTCCAGGAAAGTTTATCGCCAATGTCGGAAAACCAGGCGAGTGTGACGGTGTGTTTGTCAAGATGTCCGTCGAGTCTGACGGGACAAACTATACCGTGCAGATTGGCGAGGGTGGCCAAGCCCGCAGGTACAAGACGCGAAACTGAGTGAAAGCGACGCGTCTCTCGTGTCGGGCCAGAGGTTCGTTCTGGACTTACTTTTGCAGCGGTCCGGTATAGACGCATTCAAAGTCCCGGCCTTTGACACGCTTCAGCGTGGCGAGGTCGCTGTCTTTCCACCGAGGGTCCGGGGCTCCCGAGACGAACCAGTTGCTGCCGTTATCCGCGAGTAGCATCCCGTAGTTTTTCAGAGCTCTCAGCACGACCTGAGCGCTCGGCGGGAATTCTGCGATGTCATAGTCGGCACGAAGGCGGACTCGCAGGCCCATTGGCGGCAGTGTGGGATCCGTGTGTCGGCTGGCGAAGTGGCGGGCGGGATGGATGTACGCTCGCTGAGTTCGTTCGACGGTAAATCGAAGCGCGTGCCGAATCTCGCCTTCTGCAACTTCGTCGTATCGGACAAGACCGGGAAATACCGGTAAGCCTGCTGCGTCAGACGATGTCCAGCCGTCCGGTCGTAACTTGTCGGAACTGAGATCGAAGATCGCGCCGGATCCAGCTCGCCATCCAAAAACCGGATCGGGGATCGCCTGAAAGATTTCGTACAGCAGCTTCTTTCTCGGATCGATCATGATGATGTGTCGATCGCTTTCGAATGGTGCGTCTGGGCCGCCTTCGATCGGGGCTCCTTTCGGAATCGGGTACGGTCCGGGATCGCTCTCGTCGTCGTATTCAAAGTTGACTCTGACTTTCGGCTGATCTGAATCCACCACGACGAATGGGATACCGATGGGCGCGCCTCGCCAGACCGTTCCAAAGTCGGGATGCAGATGGTCAGAGTTCCCGATTGCCCGCAGCCAGGTGCTCGACATTCGGTGGACGGGGAGGTCAGAGATATTGCGATTCCAATCGTTATTGGCAGTAAAGATTTCGACGTTGCCCAGCCGAGTCTTTAAGACCGGTACAGTGGATGTGGGCTTCGACGATGCTGGTTTCTCGCTCGTGGGCGAATGGATCGAAACGTCATTCGATGGTGTATTGCGAAATGCCGGTTGATTGTTGTGAAATTCTCCCCGTTGCTGATCCGACTCTGATGAAGAATCGGAGGCAGGTTTGTCACGTAAATCTGTGATGGCTTGAATAGTTGGTGTGGCGGGCGTGTGCGTTGAGACCGATGACGCCGAATCTCCAAACGAGTCAGTAAGTGTGCCCAGAAAGAACGAGGTCACCGCAACAAGCAGGTACAGGGGCGGATGGTTGGATGGTTTCATGGCGGTTTCTTGTTTGACGGAATCGTTGCTGAGAGCTTCGTACACGTTTCGATTTGTCTCGGACCTGGTTCGTCTTCACTCCACGCTGCGTATTCCTGGAGTGTGGTTGGGCGGCTTTCACTCCGGTTTCGAGGCAGATACGCCTTAAAAGATAGCTTTTGAAGTCAGTGCGGCTGGAAGTTGACTCAGGAACATCTGCTTTCCTTGGGTGACTCTGTCGCGAGCGAGGGTTTGTCGCGTGAAAACGACGGTGAATCCCTGCTAAAGTAAGCTCTTCATTCCGGATCCGGTTGCCCGGATTCGTGGGTCGGATATTCTCAACTTTTTGCTGTTTGCCGGAGCGGTCTTTGCTTGCGGCAGTCATTGCGCCTCGGAGAGTTCTTCATGCCAATCAAAGTTCGGTGCGAATGCGGAGCGGGGATTTCTGCTCCTGATGCAGCTCGCGGAAAAGTCATCAAGTGCCGGAAATGTGGTGAGCCTGTCCGAGTTCCCAAAGGCAAAGGGG